>JBBRSX010000019.1:0-58459 GCA_038244925.1 Hyphomicrobiales bacterium | reverse complement strand
ACCGTGACGCCCGGGCGTTTGTCCAACAGCGCGAGCGGTGCGAGGACGAACACGCCGGTCAGCAGATCGAAGCCCAACAGATACAGCATGCAAAATCCGACCGGAAACAGCAGCGCTCCGATGATCGGCTGGCCCGTGTTCACGTTGATCGTGACGGCAAACCAGGCGGCCAGAGCCAGGATCGCGCCGGCCATGTAGGCCCGGATCACTGTGTCCCTCGTGGACATGAATATCTTGGACTCGCCTGCGTCGATCATTTTGGTGACGAATTCCGAAGGTGCGAGATATGCCATTACGATTCCCTTTGTTGCCTGTTGAACACGAACGCGCTGATCCAACCGAGGTCGACCGGAACCGGGAAGCGCGAGCCTTGCTTGGGGGGGGCATCACGACGACTACGCGAGCTGCCTAGGTGAGGTAGCTCCGAGCTTTCCCTGTGCCTTGGCCAGCATTGGCCTCGACGTTCCGGTAAACCGCAGTCTTCATTGACCGACGGAAGTAAAAGCAATCGACGTGCCAAAAGCTTTGGCGGCAAAAGCCGCTGGAATCTCACCGGAATTGACGCGAAAACATCGACATCGCCACCGGCAAACGGCCGGTCTGCGAACCGAATTTCCTTTGCTGCTTATTTTTTGTGCGCCGCACAACAAATAAGCGAATCGCAAATTTTAGATGCGGGGGCCTCGCAGGGGCGGTTTGCGGGCCATTTCTTCAAGTCATTACAGTTGCTTCATTTTTCTTTCTGAAGAAGCTTGGCACGAAGCTTGAATGGCTTGTGCTGACGCCATTGAAGCCGTCTTTCGAAACCATCATCCGAATTTTGACATCGCCCAGACCGGGGCTTCCCCGGAGCGCGCCGCTATGTCCCGCGCATGGTCGCGTTGCCAACAGGCGGATGGTCCCTCAGACGCAAAGGACGACAGCTCTTATGACGAAGCCCACAGACCAGACCTCGTATCGCGGCTTGATCCGGCGCCAGCTTTTCAAGGCGACGGCGGGAACATCCACGCTTCCGGGAATTGATCGCCGCACCTTCCTCGCTGCGGGGACCGCCGCTGCTGCATTCGCCATGATGTCCGGCCGCGCCCGCGCCGCGGCGCTCAAGCCCGAGAAGGACGAGTTGAAGCTCGGCTTTATCAAGCTCACCGACATGGCGCCGCTCGCGGTCGCCAAGGAAAACGGTTACTTCGAGGATGAGGGTCTCATCGTCACGCTCGAGCCGCAGGCCAACTGGAAGGTTCTGCTGGATCGCGTGATTACGGGTGAACTCGACGGCGCCCATATGCTTGCCGGCCAGCCGTTGGCCGCGACAATCGGCTTCGGCACCAAGTCGCATATCGTCACGCCGTTCTCGATGGACCTCAATGGCAACGCCATTACGGTTTCCAACGAGATCTGGGCCATGATGAAGCCGCAGATTCCAAAGGACGCCAGCGGCAAGCCGGTGCATCCGATCAAGGCCGACACCCTGCGGCCGGCCATCGAAAAGATGAAGGCCGAAGGCAAGTCCTTCAAGATGGGAATGGTATTCCCGGTCTCGACGCACAATTACGAGCTTCGCTACTGGCTGGCGTCCGGGGGCATCAATCCGGGCTACTACTCGACCGCCGATGTCAGCGGAACGATCGCTGCCGAAGCGCTGCTGTCGGTGACGCCGCCGCCGCAGATGCCGTCGACGCTCGAAGCCGGCACCATCAACGGCTACTGCGTGGGTGAGCCATGGAACCAGGCCGCCGTGTTCAAGGGTATCGGTGTGCCCGTGATCACCGATTACGAAATCTGGAAGGACAATCCGGAGAAAGTGTTCGGTATCACCGCCGCGTTTGCCGAGAAGAACCCGAACACCGTGCTGGCGCTGACCAAGGCGCTGATCCGTGCCGCCATGTGGCTCGACGAAAACGGCAATGCCAACCGGAACAAGGCTGTCGATCTGCTGTCGAAATCGGAATATGTCGGCGCCGACAGGGCCGTCATCGCCAACTCGATGACCGGAACGTTCGAGTACGAGAAGGGCGACAAGCGGGACATTCCCGACTTTAACGTCTTCTTCCGTTACTTCGCGACCTATCCCTATTACTCCGATGCGGTCTGGTACCTCACCCAGATGCGGCGCTGGGGTCAGATCGCCGACGCTCATGACGACGCCTGGTTTCACGAGACCGCGAAGAGCGTATACCGCCCCGACCTCTATCTGGCCGCCGCCAAACTGCTCGTCGCGGACGGCAAGGCGAAGAAGGAAGACTTTCCCTGGGAAACCGACGGCTTCCGCGCGCCGACGGCCCAGTTCATCGACGGCATCTCTTACGATGGACGGAAACCCAACGCCTATATCGACAGCCTGAAGATCGGCCTCAAGGGCAAACAGAAGGTCGACGGCGCCAAGGTGGTCGACGGCTGACATGGTCAGGTCCGCCACGCACCGCCCCCGACACAGATGATCTAACCCGAGGAAATATTACTCATGGCATTGGTCAGCGACTTCGTCGATGTTGATGCAGAAGCGCGCCGACGCGCGCGCAAGGAGCGCCTGTTCGCGCGCATCAACACCGCCGAGACCTATCTCAATATTCTCGGTCTTGGCTGGCTGGCGCCGCTGGCGCGCATCGCCGCCGGCGACAGCATCAAGCCGCAGCTCAGGGAATTGCGGCAGGGTCTGGTGGTGCCGCTGATCGGCATCGTCGTGTTTCTCGTGGCGTGGTCGTGGGCGGCGCCT
This sequence comes from Hyphomicrobiales bacterium, assembly GCA_038244925.1. Taxonomy (GTDB): domain Bacteria; phylum Pseudomonadota; class Alphaproteobacteria; order Rhizobiales; family Xanthobacteraceae; genus Bradyrhizobium. The sequence goes on along the minus strand of JBBRSX010000019.1, from coordinate 55,746 downwards.
CAGGTCAAGACCTCGCTCGGCGCCATCCCCGGTCCGGCCGAGGTTTGGGTCCAGACCAAGAACCTCTATGCCGATCATTTGGCCGAGCGGGCCAAGCAGGCAGCCTTCTACGAGCGGCAGGATGCTCGCAACGCCAAGATCGTGGCAGACGGTCATCCGGAGGATGTGAAGCATCGCGGCTACGCCGGCAAACCGACCTATATCGACCAGATCGCCACCAGCCTGCTTACCGTGGGGCTTGGCTTCGTGCTGGCGACCGTGATCGCCGTGCCGCTGGGAATCCTCTGCGGCCTATCCAGGGTCATGAATAGCGCGCTGAATCCGCTGATCCAGATATTCAAGCCGGTTTCGCCGCTCGCCTGGTTGCCGATCGTTACCATGGTCGTATCGGCACTCTATACCAATCCATCGGAGGCACTGCCGAAATCGCTCGTCGTTTCTGCGATCACGGTGATGCTGTGCTCGCTGTGGCCGACGCTGATCAACACCGCGCTCGGGGTGGCATCGATCGACAAGGATTTGCTGAACGTCGGCCGCGTGCTGCAACTGCCGACCAGCCGCACCATAACCAAACTGGTGCTGCCGAGCTCGCTGCCGCTTATCTTTACCGGCCTGCGGCTCTCGCTCGGCGTAGGCTGGATGGTGCTGATAGCGGCCGAAATGCTGGCGCAGAATCCTGGACTCGGAAAGTTCGTCTGGGACGAATTTCAGAACGGCTCGTCGCAATCGCTGGCCAAGATCATTGTCGCGGTGCTGACCATCGGCCTGATTGGCTTCCTGCTCGATCGCGTCATGTTCGCGCTCCAGTCGGCTTTTACGTTCTCCAGCCAGCGCTGATGAGATCCGCATGTCGTTCCTGTCTCTCAAGGGTGTCTGCAAGAGCTACGGCTCCGGCGACAAGCGCACCGAGGTTCTCTCCAACCTCGACCTCGAGGTCACCGAAGGCGAGTTCGTCGCTATTGTCGGCTTTTCCGGGAGCGGCAAGACGACGTTGATCTCGGCCATCGCCGGGCTGATCCAGCCGGATGCCGGCGCGATCATGCTGAAAGGCAAGCCCGTGACCGGCCCGGGTCCCGACCGCGGGGTTGTTTTCCAATCCTACTCGCTGCTGCCGTGGCTGACCGTGCGGGGTAACGTGGCGCTCGCCGTCGATCAGATTTTCGCCGGCAAGAGCAAGAAGGAGCGTGCGGAACGCGTTGAGCGTTACATCGCAATGGTTGGGCTCTCGCACGCTGCCGAGCGTCTGCCCTCCGAACTCTCGGGTGGCATGCGCCAGCGCGTCTCGGTTGCCCGGGCGCTTGCCGGCAGCCCGGAAATTTTGCTGCTCGACGAGCCGCTCTCGGCCCTTGACGCGCTGACCCGGGCCAAGCTGCAGGACGAGATCATCGAAATCTGGTCGCGTGACAAGCGCACGGTGGTGCTGATCACCAACGACGTCGACGAGGCGATCCTGCTTGCCGACCGGATTATTCCGCTGCTGCCCGGCCCGAAGGCTACGCTTGGCAAGGAATTCAAGGTCGATATTCCGCGCCCGCGCAGTCGTTCCCTGATCAACCAGGATCCGAACTTCAAGCGGCTGCGTCAGGACGTCACCGGCTATCTGATGGATGTGGTGGCGGACCGGTCGGCCTCGGCGCCGACGACGGCCCGCACGCTTCCCAATGTCGTGCCCATTACGCAGATGGACAAGCCGCCGGCGGCCTATCGGAAGGCCGCCACCTCTATCACGCTCAACCCGGACCGTTATCTCGAATATTCGCAGCTTTCCAAGGTTTACCCCTCGCCGAAGGGCCCGGTCACGGTTGTTGAAAATTTCGACCTCAGGGTACGAAAGGGCGAATTTATTTCGGTCATCGGCCATTCCGGCTGCGGCAAGTCCACGGTGCTGTCGATGACCGCCGGGCTGAACGATGTCTCGTTTGGCGGTATCATTCTCGATGGCCGCGAAATAGCCGCCGCCGGTCCCGACCGCGCGGTGGTGTTTCAGGCGCCGTCGCTGTTTCCATGGCTCACGGCACGCGAGAACGTCGCCCTCGGCGTCGATCGCGTCTACCCGCACGCCAGGCGCCAGGAGCGCGACGAGATCGTTGACTATTATCTGGAGCGTGTCGGTCTTGCGGACTCGTTCGACAAAATGGCGGCGGCAATGTCGAACGGCATGCGCCAGCGCGTTGGCATCGCGCGCGCGTTCGCGTTGTCGCCAAAACTGTTGCTGCTCGACGAGCCGTTCGGCATGCTCGACAGCCTGACGCGTTGGGACCTCCAGGAAGTGCTGATGGATGTCTGGAAACGTACGCAGGTGACGGCCCTGTGCGTTACCCACGATGTCGACGAGGCGATCCTGCTCGCCGATCGCGTGGTGATGATGACCAACGGACCCAATGCCCGCATCGGCCAGATCATGCAGGTCGATATCCCGCGGCCGCGCACGCGCAAGGCCCTCCTCGAACACCCGAACTACTACCGCTATCGCCTTCAGGTGCTCGAATTCCTCGATGCCTACGAGCACGGCGCAGTTTCGAAAGTGCCGGCTTCGCCGGCTGTTGTCAGCCCCGAAGCCGCATAGAGACAACAGCAGTGAACTTATTCTGCAGATATCGCGACCAACCGGTTCCCCTTCAAAACGCTGAGGAGAATTGAGATGAATCCGACACAAATCAAGATGGTTCAGGACAGCTTTGCCAAGGTTGCGCCGATATCCGAGCACGCCGCGGTGCTGTTCTACGATCGCCTGTTCGAAGTGGCCCCATCGGTGCGGGCGATGTTTCCGGACGACATGAAAGAACAGCGCAAGAAATTGATGGCGACGCTCGCCGTCGTGGTTGGCGGATTGACCAATCTGGAAGCCATTTTGCCCGCCGCCAGTGCGCTGGCAAAGCGGCACGTCAACTACGGCGCCAAGTCGGAGCACTATCCAGTGGTCGGCGGCGCGCTGCTGTGGACGCTGGAAAAGGGACTCGGCGACGCCTGGACCCCTGATGTCGCCGAGGCCTGGGTCGCGGCCTACGGCACGCTGTCCGGTTACATGATTCAGGAAGCCTATGGCTGCGCTCAAGCTGCCGAGTAGAGGATACGAGGAGACGCCGTGAGCGAACAGCTAGTAATCGTCGGCAATGGCATGGCCGCCGCGCGCCTGGTGGACGAATTGACCAAGGTCTCGCTCGGTCGCTACGCCATTGCCGTGATCGGCGACGAGCCGCGGCTCGCTTACAACCGCGTCCTGCTGTCCTCGGTGCTGGCGGGCGAAACCACGACGCAGGATATCGAATTACGGCCGGCGTCGTGGTGGCGCGAGCGCGGCGTCACGCTGAAATACAATTGCCGGGCGACCGAGATCGATGTCGGTCGCCGCGAACTCAAGATCGCGGGCGATGAGAGTATCCCGTTTTCCAAGCTGGTGCTGACCACGGGCTCTTCGGCGCTGCGGCTCAACGTGCCGGGCGCCGATCTCGCCGGCGTCCATACCTTCCGCGACAGCCGCGACGTCGATCTGTTGCTGACGCTGGCGGCGCAAAAGAAGCGCGTGGTAGTCGTTGGCGGCGGATTGCTCGGTCTCGAAGCGGCTTATGGGCTCGCCAAGGCCGGCGCGCCGGTGACGCTGATCCATTTGATGGACCGGTTGATGGAGCGTCAGCTCGACGCGCCCGCGGCGGCGCTGTTGAAATCGCTCGTCGAGCGCAAGGGCATCGAGATCCTGCTCAACGCCAACACGGCGCGCATCCTGGGCAAAACCCACGTCGACGGCGTCGAACTGGTGGACGGCCGCCGGATCGACGCCGAGGCCGTGATTTTTGCGGCCGGCATCCGGCCCAACATCGCGCTGGCCAAGGACGCCGGTATCGCCGTCAACCGCGGCATCATCGTTGACGATCATCTGCAGACGGGGGCTGCGGACATCTTTGCGATCGGCGAATGCGCCGAACATCGCGGCACCTGCTACGGCCTGGTCGAGCCGGCCTACGAGCAGGGCCGGGTGCTGGCGCAGCATCTCGCCGGCCGCGAAGCCGCCTATGGCGGCAGCGTGGTCGCGACCAATCTGAAAGTTTCCGGCGTCAGCGTATTCTCCGCCGGCGAATTCATGGGCGGCGAGGGTTCCGAGAGCATCGTGCTCTCCGACATCAACCACGGCACCTACAAGAAACTCGTGATCACCGACGGAAGGCTGACCGGCGCGGTCCTGATCGGCGATGTCGGCGATGCGCTCTGGTACCTCGAATTGATCCGTACCCATCAGCCGACGCAGAGAATGCGCGCCGACATGATGTTCGGCCGTTCGCTGGCGCTGCGTTCAGAGGCGGCATGATAAGGCCAGCCACATGAGCGCCGTCGATCCCGATCTGCGGGCCACGCGCACTACCTGCGCCTATTGCGGCGTCGGCTGCGGCATATTGGCGACGCCCGACGGCCGAGGTGGTGCGGCGATTTCGGGCGATCCCGAGCATCCCGCTAATTTCGGCCGGCTGTGTTCGAAGGGCTCGGCGCTCGGCGAAACACTCGGCCTGACCAACCGGCTGCTCTATCCGATGATCCGCTGCGACAAGGGCACCATGGAGCGGGTGGCCTGGAGCGACGCGCTCGACCATGTCGCGCATCGTTTCCAGCACATCATTGCGCGCGATGGTCCTGGCGCGGTCGCGTTCTATCTGTCCGGCCAGTTGCTGACCGAGGACTATTACGTCGCCAACAAGCTGATGAAGGGGTTTCTCGGCAGCGCCAATGTCGACACCAACTCCCGGCTCTGCATGGCGTCTTCCGTCGCCGGCCATCGCCGCGCGTTCGGCGCCGACACCGTGCCGGGTTGCTACGAGGATCTCGACGAGGCGGATTTGCTGGTGCTGGTCGGCTCCAACGCGGCGTGGTGCCATCCGGTGCTGTACCAGCGCATGCTGGCCAACAAGCAGGCGCGCGGTGCCCGTATCGTGGTGATCGATCCGCGGCGGACCGATACGGTCGGCGATGACGATCTGTTCCTGGGATTGAAACCGGGCACCGACACCGCTTTGTTCAGCGGCTTGCTGGTCTATCTCGCGGATCACGGCAAGCTCGACCGGGATTACATCGAGGCTCATACCGGCGGTTTTGACGACGCGATGGCGCGGGCCCGCGGCATGGCGGGCAGCGTCGGCGCCACCGCGCTGGCGACCGGCCTGTCCGAAGCCGACGTTGCGGCGTTCTTCCAGGTCTTTGCCAACACACCGCGGGTCGTCACGTTGTATTCGCAAGGGGTGAACCAGTCGGCGCAGGGCACCGACAAGGTAAACGCCATCCTCAATTGCCATCTCGCCACAGGACGGATCGGAAAACCCGGCGCGTCGCCGTTCTCGCTGACCGGTCAGCCCAATGCGATGGGCGGCCGCGAGGTCGGCGGGCTCGCCAACCAACTCGCGGCGCATATGGGGTTCACGCCGCCGGACATCGATCGCGTGCGCCGGTTCTGGAAAGCGCCACGGATCGCGACCCATGAGGGGCTGAAAGCGGTCCAGATGTTCGAGGCGATCGCGCGCGGCGAGATCAAGGCGCTGTGGGTGATGGGCACCAATCCCGCGGTGTCGCTGCCGAATGCCGACGCCGTCCGCGAGGCCATGAAAAAGCTCGACCTGTTCGTGGTGTCGGAGAACGTGGTTTCCAACGACACGGTGGATGTCGGCGCGCATGTGCTGCTGCCCGCGCAGGCCTGGGGCGAAAAATCCGGCACCGTGACCAATTCGGAGCGCCGCATCTCGCGTCAACGCACGTTCCTGGATGCGCCGGGCGAGGCCAAACCGGATTGGTGGATCCTGGGCGAAGTCGCAAAACGTCTCGGTTTTGGCGCGGCATTTGATTTCAACTCGGCCGCGGATGTTTTCCGCGAACACGCCGCGCTCTCGGCGTTCGAGAACGACGGCGGGCGCGATTTCGACATCGGCGGGCTGAAGGCGCTGTCGGACGAGGCGTTCGATACGATGGCGCCGGTGCAATGGCCGGTCCGGCTGGATACGCAGCCGCAGGCGCGCTTCTTTGCCGAAGGTGGCTTCTTCGCCAACGATCGCAAGGCTCGTTTCATTGCGCCGGAAATTCCGGCGCTGCGAACCGAAACCACGCCCGCAAGGCCGCTGCGGCTCAACACCGGTCGCATCCGCGACCAGTGGCACACCATGACCCGGTCGGGCGAAAGCCCGCGGCTCGGCCAGCATCTGCCGGAGCCGTTCGTCGAGGTTCATCCCGACGATGCGGCGCGGCATGGCGTCGCCGACGGCGATTTCGCGCGCGTTACCACCGATTACGGACAATGCACGCTTCGCGTCGTCGTCAGCGAGCGCCAGCAGCGCGGCATGCTGTTCGCGCCGATCCACTGGAGCGAAGCCAATGCGACCGGCGCCCGCGTCGGTGCGCTGGTGGCGCCGTTTACCGACGCGTTCTCCGGCCAGCCCGAGAACAAGGCGACGCCGGCGTCGATCGCACCTTACGAGTATGTGTTCCGCGGCTTTGCGCTGTCGCGACGGCCGCTCAAATTGCCCGTGCATGCCTGGGGCGTGCACGTCGCCGTCAATGGCGGTCACGGTTATCTGTTCGCCGACAATGCCGATCTAAAGGGGTGGCAATCCTGGCTGAAGTCCTTCACGTCGGACGATTTCGCCGAATACAAGGATTTCGGTGGCGGCGTCTATCGCGCGGCGTCGTTTAGTGGCGACCGCATCGAGACCTGCCTGTTCATCGGCCCCGCCCGGGACGCCGGCGACTGGAACGTGGTCAAGGACCTGTTCGCCGCCGATACGCTTTCCAACGACCAGCGTCGCATGCTGCTATCCGGCAAGTCGGCCGACGGCCTTGCCAACGCCGGCCCGATCGTCTGCGCCTGCTTCGGCGTCGGCCGCAACAGCATCTGCGAGAGCATTGCAGCTGGTGCACGCACCGCCGCCGACATCGGCGCCAAGCTGAAGGCCGGCACTAATTGCGGCTCCTGCATTCCGGAATTGAAGCGGTTGATCGCGCAGACGGCGCTGGCTGCCGTGCCGGAACAGTTTGCGGTTGCCAACTGAGGTTGTCTCATCCGTCATGCGACCCGTTGGCTCGCAATGACGGCGGGGGCGGCCATGCAATCGACGGCCCCGATAACGTCATCTATGGTGCGCTTGTTCCATAACGGGTGAACCAAAAAAATGATGTATCTGGAAACGCCGCCAAAACTGATCCCGACCCAGGTCTTCTCCGCGATGCCCGCCGAGTTCCGGCGCAACGTCCGTACCGAATGGGCCGATGCCAACCGGCCGGGTGCACCGACCGACTGCTTCATCGAAGGACCATCGTTCGACGCCGAGGGCAATCTCTATATCGTCGACATCCCCTTCGGGCGCATCTTCAGGATTACGCCCGACAAAAAATGGTCGCTGGTGGTCGAATATGACGGCTGGCCCAACGGGCTGAAGATTGCCCGCGACGGCCGCATCCTGGTCGCCGACTACCGCAACGGCATCATGGAGCTCGATGCACAAGCAGGGCGGATGCAGCACGTGCTGCGGTCGCGCAACTCGGAGTCCTTCAAGGGCTGCAACGACCTCCACATCGCCTCCAACGGCGACATCTATTTCACCGATCAGGGCCAGACCGGCCTGCACGATCCGACCGGCCGCGTCTATCGTCTCAAAACCGACGGCCGGCTCGACTGCCTGATCGACACCGGCATCAGCCCAAACGGTCTGGTGCTCGATCCGCAGGAAGCCGTGCTGTTCGTGGCAATGACCCGCGACAATGCGGTGTGGCGGATGCCGTTCATGCGAGACGGCAACGTCTCCAAGGTCGGCCGCTTCTGCTCGACGTTTGGTCCGAGCGGTCCTGACGGCATGACCATGGACAAAGCGGGGCGGTTGTTCGTCGCCCACGCCTCGCTCGGGCATGTCTTTGTGTTCTCGCCCAATGGTGAGTTGATCGCGCGCATCAAGTCCTGCGCGGGGCAGAGCTGCACCAACGTCGCGATCGGCGGCAAGGAGTTCGATCGGCTTTACATCACGGAGTCGGTGACGGGCACCGTGCTGGTCGCGGATATCAGCGGGCTGGGTTCTTAATTACCTCGTCCCGCTTGCGGGGAGAGGTCGGATCGCATCGCAGATGCGATCCGGGTGAGGGGGTACAGGTCTCTCGATTAGCACCAGACTCGCGGAGAGTCCCCCTCATCCCGACCTTCTCCCCGCGTGCGGGGAGAAGGAGAAGAACGCCTCACGACTTCCTGTTCGTCGCATTGACCGCGATCGCGGCCGCCGCGGTGCGGTTCTCGACGCCGAGTTTCGAGTAGATCTGCTCGAGATGCTTGTCGACGGTGCGTGGGCTGAGTCCAAGAATCTGCGCGATGTCGCGGTTGGTCTTGCCCTTGGAGAGCCACTGCAGCACTTCGCCCTCGCGCGTGGTCAGCCCGAGTTCGCTGGAGAATTCCGCGGGCGTTTCGGCGCCGGAATCCTTGGCCAGCCGCAGCAGGAATTCGTTGGGGCCGAGCTTGCCCATATATTGCAGCCGGAGTTGCTCGTTGCCGGGAAACGGCGCCATCGCGGCCGCCTTCGAGCCGGCCTTGCCCTTCTCGGCCTGATCGAGCCATTGCGGCACCGGTTCCGGCAGCACGAAATCGTCGTCGCTGTCGGCCGCGAGCGTATCCGCCAGTAATTTCTGCGCCTGCGGCGTCGCCCACATGATCTTGCCGACGCTGTTGACCGCCAGCAGGTAGCGGCCGGAGACGTCGAGCGCCGCGCGCGCGCTTTGGGTCAGCCGCGCGTTCGCAAGATGGACGCGGATTCGCGCCAGCATTTCCTCGATCGCGATCGGCTTGGTCACGTAATCGACGCCGCCTGCTTCGAGGCCGCGCACGATGTGTTCGGTCTCGGCCAGGCCCGTCATGAAGATGATCGGCACATTGTCGAGGCCGGCATCGCGTTTCAGCCGCCGGCAGGTCTCAAAGCCGTCCATCCCCGGCATCACGGCGTCCATCAGCACGATATCGGGCGTGATCTGGTCGACGATCCGCATCGCCGAAGCGCCGTCGAGCGCGACCATGACGGTCATGCCGGCGCCGTCGAGCGCATCGGTGAGCAGCCGCAAGGTCTCCGGCGAATCGTCGACGACGAGAGCGACATCGCGCTTTTTGGGATCAATGATCATAGCTGTGCAGGGTTTTCAATGTGGCCATGTACTGGTCGAGGTCGAAGCGATCGACCAGTGAGCGCATTTGCGAGACGAAATCGGCGTGTTCAGGATAGTCGTTTCCAATCTCGTCCAGTTTGATCTGGATCGCGCGGATGTAGCCGAGTTGCCCGAGCCCGATCAGCTCCTCGACGTGTTTGACCGGCGGGCGGGAGCCGGTCTCGGGTTTCCAGTGCGGGACGGGGGGCTGCTCGGCCTCGTATTGCCAGTCGAGCTTGAGCAATTGGCGGATGGTTTCCAGCAGCCGGGGAATATCGATCGGCTTCATCATATAGCCGTCATGGAACGGCTGCGCCAGCGGCGCGCCGTGCGCCTCGATCGCGCTCGCTGACACCATCAGGATGCGGGCCTGATGATGGCCGTTGGCGCGCAGCGCTTCTGCCACCGTCCATCCGTCCATGCCGGCCATGGAGATGTCGAGCAGGAACAAATCAGGCCGGCAATGCTGTGCCAGCGCCAGACACGCGGCGCCGTCGGGCGCGCTGAGCAGGATGAAGCCGAGCGGCGTCAGCACTTCGCGCAACAGGTCGCGCTGGGTCGGGTCGTCGTCGGTGATCAGGATCGTCTTGCGCGGGCCGAGATAGCCGTAGATTGGCGCTTCGACCGGCGCGATCCGGGTCGGGTTGGTCACTTCCGACAGCAGCATCTTGACCCGAAAAGTGCTGCCGGCGCCGACGGTGCTGGAGACCTTGATGTCGCCGCCCATCACGCCGGCGAGCAGCCGGCTGATGGTGAGGCCGAGACCAGTTCCGGTCTGCGGCTGCGAGACGCCGAGCGCGCCGCGCTCGAACGGCGCAAAAATGCGTTCGAGGTCGCTGGCCTGGATGCCGGGGCCAGTATCGATGATTTCGAATTCAGCGACCGGGCTGCGATAATGCACCACGAATTGCACGCCGCCGGCCTGCGTAAATTTCAGCGCGTTTGACAGCAGGTTGATCAGGACCTGGCGCAGGCGCTTTTCATCGGCGTAGACGACGACAGGCAACACCTTCGGCCGCTTGAAGGTGAAGTCGATACTCTTGGCGACAGCCTGAACCCGGAACATTCCGACCAGTTGATCGAGGAATTCGCTTAAGCGAACCTCGTCGCGCGACAGGTAGAGCCTGCCCGCTTCGATCTTGGAAATATCGAGAATGCCGTCGATCAGTCCCGACAGATGGTCGGCGCTGCGCCGGACCACCCGCACCTGATCGCGCGGCTTGGTGTTCAGGCTGGAATCTTGTTCCAGCAGCTGCGCATAGCCGGAGATCGCATTCAGAGGCGAGCGCAGCTCATGGCTGAGGCCGACGACGTAGCGGCTCTTGGCAAGATTGGCCGATTCCGCAACTTCCTTGGCGCGCTGCAGCTCGGTGTCGGTGCGCTTGTGGGCGTCGATTTCATGGATCAGCAGCGAAGTCTGCCGCTTGGTTTCCTCTTCCGCCGCGCGGCGGCTTTGTTGCGCCAGCACGAACAGCCACGCCACCACGCCGATGATGATGGTGAGCGCGAAGAAGACTTTCCAGAGGACGTCCGACAGCATGGCGTCGTTGAGTATCGTCGCCGAGGTCTGCAGGTAGATCAGCCCGAGCGTCAGCCCGACCAATCCGGCCGAGACCGCGAACACGCCGAGATAATGCCCGAGCTGCGAGTTGATCTGGGCATAGATCGGCTTCGGCACCAGTTTGCCCAGCGTTCCCGACAGCTGCGCGCCGATCCGCGCATGCGGCTTGCAGAGGTCATGGCAGCGCGCGTCGAGCGAACAGCACAGCGAACAGATCGGCCCGGCATAGGCCGGGCAGGAGGCCATATCCTCGGGCTCGAACGAATGTTCGCAGATACAGCACTGGATCGATTCGAGATTCTGCCAGCTCCGTTTCGGTTTGCGCGCAATGTAATATTTGCCGTCGGTGGCCCAGGCGATCAAAGGTGCGGTGACGAAGGCGACCGCCAGCGCCACGAAGGCGGAGAGGGCTTTCGCGGTCGGCCCGAACACGCCGTAGAACGCACTGATCGAGACGATGGTCGCGATCAGCATGGCGCCGACGCCGACCGGGTTGATGTCGTAGAGATGGGCGCGCTTGAACTCGATCTGTTGCGGGCGCAGGCCGAGCGGCTTGTTGATCACGAGATCGGCGACCAGCGCGCCGACCCAGGCAATGGCAACGTTTGAATAAAGTGCTAGCGTCTGCTCCAGCGCCTTGTAGACGCCGATTTCCATCAGCAGCAGGGCGACCAGCACGTTGAACACCAGCCACACCACGCGGCCGGGATGGCTGTGGGTCAGGCGCGAAAAGAAGTTCGACCACGCGATCGAGCCGGCATAGGCGTTGGTGACGTTGATCTTGACCTGCGACAGGATGACGAAGGTGCCGGTCAACGCCAGCGCCAGATCCGGCTGCGACAGCACGTAGCGAAATGCTTCGAGATACATGTGCGCCGGCTCAGCGGCGTGCTCTTCAGAAACGCCATGGCTCAGCGCAAAAAAGGCCAGGAACGATCCGGCCATCAGCTTGAGGGCGCCGGCGCCAATCCAGCCCGGACCGGCGCAGAGCAGCGCGATCCACCAGGATCGCCGCGAGGTTCGTCGGTCGCGCGGCAGAAACCGCAGGAAGTCGACCTGTTCGCCGATCTGCGCCACCAGCGAGAACACCACCGACGCGGCGGTGCCGAACAGCATCAGGTCAAGATGGCCAGCCGGGTCGCCATGCTCTCCGGCAAAGCTCCGCCATTCGGCGAAGGAATGCGGATTGGCGTAGGCAATCGCCGCGAATGGCAGAAGGTTGAGAATGACCCAGAGCGGCTGCGTCCATAGCTGGAAGCGGCTGATCAGGGTGATGCCGTAGGTCACCAGGGGAATAATGACGACGGCCGAGATCAGATAGCCGATCGGACGCGGAATGCCGAAGCACATCTCCAATGCGGTCGCGAGAATGACCGCCTCGATCGCGAAGAAGATAAAGGTAAAGGAGGCGTAGATCAGCGATGTGATGGTCGAGCCGATATAGCCAAAGCCGGCGCCGCGGGTCAGCAGGTCGATATCGATGCCGCTTTTGGCGGCATGGTAGGCAATCGGCAATCCGCAGCAGAAGATAATGACGCTGACCACCAGGATGGCGGCCATGGCGTTGGTGGCGCCATAGTTGAGAGTGATGGTTCCGCCGATGGCTTCCAGCGCCAGAAACGAGATCGCCCCGAGCGCGGTGTTGGCGACGCGGGCGGCCGACCAGCGCCGCGCGCTCTTGGCGGTGAAGCGCAGCGCGTAGTCTTCCAGCGTCTGGTTGGCAACCCATTGATTATATTGGCGCCTGACGCGGTCTATCCGCTGCCGCCCTGCCACTTCTGTACTCCTCACTGCCGACCATCGACCCCTCGATCGTCAGCAAACCCCGTACCAAAACCTACGTCGCTATTTTGCGGTGCAATATACGCGATCTTGCGTATCTGTGCACTGCACAAATTCAGCAATCCTGACCCCGCCAATAACGCGTCCTCGAACAAACAGGGGTTGATATGTCAGACGAGAATAAACAGGGGCTACAGTCGGCATTTCGCCGCAAGCTGCTAATGGGCATGGCGGCGATTCCCGCTTTGACCGTGCTTCCGCGCTCATCTTTTGCCCAGGCGCCGGCAACCTCCGCGATCAACACCACCGGGCTCGCGGTTACCGACACTGAAGTCACCGTCGGCATCCTGCATTCGGCCACCGGCACGATGGCGATTTCCGAAACCGGCTCGATCGAAGCCGAAAAGCTCGCGATCGAACAGATCAACGCCATGGGCGGCGTGCTCGGGCGCAAGATCAAGTTCATTCAGGAAGACGGCGCCAGCGACTGGCCGACGTTTGCCGAAAAGGCCAAGAAGCTGCTCGTCAACGACAAGGTCGCGGCGATCATGGGCTGCTGGACCTCGGCATCCCGCAAGGCGGTGCTGCCGGTCATGGAGCAGTACAACGGCATGCTCTACTACCCGACCTTCTATGAAGGTCTCGAGCAGTCCAAGAACGTCATCTACACCGGCCAGGAAGCCACCCAGCAGATTCTCGCCGGCCTGAACTGGATCGCCAAGGAGAAGGGCGCGAAGTCGTTCTTCTTCATCGGTTCGGATTACATCTGGCCGCGCACCTCGAACAAGATCGCGCGCAAGCACGTCGAGAACGTGCTCAAGGGCAAGGTCGTCGGCGAGGAATATTACCCGCTCGGCAACACCCAGTTCAACTCGGTCATCAACAAGATCAAGCTGACCAAGCCCGACGTGATCTTCACCGACGTCGTCGGCGGCTCCAACGTCGCCTTCTACAAGCAGCTCAAGGCGGCCGGCATCGACCTGTCGAAGCAGGCGCTGCTGACGATCTCGGTCACCGAAGACGAAATCGACGGCATCGGCGGCGAGAACATCGCGGGCGCTTATGCCTGCATGAAGTACTTCCAGTCGCTCGACAACCCGAACAACAAGGCCTTCGTTCCCGCATTCAAGAAGATGTGGGGCGAGAAGACCGTGATCGGAGACGTCACCCAGGCTGCGTATCTCGGCCCGTGGCTGTGGAAATTAACGGTCGAGAAGGCCGGCAGCTTCGATATCGACAAGATCGCGGCGGCTTCGCCGGGTATCGAATTCAAGGGCGCGCCCGAAGGTTACGTGCGCATCCACGAAAACCATCACCTCTGGTCGAAGACCCGCGTCGGCAAGGCCAAGCTCGATGGTCAGTTCGAACTGATCTTCGAAACTGCCGATCTGGTCGAGCCCGATCCGTTCCCAAAGGGCTACCAGTAAGTACGAGCGCGCGTTCGCCGCACTTCTCTTCAAGCACTCGGCTCCCTGGCGTGGATCGTCAATCCACGCTTACGACCCCGCGTCGCGAATTTTTTCGCGGCGCGGGGACTTTATCCCCGACGGAGAAGTCAGATGTTCGGCGATTATTCGATTGCAGATCTCAGCTCCATTTTCGTCATGCAGGGTTTTGCAGGCCTGATCCTGTTCTCCGTTTACGTGCTGATGGCGCTCGGTCTTGCGATCATCTTCGGTCAGATGGGCGTCATCAACATGGCGCATGGCGAGTTCATGATCCTCGGCGCCTACGTCACCTGGATGACGTCGAACCTGTTCCAGCATTATCTGCCGAGCCTGTTCAGCGGCTACTTCTTCCTCGCGATGATACTGGCCTTCATCGCCTCCGGTGCGCTGGGAATGCTGGTGGAGTGGGTGCTGATACGCCATCTCTACAAGCGGCCGCTCGATACGCTGCTCGCCACCTGGGGCCTCAGCCTGATCCTGCAGCAGGCCTATCGTTCGATCTTCGGTGCCCGTGAAGTCGGCGTCGAGCTGCCGCAGTGGATGCTCGGCTCATTGCACGTCACCGAAAGCATCGAGGTGCCGATCAACGGCGTGTTCGTGATGGCGCTGACGTTGCTGATCACGATGGGGGTGGCCTACATCATGTACAAGTCGCGCTGGGGCCGCCAGGTCCGCGCCGTCGTGCAGAACCGCATCATGGCGGGCGCCGTCGGCATCAACACCGCGAAGGTCGACCGTTACACCTTCGCGCTCGGCTGCGGCATCGCCGGCGTCGCCGGCAGTGCCTTCACCATGATCGGCTCGACCGGGCCGACCTCAGGCCAGCTCTACATCGTCGATACATTCCTCGTGGTCGTGTTCGGCGGCGCCGCCAGCCTGCTCGGCACCATCGCGTCGGCCTTCTCGATCTCGCAGACGCAATCGACGCTCGAATTCTTCATGTCGGGCTCGATGGCAAAGGTGCTGACGCTGCTCGCGGTTGTCGGAATTCTGATGCTGCGGCCGCAGGGGCTGTTCGCCCTCAAGGTCCGCAAATAACAAAAGGGTCATGAAGCCATGAACGACAATCGTTTCATCAATCGTTCGGAGCTGATCGGCATCCTGGTGCTCGCCGTCTTTCTGGTGGTGATCCTGCCGCTCTGCCTCGACGTCTTCAGGCTCAATCTGGTCGCCAAATACCTCACCTACGCCTTCGTGGCGCTGGGACTGGTAGTTTGCTGGGGCTATGGCGGGATTCTCTCGCTGGGTCAGGGCGTGTTCTTCGGCCTCGGCGGCTACTGCATGGCGATGTTTCTCAAGCTGGAAGCATCGAGCCCGGCAAATACCAAGATCCAGTCGACCCCCGGCATTCCCGATTTCATGGACTGGAACCAGATCACCTCGCTGCCGTACTTCTGGCAGCCGTTCAACAGCCTGACCTTTACCGTGCTCGCCGTCATTCTGGTGCCGGGCATTTTCGCGCTGATCATCGGCGCCGCGATGTTCAAACGCCGCGTCGGCGGCACTTACTTTGCCATCATCACCCAGGCGGTGGCGGCGATCCTGACCATCCTGATCGTCGGCCAGCAGGGTTACACCGGCGGCATCAACGGAATGACCGACCTGCGCACGCTGAAGGGATGGGACATCCGTCCCGACCACGCCAAGGTCGTGCTCTACTTCTTCGAGGTCGGCCTGCTGTTCGCCTGCATCTTCATCGCCTACTTCATCCGGCGCTCGAAACTCGGACGTATCCTGGTGGCGATGCGCGAACAGGAAGATCGCGTTCGCTTCTCCGGCTACAGCGTCGCCAACTTCAAGATCTTCGCCTTCTGCGTCGCCGCGGTGTTCGCCGCGATCGGCGGCGCCATGTTCGCGCTGCAGGTCGGCTTCATGTCGCCGTCCTTTGTCGGCATCGTGCCGTCGATCGAGATGGTGATCTACACCGCGGTCGGCGGCCGGCTTTCGATCCTCGGCGCGGTCTACGGCACCTTGCTGGTCAATTTTGCCAAAACCAGCCTTTCGGAATCCTTCCCCGAGCTCTGGCTGTTCGGCCTCGGCGGCCTGTTCATCGCCGTAGTGCTGGCCTTCCCCAACGGCCTTGCGGGCATCTGGCAGGATTACGTCCAGCCGCGCATCGACCGGCTGCTCTCGTCGCGCAAGCCGAAATCCGGCAACGGCTGGACCGACACTTCGGTGGCGGACGGCGCCCCGGCGGAATGAGGAGATAGATCATGCTCGTCGGTCATCTCGGTTGCCGATTCCAAACTGGCAGAATGGGGAGTTAAGTCATGCTCATCGGTCACCAGCCCAAGGAATTCCTGCTCGCGGTCGAGGCGCTCACCGTGTCCTTTGACGGCTTCAAGGCGGTCAACGATCTCTCGTTCTACGTCGAGGAAAACGAGATCCGCGTCATCATCGGCCCCAACGGCGCCGGCAAGACCACCGTGCTCGACCTGATCTGCGGCAAGACCAAGGCCACCTCAGGCTCGATCCAGTTTCGCGGCAAGGACCTGACCAAGCTGAAGGAGAACCAGATCGTCCAGGCCGGCGTCGGCCGCAAATTCCAGACGCCGTCGATCTACGACGATCTCACGGTGTTCGAAAACCTCGAAATTTCGTTCCCTCGCGGGCGCACCGTCTTTGGCGCGTTGACGTTTACGCGCGACAGCGTCGTGCGCGAGCGGGTTCAGGAAGTTTCGGAAATGATTTTCCTGAAGGATCGCCTCAATATGAGCGCGGCGCTGCTCAGCCACGGCCAGAAGCAGTGGCTCGAGATAGGCATGTTGCTGATCCAGGACCCGGAACTCTTGATGCTCGACGAACCCGTCGCCGGCATGAGCGTCAGCGAGCGTTCCAAGACCGCCGAGCTGCTCAACCGTATCATCAAGGACCGCTCGGTGCTCGTCATCGAGCACGACATGAAATTCGTCGAGGACATCGCCCACAAGGTCACGGTGCTGCATCAGGGCCAGATCCTGTCCGAGGGCACGATGGAAAAGGTCAAGAACGACCCCAAGGTCATCGAAGTCTATCTCGGGCACTAAACTACTCAGGGAGCACGTTCATGCTGGCTATTTCGGATCTTCACGTCGCTTACGGCCAGAGCGAAGTGCTGCACGGCCTCAACGTGTCGGTCGCCCCCAATGAGATCATCGCGATCATGGGCCGCAACGGCATGGGCAAGACCACGCTGATGAAGTCGCTGATGGGGATCGTGCCGACCAAGAGCGGCTCGGTCACGATGGAAGGCGCCGAGCTCAGTGCGCTGCCGAGCTACGACCGCGTCGCCAAGGGCCTCGCTTATGTGCCGCAGGGCCGCATGATCTTCTCTACCATGACAGTCAAGGAAAACATCGAGACTGGCCTCGTGGTGTCGGGCGGCACCGAGGTGCCCGAAGACATCTACGAACTGTTTCCGGTGCTGCTGGAAATGAAGGGCCGCCGCGGCGGCAACCTCTCCGGCGGCCAGCAACAGCAATTGGCGATCGCACGCGCGCTCGCCACCAAGCCGAAAGTTCTGCTGCTGGATGAGCCGACCGAGGGTATCCAGCCGTCGATCATCAAGGAGATGGCCCGCACGCTGAAACGGATCCGCGACGAGCGGGGCCTCTCGATCGTGGTGTCGGAACAGGTGCTGAGTTTCGCGCTCGACATCGCCGACCGCGTTCTCGTCATCGAGAACGGCGAGATCGTCCGTGACGATCCGCGCGACAGCGTCGATGCCGCGCAAATCTCCAAATTCCTGTCCGTGTAAACCAAACCTAAAAAGGGGAGTTTTTGATGCCTGATACACTGATCAAGGTCGATCTGACCAAGTCGCCCTATGAGAATGACAAGATCCACAATCGGTGGCATCCCGACATTCCGATGGTTTCCTGGGTTTCTCCGGGCGACGACTTCATCATCGAGACCTATGACTGGACCGGCGGCTTCATCAAGAACAACGATTCCGCCGACGACGTGCGCGACATCGATCTGTCGATCGTGCACTTCCTGTCCGGCCCGATCGGCGTCAAGGGCGCGGAGCCCGGGGATCTCCTGGTGGTCGACTTGCTCGACGTCGGTCCGCTGAAGGAAAGCCTCTGGGGGTTTAACGGCTTCTTCTCCAAGCAGAACGGCGGCGGCTTTCTGACCGACCATTTCCCGCTGGCGCAGAAATCGATCTGGGACATCAAGGGTCTCTATACGTCGTCGCGCCACATCCCCGGCGTCAATTTTGCAGGCCTGATTCACCCCGGCCTGATCGGCTGTCTGCCCGATCCGAAACTGCTGGCGAAGTGGAACGAGCGCGAGAATGCGCTGATCGCGACCGACCCGACCCGCATTCCCGGGTTGGCCAATCCGCCGTTCGCCGCGACCGCGCATGCCGGCCAGGCCAAGGGCGACACGAAGACCAAGATCGGCGCCGAGGGCGCCCGCACCGTGCCGCCGCGCGAACACGGTGGCAACTGCGACATCAAGGATCTGTCGCGCGGTTCGAAGATCTACTTCCCTGTCTATGTGCCGGGCGGCGGGCTTTCGATGGGCGATCTGCACTTCAGCCAGGGTGACGGTGAAATCACCTTCTGCGGCGCGATCGAAATGGCCGGCTGGCTCCACATCAAGGTCGATATCATCAAGGACGGCGTCGCCAAATACGGCATCAAGAATCCCGTGTTCAAGCCGTCGCCGATCACGCCGAACTACAAGGACTATCTGATCTTCGAGGGCATCTCGGTCGACGAGGCCGGCAAGCAGCATTACCTCGACGTTCACATCGCCTATCGCCAGGCCTGTCTGAACGCGATCGAGTACCTGAAGAAGTTCGGCTACTCCGGCGCGCAGGCCTATTCGATCCTCGGCACCGCACCTTGCCAGGGCCACATCTCCGGCGTGGTCGACGTGCCCAACGCCTGCGCCACGCTGTGGCTGCCGACGGAAATCTTCGACTTCGACATCATGCCGTCGTCGGCGGGTCCGATCAAGCACATCAAGGGCGACATCCAGATGCCGCTCTCCCAGGACAAGTAATCCCTGCGCGACGGGATGCGGGACGGTTGAGTATCATGTCGCCCCGCATCCGCCGTCGCTTCTCACAATTATAAATCGCGCGAGGGAAACAAAAATGCCTGTCTATGAATATCTCTGCAACGATTGCGGCCCGTTCAAGGACATGCGGCCGATGGCGGAATGCGACGATCCGCAGGACTGTCCGCATTGCGAAACCGAATCGCCGCGGGTGATCCTGACCGCGCCGGCGTTCTTCTGCATGCCGTCCGACAAACGCAAGGCCGCCGCCACCAACGAGCGCAGCTCCAACGCGCCGAAGACTCTTGCCGAATACAAGGCCTCGCACGGTCCCGGCTGCGGCTGCTGTTCGAGCAAAAAGCCGTCGCGGCTGGTGAAGCAAACCCGCAACGGCGCCAGGAGCTTTCCGACTGCGCGGCCCTGGATGATCAGCCACTGATGCACGCTCTACGGTGACCGCGACCAACCCAAACCACAACAGGAGGCAATCCAATGCTTCACGGTGATATTTCCTCGAGCAACGACACCGTCGGCGTCGCCGTCGTCAATTACAAGATGCCACGGATGCACACCAAGGCCGAGGTGCTGGACAACGCCCGCAAGATCGCCGACATGCTGGTCGGCATGAAGTCGGGCCTGCCGGGCATGGATCTCGTGATCTTCCCGGAATATTCCACGCAAGGCATCATGTACGACTCGAAGGAGATGTACGAGACCGCCTGCGCGGTACCGGGCGAGGAGACTGCGATTTTCGCCGAAGCCTGCCGCAAGGCCAAGGTCTGGGGCGTGTTCTCGCTGACTGGCGAGCGCCACGAGGAGCACCCGAACAAGGCGCCGTACAACACCCTGATCCTGATGAACGACAAGGGTGAGATCGTCCAGAAGTACCGCAAGATCATGCCGTGGGTGCCGATCGAAGGATGGTATCCCGGCAACTGCACTTACGTGTCCGATGGTCCGAAGGGCATGAAGGTCAGCCTGATCATCTGCGACGACGGCAACTTTCCGGAAATCTGGCGTGACTGCGCCATGAAGGGCGCCGAGCTGATCGTGCGCTGCCAGGGCTATATGTATCCGGCCAAGGAGCAGCAGATCCTGATTTCCAAGGCGATGGCCTGGGCCAACAACGTCTATGTCGCGGTCGCCAATGCGGCCGGTTTCGACGGCGTCTATTCCTACTTCGGTCACTCCGCGATCATTGGCTTCGACGGCCGCACGCTCGGCGAGTGCGGCGAGGAAGACTACGGCATCCAGTATGCGCAATTGTCAAAGACCCTGATCCGCGACGCGCGCCGCACCGGCCAGTCGCAGAACCACCTCTACAAGCTGGTGCATCGCGGCTACACCGGCATGATCAATTCCGGCGAAAGCCCGCGCGGCGTCGCAGCCTGTCCCTATGATTTTTACAAGAAGTGGATCAACGATCCCGAAGGGACGCGGGAAATGGTCGAGGCGATGACGCGTTCGACCCCCGGCACCGAGGAATGCCCGATCGACGGCATCCCGAACGAGAAGACGGGGACCAATTATTGAAGTCGTAGGGGAGGTACCGCGCCAAGTGTGCCTTTGCCCACTCTACGCCTTGACGGCGGCGCGCATCCCCGCGGGGCATCTTCCTGGGTCCGGCTCGGACCTGAACCCATAGATCCATATTCGCTTTGTCTCCAAAAGCGGCCATCCGTCGAACCGATCCTCGCGCCCGCTTTGTGCTAGAAGCGGTCGGCATCGGATTCGGGACCTCGTCTCGTCACGCGTCGCGTTCGCTGCTTATGATCCGATGCGTCGTATCCGGTGAAATTTGGGGGCGGGGACTGCCATGGGGATCAAACGTCATATCGCTGCTCCCGTGGCAGCTCTCGCGCTCGGACTTCTCTTCACGCCGCCGGCGGCGATCCGCTTCATTTCTCCTGCAATGGCACAGGCCGCACTTACGAAAACGCAATCGGATGCGCTCGATGCCTACGACAACGCCGTCGACAACTTCAAATCGGTTCTGAGTCAGCGGCGCGCGCAGATCGATTCGAAGCAACCTCTGCCGAACCTGCCGGGGCAGGCGCTCTACCTGGCGCGCAACGCCATGATGGGCGCGCGCAAGGACTTCACCGACGTGATCCCGTCAAAAATCGGACGGCCCAACAAATTCAAAATTCCACCGGCCTATTTCGACGCCGACAATGAGCCGTTGATCGACGAATACACGAAACTCTTCGCCGTCATGCAGGCGCCGCCCGCCGGCGCGCAGAACTCGGAGACACCGTTCAAGGACGTCGCCGATCTCGGCACCGCCATCGCGCGCGCCAAGGGGCTCGATGCTTCGAATGCGGAAGCCGCGGGACGTATCAGCGTGGGAATGTTCTTTGCCGAAACCAACGGCAATCAAAACATCGGCAACGCGCGTTCGAACAAATACAAGGGAAGTTTTCAAACCGGCACTTCCGAGGATCAAAATGGCCGCAAGAAGTGGGCCGCGATCAAGTCGTCGATATCGGCCCTCGATCCGGCCCTGAGCGCCCGCGACGACAAGGAGGAGGCGCGCGTTGGCGGCTCCGATCATCGGTTCAATCACTGGACCGCGGTGCGTGACGGCCTCATGAATGCCCATGCCGAGCTTTTCCTGCAGATACCGGCAATCGTGAAGACGCTGCCGAATCCGATCGATCAAATGAAGCTGTTTGAACTGATCCAGATCGTCCCGACGCCGACCCGGTCCGCTCTCAAGTCAGGCGACTTGCTCGGCTATCGCGTTTCCGATCCAACGATCATGAAATACCTCCGCAACAACAGCATGTTCGCCTTTGGCGGGGCTGACAGGGCCAGAACGTCGGCGACCTTCCGCGAAATCATGGATGCAATGTTTCTGTTCAATGAGAAATTCGAGCGGGCGCTTTCCACATTCAACGAGATCAAGGCGCGTCAAAAAGGTTGAAGTCGGCGACCTCAGCCGCCATGCTGCCACGAGACGCGAACCAGATCACTCTGAGGAATGAGCGATTGCTGTCGTTAGCGACAAAATCCATCGGGGCAGGCTTTGGCGTTTGGTCCCGTCGTCGCGCCATCATCGCTGCGGTCGCCGCGTTGGTGCTGCTGCCGATCGAGGCCAGCGATGCCGGCTGGCTGTCGGATGTTTTCAAGCGCGCGTCCAAGTCCGCCGACCAGCCAAAGCGGGTCACTTCGCCCAACCACACCGTCGCGCCGAAGCGAGCCAACGCCGCGACGAAGCATGCCGCCGCGCCAAGGCGTCAGGTTTCCGCGCTGGGAGCGGGTGCCGCAAGCCCTTCTACGTCGAAACCGGTCACGTGCGATCCCACGAAATTCCGGGTCGTTGTGGATGTCGGCCATACCGCCAAATCGGAAGGCGCGATCAGCGCCCGCAACGTCGCCGAGTTCGTCTTCAATTTGCGCCTGGCGCAGCGGATCGAAGAGAAACTGAAGGCCGAAGGCTTTGCCGCGACCCGGCTGCTGGTGACCGAGGGCAGAGCACGGCCCAGCCTGGTCAGGCGCGTCAACTTCGCCTACAACATGCCCGCGAATCTGTTCCTGTCGATCCACCATGACTCCGTGCCAGACAAGCTGCTCGAGGACTGGGAGTTCGAGGGCAAGAAACGCCATTTCAGTGACCGCTTCAGCGGCCATTCCGTGTTCGTCGCCCGCACCAATGCGGACTTCAAGGCCAGCCTCGCCTTCGCCGAACTGCTCGGCGGGGAATTGAAGGCCAAGGGCCTGGTCTATGCCAAGCAGTTTACCATGCCGATCATGGGCAAGAACCAGCATCCGCTTTTGAACAGGGAAACCGGCGTCTACAGCTACGACAAGCTGATCGTATTGAAATCGACCAAGATGCCGGCTGTCCTGCTCGAGGCGGGCTCGATCATCAACCGCGACGAAGAGCTCAAGATGGACTCCCCCGAGCGGCGCGATCTCATCAGCAGCGGTGTCGCCACGGCGATGAAGAAATTCTGCGATGCGCGACGGGCGGTCGTCGCTCAACACTAGCGCATGATCTCCGGGCAAACGCGGAACGCGTTTGCCCGGAGATCATGCTCAAACAAGAGATGGCGCAGCGCTGCAGTATGCTCATTCGAATTCTTGTCCTGATCTTGCTGCTACCCGTTCCCGCTTGGGCGACCTCCGCTCTACCGAAGGGGTTCGTGTATTTGCGCGAAGTCGACCCGACCATCGTGCAGGATATTCGTTACGCCGGATCGCATAATTTTGTCGGCAGGCCCGTTAAAGGCTATCTCGCCGCCGAGTGCATCCTCAGCGAGGCTGCCGCAAAGGCGCTTGCGGCGGTGCAGAAGAAATTGGCTGGACAAAATCTCTCGCTCATCGTCTGGGATTGCTATCGGCCGAAGCGGGCGGTCGATGATTTCCTGCAGTGGAGCAGGGATCGGGCGCGCACCGAAATGAAGGCGGAATTCTACCCACGCACCGACAAGCGAAAATTGTTCGCGTCAGGCTATCTCGCGATCCGATCCGCCCACTCGCGCGGGAGCACGGTCGATCTCGGCATCGTTCCAGGTGCGGTTTCATTGCCGCGGCCCGATCCCTCACAGCCGCTGCGGGCATGCACGGCGCCGAAGGGCGAACGGTTCGAGGATGGAACGATCGATCTCGGCACCGGTTACGACTGTCTGGACGCGCTTGGAAATACATCGAACGCGCTTGTCGGCAGGATAGCGCTCGACAACCGTCAAATGCTAAAATCGGCTATGAAGGGCGCGGGCTTTCGTTCCTATGCCAGGGAATGGTGGCACTTCGAACTTGCCGGCGAGCCGTTTGGTCAAGGTTTTGACTTCGAGGTTTCGGCCGCGCCGCCGCAAAACCAAAAGCCGGCGCGCTGACGTCAGGTCTGGTCTATGGCCCCCGCGGGGCTTAGCGAATGAGAGGCGATCGTGCGACAGCATAAATTCGGCAGCAAAGGCCCCGACGTATCCGTGATCGGGCAGGGCACCTGGTATCTCGACCGCGGCGACCGCAGAAACGCGGTCGCGGCGTTGCGCCGCGGCATCGATCTCGGCATGACCCACATCGACACTGCCGAAATGTATGGCGACGCCGAGCTGGTGATTGCGGATGCGATAGAGGGACAGCGCGACAAGTTGTTTCTGGTCTCAAAAGTATTGCCAAGCAACGCGTCGCGGCGCGGCACCGTCACCGCCTGCGAGCGCTCGCTGAAGCGGCTGAAGACTGATCGCCTCGATTGCTATCTGCTGCATTGGCGCGGCTCCTATCCGTTCGAGGAAACGGTGGCGGCGTTCGACGAACTTATTGCCGCCGGAAAAATCCGTTCCTGGGGCGTCAGCAATTTCGACGTCGACGATCTCGACGAGTTGCTCGATGTCGTGGGCGAGGGCGCCATCGCCTGCAATCAGGTGCTCTATCATCTGCAGGAGCGCGCCATCGAACACGCGGTCGTCCCGTGGTGCGAGCGGCACGGCGTCGCCGTCGTCGCCTACTCGCCGTTCGGCCACGATGATTTTCCTTCGCCGCGCAGCAAGGGCGGTGAAGTGCTGCGGGCCATTGCGGATGCCCACAACGCTACGCCGCGTCAGGTCGCGCTCGCGTTTCTCACCCGCGCGCCATCGGTGCTGGCGATTCCAAAAGCCTCCAGCGCGGAGCACGCCGCCGACAATGCCGCCGCCGGAGATCTGGAGCTCAGCGACAATGAAATCGCAGCACTCGACAAGGCGCTTCCGCGCGGCCCGAAACCACGCGGGCTGCCTATGCTGTAGTGCGCGCTAAACCGTTCCCACGAAACACACTTGCTAACAAAGTGTTACGATGCAACGGCTGCACGAGCTGCGGCAGGCTGCCGCGCCCGGTACGTGCATATCCGCATCCTGTTTTCGGACCTAGTCGTCTCGGTGCAATTGGTGTTTTTTACAGCCTCGCCCGAGTCGATCCATACTTTCTTCGAGATTGCCGTGACACCGCCCCCCGCCGCAGCCGCCAGGCTGGACAGCGCAGAATTGCCGTTGCCCGAGAAGAAGTCCGCCGCGCCAAAAGCGCCCGCGCGCGCCGATCACCCGTTCAAGGGCATCGCGCTGATTCTGGCCTCGACGATCTTTCTCGGCACTTCCGACGTGACCGCGAAATACCTGTCGGCGACATTGCCCTCGATCGAGATCACCTGGATCAGGTTTTTGACTTTTGCGGTGATCATGGTGCCGGCGATGGTGCCGGGCTCGCCGCTCTATGCGATGCAGACCAACCGGCTCACTTTGCACCTGTTGCGCGGCCTGACGATCCTGGGCTCGTCGCTGTTCTTCATTTCCGGCCTGAGGTTTCTCCCGATCGCGGAAGCGTCCGCCACCGGCTTCGTCGCGCCGCTGCTGGTCACGGCGCTGTCGATCGTATTCCTCGGTGAAAAGGTCGGCCTGCGGCGCTGGATCGCGACCGGCGTCGGGCTGATCGGCGTCCTCATCATCCTGCGCCCCGGCACCGGCGCGTTTCATCCCGCCGCGTTCTTTCCGCTGGTTTCGGCGCTGGCCTGGGCCTGCACGCTGATCATGACGCGGATGATGAGCGGCACCGAGCGCGCCATCACCGTGATGGCCTATTCGTCGATCGTCGGCCTCGTCATGCTCTCGGCGCTGGTGCCGTCGGTCTGGGTGACGCCGAGCTGGCACGATATTGCTTTCGGTATCTTTATCGGCATCGCCTCAACCGCGGGACAGTGGATCGTGGTGCTGGCGTTCCGTTACGCCGACGCCTCGGTGCTGGCGCCGTTCTCCTATACGCAACTGCTGTGGGTCAGCGGCCTCGGCTACCTCATCTTCGGCGAAGTGCCCGACGTCTGGACCGTGACTGGCGCTGGCTTCATCGTCGCCAGCGGGCTCTACACCGCGCATCGCGAACGGGTGCGGCGCTCGCAGCTTCTGGCTGTTGCGGCCGAGCCGTCGCCGAACGCCTGATCGTCCACGCGCATAAATTGTCCTGACGATGAAAACGCGGAACACAAGCGTGGCGCGGGAAGCACAGTCGGGGCGGAAAACGCGCCTTCCCGTCATCGAATCGAGGGATTCCGACCAACCGTAGAAATACGGGAAATTCCGTATGCACTGGTGCGCCTGATGGCGCCGCAGAGCGCCGGGGGTACGGGGTTCAGGCGCGGGTTTTCAATTGTTATCGCCGGTGCTGCCGGACCGCATCGTGGTGCGGCCGTGCGCGTGGGCATGGCTTTGGTGGCCGCGTTTTTCGCGGGCCTCAGCTTTTCGACCACAGCTGCGAACGCGGCTTGCGCGCCGGATCCGGCGACCAGCGGCCAAACGATCACCTGCAGCGGCAACGACGCGGACGGCTTTCAGGCCGGAGCCGGCGTAAATGCGCTGAACATCAACGTGTTGTCCGGCGCTACGGTCAACGACAACGGCGCGGTCGCGATCGGCCTCAACGATTCCAGCGTCGTCACCAATAGCGGGACGCTGACGGCGGGCGTCGGCCTGACCGGCCTGAGGTTCGGCGATTTCAACACCGTAACCAACAATGCGACGATCATGGTCGGCGACGGCGGGATCGGTATTGCCGGGCTGAATTCCAACACCGTTACCAACAGCGGGACTGTCACGGCCACTGCCAACGGCATCGCAATCTCGATCCAGGATAACAGCACCATCACCACCAGCGGCACGCTGGCAGTCGGATCATTCGGCACCGGCATCTTCGCGGGCCAGAACGAAAAGATCACCAATACCGCTACCGGTATCATCAACGTCGTCGACAATGGCAAGGGAATCTACGTCGCCGGCAACAGTACGGTGATCAACGCAGGCGCCATCACCACCGGCTTGTTCCAGACGTTGCCGGGCGCCGCCTTCGCCGTCGGTGGCGCGGCGCAGGCGCATGACTCGGCGTTGCTGACCGGAGCCGCCGAGATGAAATGGCTGAACGGCTTCTCGCTGGCCGGCGTGTTCGAAGGCCAGTTCTCTGACGTCACCAGCTACTACGCCGGCAAGGGCACCGCGTGCTATTCCTGGTAATTTTCTGGCCATGGTGTTTTCGCAAGAAAACGCGTTAAAACAACAGCACAGAATAAAACCGCGGGAGAAGACGCCGATGCGTG
This sequence comes from Hyphomicrobiales bacterium, assembly GCA_038244925.1. GTDB lineage: Bacteria > Pseudomonadota > Alphaproteobacteria > Rhizobiales > Xanthobacteraceae > Bradyrhizobium. The sequence goes on along the minus strand of JBBRSX010000019.1, from coordinate 28,760 downwards.
CAGCCATATTCCGGAACGGCGAGATCGTCGTCGACGAGATGCCGGAGCCGAAGCCCGGTCCCGGCATGGTGCTGGTCAAGACGCTGGCCTGCGGCATCTGCGGCTCCGACCTGCACGCGCGCAAGCACGCCCACCGCATGGTCGAACTTTCAAAACATTTTCCCGGCCGCAAGCCGATGGACCTTTCCCGCGACGTCGTGTTCGGCCACGAATTCTGCTGCGAGGTGCTCGACTACGGTCCGGGCACGTCCCGCAAGTTCAAGCCCGGCACCAAAGTCTGCTCGCTGCCGGCGCTGCTGACGGCGCAGGGCCCGCAAGGCATCGGCTATTCCAACGACAATGTCGGCGCCTATGCCGAGCGCATGCTGCTGAGCGAAGCCTTGCTGCTGGAAGTCCCCAACGGTCTCGCGGCCGAGCACGCCGCCTTGACCGAACCGCTCGCGGTCGGTGTCCATGCAGTCGCGAAAGCCAACATCAAAGGCGGCGAAGTGCCGCTGGTGATCGGTTGCGGCCCGGTCGGCCTTGCCGTGATCGCGGCGCTGAAGATCAAAGGATTGCACCCGATCGTCGCTGCGGATTATTCGCCGGCGCGCCGGGCGCTCGCTGCAAAGCTCGGCGCCGACATCGTGGTCGACCCTGCGCGTTCGCAGCCCTACGCGACCTGGGCCGAGCACGCCCAGATGTCGCCGGAGGAAAAAGCCGCGCGACCGCCGCTGCAGGCGCTATTGCCCGCGCTGAAGCCGGCGCTGATTTTCGAGTGCGTCGGCATCCCCGGCCTGATCCAGCAGGTGTTCGAGGGCGCGCCGCGCGACGCCCGCATCGTCGTGGTCGGCGTCTGCATGGAGACCGACCGCTCCGAGCCGATGCTCGGCATCATGAAGGAGCTCAACGTTCAATATGTGCTGGGCTACACGCCGGACGAGTTCGCGTATTCGCTGCGCCTGATCGCCGAAGGCCAGGTCGATGCCGCCTCGATGGTGACCGCCAGCGTCGGCATCGACGGCGTGGCGAAAGCGTTCGCCGATCTCGCCAATCCGGAAGCGCATACGAAGATTATCGTGGAGCCGTGGCGGTAGATTGAGTTAGTAACTGTCGTCCCGGACAAGCGAAGCGCGATCCGGGACCCATACGCCGCGGCGGTAGTTGTCTTGCCACGCTGTTCGACGACTTTGCTTCAACAACAAGAGCCGGTGGCTATGAGTCCCTGCGTTCGCAGGGACGACACCGATTGCTACCCTCAGAACTTCGCCGGCACATACATATCCGGCGGAACCGGCCCGCGGTGATAATCGGGGTTGCGAACCCGCGGCGGCAGGATCACCGGCGCGTGCTCTACGTCGGAATACGGAATCTGCGTCAGGAAATGCGAGATGCAGTTGAGGCGGGCGCGCTTCTTGTCGACGGCATCCACGATCCACCACGGCGAGTCCGGCAGGTGGGTGTGCTCCAGCATGGTCTCCTTGGCCTTGGTGTATTGCTCCCAGCGGCTGCGGGCCTGCACGTCCATCGGGCTCAGCTTCCACTGCTTCAGCGGATCGTTGATCCGCATGGTGAAGCGGAACTGCTGCTCCTCGTCGGTGATCGAGAACCAGTATTTGACCAGGATGGTGCCGGAGCGGATCAGCATTCGCTCGAATTCCGGCACCGATTTGAAGAACTCCTGGTACTGCTCGTCGTTGCAGAAACCCATCACGCGCTCGACGCCGGCGCGATTGTACCAGGAGCGGTCGAATAGCACGATCTCGCCGCCGGCCGGCAGGTGTGAAACATAGCGCTGAAAGTACCATTGCGTTCGCTCGCGCTCGCTCGGCGCCGGCAGCGCCGCGACGCGGCAGATACGCGGGTTGAGGCGCTGGGTGATGCGCTTGATCACGCCGCCCTTGCCGGCGGAGTCGCGGCCTTCGAACAGCACCACGACCTTCTGCTTTGAGTGCTGAACCCAGTCCTGCAATTTCACCAGCTCGCCCTGCAGCCGCAGCAGCTCCCGGAAATAGATTCTGCGATCCAGCTCCGGCCCGCCGTCATGTTCACGGTTGAGGTCGTCGAGCCTCTTGTCGTCGAGTTCGAGTTCGAGTTCTTCATCAAGCGTCTCGGCCATTTCCCGGTGAATGCGCTCGCGCAAGGCCAGTTCGGCGTTCAATTCGGAAGCGGTCATAAGGTCTGTCTCTCGCTCGCAGATATCGGGCAGGGGACAATGGTTCGGCCACGTTACGGGGATGTGACATCGCGGCTCTCCGGCGCGCCTGTTTGGCGAGCAGATCGCGGCTTGTCCCTGAAATAGCTGCTGATATCGCGGGCCTGTAATTGATGTCGCGGGAGCGCGTCTGTAAGAAGACAGGACAATCGAAGAAGACTTGGCGGCTCCGAAGGTGCGTGCGGCAAGGCCGGCCCCGACGGCAAGCCCGGAGCAGCCGGCAAGCGCGGCGAGCAAGGTCTGCAAGGCAAGCCGGGCTCGTGTGGCGAACCGGGCGCGCGCGGCGAAGCCGGTGCGCGCGGTGAAGCGGGTTCGCGCGGCGAACCGGGTCCGTCCGGCGCGCTGCCGTCGATCGAACAGGTGATTCCCTGGCTGCATCGGATCTTCGATGCCTGGGAAGACCACCGGCAACAACGCGCGCAGGAACCGCCGAACGCGAGCAGGCAGCGGCGGAGCTGGCGGCGCTGGAAGCGGCGGCGGTCGTCGACGATGATGATGACGGCGATCGCAAGAAGTAGCACAAGCACAAACATCGCAAGGACAAGAAGTAGCCAGCCGAGGCGGTGGTAGGCAGCGGCCGATGGCGGATTACGCGATCGCTATCAATTTTGCCCGACGGGCGGCGCTTTGCGCCGACCCGTTGGCTCATCCGGGCTACAAGAGTTTACCGCAATGTCACACCGGCAGCGCGATCGAGTACTTGACCTGGCTCAGCGCAAAACTCGACTCGATCGAGGCAATGCCGTCGAGCCGCGTCAGCTTGTTTTTCAGGAACGCCTCGTAAGACGACAGATCGGCGGCGACGACGCGGAGCAGATAGTCGCGGTTGCCGGTCATCAGATAACACTCCAGCACCTCATCCCATTTCGAGATCGCTTTGGCAAAGCGATTGAGGTCCTCTTCCTTCTGCCGCGCCAGCTTGATCGAGATGAAGACGCTGACATGCAGGCCGAGCGATTTTTGGTCGACGGTCGCGATATAGCGGGTGATGACGCCGCGTTCCTCCAGCAGTTTGACGCGGCGGTGGCACGGCGACACCGACAGGCCGACCTTGTCGGCCAGCTCCTGCATGGTGATGCGGCTGTCGGACTGCAGCTGGCTGAGGATTTTTCGGTCGATGGCGTCGAGGGCGTGCATTGGGATGAACTCGGGGTTTGGGGTCGGTTTGTGGGATTTTATCCCAATACTTCAGGGTATGTCGCGAGAATTTGAGATTTTTGGCGATGTCCCCGGCGCTAGAATTAACCATTGCCGCACCGCCCGGAGCCATTGCCATGACGATCGAACCCGCACGCCTCGAGCTGTTGTCCGCGCTGGCACGCAAGGTTCTGTGGCTGTCGTCGTGGACCATACACCACGCCAATCATATCCGGCCCAATGTCGATGGCCTCAAGGTCGGCGGCCATCAGGCCTCGTCCGCCTCGCTCGCCAACATCATGTCGGCGCTGTATTTCGCGGTGCTGCGGCCGCAGGACCGCGTCGCGGTGAAGCCGCATGCGAGCCCGGTGTTCCACACCATCCAGTATCTGTTCGGCCACCAGACCCGCGACAAGCTCGAAAATTTCCGCGGCTACAAGGGCGCACAGTCCTATCCGTCGCGCACCAAGGATACCGACGACGTCGATTTCTCCACCGGCTCGGTAGGCCTCGGTGTCGCGCAAACCCTGTTCTCCTCGCTGGTGCAGGATTACGTGTTGGCGCATGGCTGGATGAAGGACCGGCCGGAGGGGCGGATGATCGCGCTGGTCGGCGACGCCGAGATGGACGAGGGCAACATCTTCGAGGCACTGCTGGAGGGCTGGAAGCACGGCCTGCGCAACACCTGGTGGATCGTCGACTACAACCGCCAGAGCCTCGATGCCGTCGTGCGTGAAGGGCTGTGGGAAAAATTCGAATCCATGTTCCGCAATTTCGGCTGGGACGTGGTGATCGTCAAATACGGCCGACTGATGCAGGCGGCGTTCGCGGAAGCCGGCGGTGGGGCGCTGAAGCGCTGGATCGATAATTGTCCGAACCAGATGTATGCGGCGCTGTGCTTTCAGGGCGGTGCGGCGTTCCGAAAACATCTGCAGGACGACATCGGCGACCAGGGTCAGGTGTCGCAACTGATCGATCGCCGCAATGACGGGGAATTGCTGGCGCTGATGTCCAATTTGGGTGGGCATGACATGGCCAGCATGATCGAGGCGTTTGAAGCCATCGATCACGACCGCCCGGTCTGCTTCATCGCCTACACCATCAAGGGCGTCGGCCTGCCGTTCCAGGGCCACAAGGACAACCATGCCGGCTTGATGACGCCGACCCAGATGGAGAAGTGGCGGACGACGCAGAACATTCGCCCCGGCCACGAATGGGACAGGTTCGAAGGCTTGTCGAAGACGCAAGCCGAACTCGAAACCTTTTTGACCGCAGCGCCGTTCAACCGCGAAGGCCGCCGCCGTCTGACCGCACCCGTGATCGACGTGCCGCAACAACTCGCTTTCAAACCGTCGGCGCAGATGTCGACCCAGCAGGGCTTTGGGCTGGTGCTCAACGAACTGGCGCGTGGTGATACCGAACTGGCCTCGCGTATCGTCACCGCGTCGCCCGATGTCACGGTCTCGACCAATCTCGGCGCCTGGGTCAACCGCCGCGGGCTGTTTGCCAAGGCCGAAAATGCCGACCTGTTCCGGCAGGAGAAAATCCCCTCGACCTTCAACTGGGATTTTTCGCCGAAGGGCCAGCACATCGAACTCGGTATTGCCGAGATGAATCTGTTCATCTTGATGTCGGCGCTCGGCCTGTCGCACGCCATCAACGGCGCGAGGCTGCTGCCGATTGCGACGCTCTACGATCCCTTCATCCAGCGCGGCCTCGATGCGTTGAACTATGCCTGCTACCAGGATGCGCGCTTCATGGTGGCGGCCACGCCGTCCGGCATCACGCTGGCGCCGGAAGGCGGCGCGCATCAGTCGATCGCCACGCCGCTGATCGGCATGGCGCAGGATGGGCTGGCCTCGTTTGAGCCGGCCTTTGTCGATGAGCTGGCCGTGATCATGGGCTGGGGTTTTGCGCACATGCAGCGCGAAGCCGGCGAGGGCGGATCGGTCTATCTGCGGCTGTCGACCCGCACCCTCGACCAGCCGCAGCGGATCATGACGCCGGATCTGCAGCACGACATCACCGACGGGGCCTACTGGCTGCGTGAGCCCGGGCCGAACTGCGATCTCGTGATCGCCTATACCGGGGCGGTGGCGCCGGAGGCGATCGAGGCGGTCGGGTTCATCGGTGAAAGCCACAGGGATGTCGGCCTGCTCGCGGTGACCTCGGCCGACCGGCTGCACGGCGGATGGACCGCCGCACGGAATTTACGCCGCGACCGCCGTGGCGTGCAGTATCTCAGCCATGTCGAAAAACTGCTGGCGCCGCTGGGCCGGGACTGCGGCATCGTCACCGCGATCGACGGCCATCCGGCAGCGCTGGGCTGGCTCGGCAGCGTCCGCGGCCACCGGGTCGAGGCGCTCGGCGTCGAGACGTTCGGCCAGACCGGCACGATTGGCGACCTCTACCGCCACCACGGCATCGACGCCAACGCGATCATCGATGCGGCCGAAAGCCTCACCGTCGGCGCCCCCGTGCGGCACCGCAAAATGGCGGTGTGATTGGCCATGACGTCGTCCTTCCCCGGTGCGCAATTGCGCACCTGAGGGCGCGCGAAGCGCGAACCCGGAATCCATAACCACGATCGGGAGTATGGATTCCGGGCCTGCGCCAAGAGGCGCATCCCGGAATGACGGGGAACGCCTTGCATCCTCCCGGCCGCTGACCTTATATCCAGCCCGTGCCGCAACGCGGCGTCCCGCATATGGTGGGTTCAAATATCCGGGCTTTCGTGCAAGGGTGCCTGCCGAACGCTTCCGTTCCCCTTACATTCGCCCCCGAAATAAAGAGGTTTCCGATGGTCAATCGCATGCAATTCTACATCGATGGCGCCTGGGTCGACCCCGCCGTCAAGAAGTCCACGCCCGTCGTCAATCCGGCGACCGAAGAGGCGATGTATGACGTTGCGCTCGGCTCCAAGGCCGACGTTGACAAGGCGGTTGCCGCTGCCAGGCGCGCCTTCCTGACCTTCTCGCAGACCACCCGCGAAGAGCGCGTCGCGCTGCTCGAAAAAATCATGGAAGCCTACAAGGGCCGCATGAAGGACATCGGTGCTGCCGTGTCCGATGAAATGGGCGCGCCGCTGCCGATGGCCGAACGCCTGCAGGCCGGTGCTGGTTTGGGCCACATCGCCTCCACCCTGGAAGTGCTGAAGAACTATCATTTCGAAGAGCCGATCGGTTCGGCCATGGTGGTCCGCGAGCCGGTCGGTGTCATCGGCATGATCACGCCCTGGAACTGGCCGCTGAACCAGATCGCCTGCAAGGTCGCGCCCGCGCTCGCCGCCGGTTGCACCATGATCTTGAAGCCGTCGGAATTCACGCCGTCCTCGGCGCTGATTTTCGCCGAAATCCTCCATGAAGCGGGCGTGCCGAAGGGCGTGTTCAACCTCGTCAACGGCCTCGGCCCGGAGGTTGGTGCGGCCATGAGCGAGCACCCGGATATCGACATGATCTCGTTCACCGGCTCGACCCGCGCCGGCGTCGACGTTGCCAAGCGCGCCGCGCCGACCGTGAAGCGCGTCAGCCAGGAACTCGGCGGCAAGTCGCCGAACGTCATCCTCGAAGGTGCTGACCTCGCCAAGGCCGTCACCGGTGGCGTGATGCACATGTTCAACAACTCCGGACAGTCGTGCAACGCGCCGTCGCGCATGATCGTGCCGCTGTCGAAGATGAAGGAAGTCGCCGCGATCGCGAAGGCGGTTGCCGACAAGACCAAGGCCGGTGATCCGCGCGCCGAAGGCACCACCATCGGCCCGGTCGTCTCGCGCATCCAGTGGGACAAGATCCAGGCGCTGATCCACAAGGGCATCGAGGAAGGTGCGACGCTGGTGGCCGGCGGTCCGGGTCTGCCCGAAGGCGTCAACAAGGGCTTCTACGTTCGCCCGACCATCTTCGCCGACGTCACCAACGACATGACGATCGCGCGGGAGGAAATCTTCGGACCGGTGCTCACGATCCTCGGCGCCAAGGATGAAGCCGAAGCGGTGAAGATCGCCAACGACACGCCCTATGGTCTTGCGGGTTACGTCACCGGCGATACCGTGGAAAGCGCGCGTCGCGTCGGCCGCCAGATCCGCGCCGGCAACGTCAACCTGCAGGGCGTTCCGAACGACCGCACCGCGCCGTTCGGCGGCTACAAGCAGTCCGGCAACGGCCGCGAATGGGGCAAGTACGGTCTGGAAGAATATCTCGAAGTGAAGGCGGTCGCCGGCTACAACGCCGCGTAAATCGTCTGAAGTGATTGAAGCGCCGGGGCGAGATCATCGCCCCGGCGTTTCGCGTTTATCGAGCTGTCGAAAAAACTTCAGTGTCGTCCCTGCGAACGCAGGCACCCATACGCCGTGTCGCTTGTATTGAAAAATGCTCAACGATTCTCCACAACCACAAACAGTTGTGGATGGGTCCCTGCGAACGTTCGCAGGGACGACAGTTGCGATTATCCCCCCAGCGCGCCCTGCGTATTTACATACAGCGCGTAGATCGACTGGCTCGCGGCCATGAACAGGCGGTTGCGCTTGACGCCGCCGAAGCAGAGATTGGCGCAACGTTCCGGCAGGGCGATGCGGCCGATCAGGACGCCGTCGGGTGCGTAGACCACGACGCCGTCGAGTTCGGGATCGCCCATGCCCCAGCCGCACCACAGATTGCCGTCGATGTCGCAGCGCATGCCGTCGGGCGTGCCGGGGCCGGCGTCGATGAAGACGCGCTTGTTGGAAATCCTGTCGCCGCCGGGCGACACGTCGTACGCCAGAATCTTGCGGTTCGGCACGCCGCGGGATTCGACGACGTAAAGAATTTTCTCGTCCGGCGAGAAGCACAGCCCATTCGGACCAAGCACGCCTTCGGCGACGATGCTGGCTTTGCCGGTGGCACCGTCGATCCGGTAGACGTTAGCGTCGATCTCGGGATCGGCCTTGTAGCCCTCGTAGTTGCCGAGCAGGCCAAAGGTCGGATCGGTGAACCAGATCGAGCCGTCGGATTTGACGACGACGTCGTTCGGCGAGTTCAGCCGCTTGCCGTCAAAGGAATCGATCAGCACCGTGATCGACCCGTCATATTCGGTGCGGGTGACGCGGCGGCCGCCATGTTCGCAGGTAACGAGCCGTCCCTGGCGATCGCGGGTATTGCCGTTGGCGAAGTTCGACGGCTTTCGGAACACGCTTGTGTTGCCGGTCTCCTCCTCCCATTTGAGGATGCGCTGGTTCGGGATGTCGCTGCACAGAAGATAGCGCCCATCGCCGAACCACACCGGGCCTTCGGCCCAACGCAGGCCGGTGGTCAGCCGCTCGACGGCCGACAACTTCAGCCAGTATTTTTCAAAGCGCGGGTCCAGCGCATGTATCGCCGGATCGGGATAATAGCTCGCCGGACGCCAGCCGGCCGATTGAGACGATGCCTCGGACATTTGCTGTTCTCGTTGTTGTTGCGTTTCCTCGCGGTTTGGTTTGCTATCATCCCCGGCCTGTGACCGCAAATCGGTCGCCGACAAGAGGCAAGATAAAAGGCAAGAGAAGAGGGAAGAAATGCCACGCATATTGATGACCGGCGCGGCCGGCGGGATCGGGACTTCCCTGCGCAAACTGCTGCCGCCGATCTATCCGGACCTGCTGCTGAGCGACCTGAAGGCGCCGGTCGACCTCGGCAGGCACGAAAAATTCAAGGCGGCGGATCTGGCCGACGCGGCGGCGGTTGAGGCACTGTGCGAGGGCGTCGACGGCATCCTGCATTTCGGCGGCTATTCCGTCGAAGGTCCCTGGGACGATATCCTGCAGTCCAACATCATCGGCGGCTACAATCTGTTCGAAGCCGCGCGCAAGCAGGGCGTCAAGCGCGTGGTGTTCGCCTCGTCCAACCACGCGGTCGGCTTCTACCCGCGCCATCACCGGATCGGCACCGACGTCACCGCGCGGCCCGACAGCCGCTACGGCGTCAGCAAGGTGTTCGGCGAAGCCGTCGGCGCGCTCTATGCCGACAAATACGGGCTCGGCGTCACCTGCATCCGGATCGGTAATTTCGGCGAGGCGCCGCTCGATCACCGCCGGCTCGCGATCTGGCTGAAGCCGGAAGATTTGGTGCAGCTCTGCCGGATCGGGCTCGACCATCCCGGCATTCATTTCGAGGTGCTCTACGGCGCTTCCTACAACGAGCGCGCATGGTGGGACAACCACCGCGCCTACGAGCTGGGCTACCGGCCGACCGGCAGGGCTGAGGATTTCCGCGAGCACGCGATGGCCGAGCAGGCCAAGCTCAAGCCCGATGCCGTTGGCGATTTCTACCAGGGCGGCACGTTCTGCAGCATGGAGTTCAGCGGCGACAAGAGCAAGATCGTGTAGTTAGTCATTCCGGGGCGATGCGCAGCATCGAACCCGGAATCTCGAGATTCCGGGTTCACGCGAAGACGCGTGCCCCGGAATGACGTTTCCTATTCCTCACACGGCGGCGGATTCTCGGTGCGCTTCATCCGCTCCTTCAATTCGTCGCCCGTCATTTCAGCGACCTTCGGCGCCCCGCCAGCCGGGCCGTCGAAGGCCTCAGTGAAGCCTGCGAGCGGAAAAGCGAGGCTGACGGCTTGATGATCGCGCGTCATGGCCTCGATGCCGATCGTGCGCGAATGCTTCAGGCCTTCGATGAAGGTCGTGTCGATGTCGAGCTTGCCCCGGCAGCCCTGTTCCTGACAGACCGGATCGGGAACGGGAATTAGAGTGCCCTGATCGATCCGGACGGCGAGCGTGTCGTCCAGCATGCGTTTCGTCACCAGATTGATCGACAGGCTGCGTTGCTTGCCGTCGCGAATCCAGATCGCGATGCCGCCGCCGGAAGGCTGACATGCGCCCTTTGCGCCGGAAGAAGTGAAACAGTCCGAATTGCCGTCGGCGCGGTTGATGCAGATCTTCGCCCATGGCTGATAGGTGAGTTGCATCGCGCGGGAATCGCTGGCTTCGACAAGCGTGCCAAATGCGACATACGTTGCGATAGTGATCAACAACACAAGCAGGCGATTCATGGATGGGCTCTTCGCTCGACCGATGGCGATATGTTACGGATTTGGGTTGTCCGCAATACGGCCGAGATAATCCGATTTGCTGAACTGCATGTGATCGACGCAGAGTTGCGCCAGCGCCCAGCCATCGCGGCCTTTCAACAACTCGATCATGAGTTCATGCTGGCGCCGCGACAGCGCCAGCCCGTCGGTGTCGGCGAGATTCTTGGCGCGCATCGGCAGTGTCAGGTTCATGTAGTCCTGCAGCGAGCGCACCAGATAGGGATTGCCGCAGGCTGAAAACAGCGCGACGTGGAACGCGTCGTTGGTCTCATGGATACCGCGCAAATCCTGCGCGTCGGCCTTGGCGCAATAGTGCCGCTGCAATTCGCTCAACTGCGCGATCAGGCTGGCGGGCGCGGGGAGGGTAATCATCAGCGCTGCCTGCCGCGTCAGCATTTCCCTGACCTCGTAGATCTGCCGCACTTCCTCGGCCGAGTAGAACCGCACGGTGGCGCCGATGTTCTTCTCGCGCAGCACGATGCCCTGGCGTTCGAGTTGAAACAGGCCCTGGCGCACGAAATGCCGGCTGGCGCCGTAGCGCGTCATCAGCGTGTCCTCGACCAGCCGCGAGCCCGGCGCGAAGCGGCCGAAGATGATGTCCTCTTCCAGCCGGCGAATGACTTCGGCCTGTTCTTCCTCGCGCGTCAGCGCGGAGCCTTCACCCGAGGATTCCAGCGGCTTCATCGCAAAGCCTCCCAGCCTGACAGCCGATAGCAATCCTCGACCAGCCGCAGCGTTTCGAGATTGTCTTGCGGCGCAGTCTCGAATGGCGTGTTGTCCCGCAGCGACCTCACGAAATGCGCGATCGTGCGGTTGTAGGAACCCTGATATTCGGCCGCGAGGTCGTAAATCTGCTCCTTCGGCGATGCGCCCGAGCAGGTGAGCTGTGGCCCGTCGAGCCGGATCGCGCCTCTGTCTCCGAGAATTTCGAGCCGGTCGACTTGGGTTGCCGGATGCCCGTGCGCGGCAAAACTGGCGAACACCGAAACAGCGGCGTCGCTGTCGGTTTCAAGCTGGATCACCGCGCTATCTTCGCCGATAAGTTGGTCGCTGGATCGTGACAGCCGCGCCGCCGTCACACGCAGCGGCCCGAGCAGCATGCGCAACGTATCGAGATGATGGATCAAGACTTCCGCGACCAGCATGCGCCGTTCGCCGCGCATGAAGGGCTGCCGTTCGAGCGCGGGGCAAAGACCATCCGGCCCGGGCAGCACGCCTGAGGTCAGCAGCGTGAGCTGCGCCTGCTTGATGTTGCCGATGCGGCCATCGCGCAGCCAGGCCGCCGCATCGCGGTAATAGCCGCGAAAACGCCAGTTCTCGTGCACCATCAGCCGCGTCTGGTCCGCGACTTCGGTGGCGAGTGCGGTCGCCTCCTGCAAATTGGGCGCGAGCGGCTTCTGGCACAGCACCGGCAGATGTCGCTTCGCCGCGAGCCGCACCAGTGGCGCGTGCATTTCGCGGGGGGCCGCGATATCGATGGCGTCGAGTTCGGTTGCCGCCAGCATCGCCTCGGCCGTTGCATAGGTGGCAGGAATTTCGAATTCGGTGGCGCGTCGTGCGGCGTTATCTGCGGAAGGATCGGCGACCGCCACGACGCGGGCCTGATCTAGTATGTTCGCCCAGGCGATCAAATGGTGGCGGCTCACCATGCCAGCGCCGATCAGGCCAATGCGCAGCGGCTGGGTCATGGGCGCGTGTTTCCGGTCATGGCGGGAAATCAGCACGCAGCCGGATTATTGTCAATAATACTGCGTTATCGGCTGCTTAATCAGGCTGTTTAGTCGCAGATAATCAAATATTGACAATAATTCCGCGGGCTCCTTTAGTGCGGGCGCACGGCGACAAGGATTAGAGTGATGGCTGACGATGGACTTCGCAAGGGATTGGCGAGCTATGGCGACGCCGGGTTTTCGCTGTTCCTGCGCAAGGCCTTCATCAAGGCGATGGGCTATTCCGACGATGCGCTGAATCGCCCGATCGTCGGCATCACCAATACCTACAGCGATTACAACCCCTGCCACGGCAACGTTCCGCAGATCATCGAGGCCGTGAAGCGCGGCGTGATGCTGTCGGGCGCGATGCCGATGGTGTTTCCGACCATCTCGATCGCCGAAAGTTTTTCGCATCCGACTTCGATGTACCTGCGCAACCTGATGGCGATGGACACCGAGGAGATGATCCGCGCCCAACCGATGGATTCGGTGGTCGTGATCGGCGGCTGCGACAAGACCTTGCCGGCGCAGATCATGGCCGCAGTCTCGGCCGATCTGCCGACCGTTGTCATTCCCGTTGGGCCGATGGTGGTCGGGCATCACAAGGGCGAAGTGCTGGGGGCCTGCACCGATTGCCGGCGGCTGTGGGCGAAATATCGTGCCGGCGAAATCGACGACGTCGAGATCGAAGCCGTCAATAGTCGACTCGCGCCCTCGGTCGGTACCTGCATGGTGATGGGCACCGCGAGCACCATGGCGTGCATCACTGAAACGCTCGGCCTGTCGCTGCCGATGAGCGCGACGATTCCGGCGCCACATGCTGAACGCTTCCGCTCCGCGGAAGCCAGCGGCAAGGTCGCCGCCGCGATGGCGATCGCGAAGGGACCGAAGCCTAGCGAATTCCTCACCGCGTCGTCGTTCCGCAACGCGCAAGTGGTGCTGCAGGCGATCGGCGGCTCGACCAACGGGCTCATTCACCTCACTGCAATTGCCAACCGCACCACACATCGCATCGATCTCGAAGGTTTTGACAAGCTCGGCCGCGAAGTGCCTGTCCTGATCGACCTGAAGCCGTCCGGCGAACATTACATGGAGCACTTCCATCATGCCGGCGGTGTGCCGAAGCTGATGGCGCAGCTCGGCGATCTCATCGATCTCGATGCAAGGACCATCACCGGGGCGACGTTGCGCGATGTCGTTGCCGGCGCCGAGGACGTGCCGGGACAGGACGCGATCCGTCCGCGCGACAATCCGATCAAGCCGGAAGGCGCGATGGCGGTGCTGCATGGCAATCTGGCGCCGCGCGGCGCCGTGATCAAGCATTCGGCGACGAGCCCGAAACTGTTGCAGCACACCGGACGTGCCGTGGTGTTCGAGTCCGTCGAGGATATGACGCTGCGGGTCGACGATCCCGCGCTCGATGTTACCGCCGATGACGTGCTGGTGCTGCGTAACGCCGGTCCGAAGGGCGCGCCCGGCATGCCGGAATCAGGCTATCTGCCGATCCCGAAAAAGCTGGCGCGCACGGGCGTCAAGGACATGGTGCGGATATCGGATGCGCGCATGAGCGGCACGGCGTTCGGCACCATCGTGCTGCACATCACGCCGGAATCCGCCGTCGGCGGTCCGCTGGCGCTGGTCAGGAATGGCGACATGATCCGCCTCGATGTCGCCAAACGCAGCATCGACTTGCTGGTAGATGCTGCCGAACTCGAAAAACGCCAAGCAGCGCTGGCGCCGGCAACGACGCCGGACTGGGCCAAGCGCGGCTACGCACATCTGTTCAACGAGACCATCCTGCAGGCCGACGAAGGCTGCGATTTCGATTTCATGCGCGGTGAGGGGAAGTAGTCTCCGACGGGAGCCGCGAGAACCGGAAATTGCAGTGGTTCGCGCCGCCAGCCAACGTTTGTGTCCGTTCCAGGTGGATGCCTCGCGTTGCATAGGCGTCGAAATCAAGCCCGCAAATGTTCGGCAAGATTTCCTGATCTCCGTGGCGAGCCGCGAATTTGCAAAAACCGCAAGCTTTGTAGTTGATGCCGAATTCAAAGTTGTCGCCCGGGCCCGGCTCGACGAAATCGTAGATGAAATCTTCCGGAAACGCTCTCTGATGGCTTCTTGTGGCGCTTTTTGTCGCCTGCTCGCGCAGCAAGGTCTGATTCGCTGGCGACATGAATTGACGCCCCGAGGCGAGACGTTCCGCTTCGGGCACGGTGAGCAATTGCGCCTTGTAGGTTTTCCGCTCGATTTCGCCGATCACGGGCAGCGACACGCCGTGTCGCCGCAGCACTCGGCTGATGGCCATAAAGCCCATGAGACGCATGAAAAAATCGCTCATACGACTTGCCGCGCCTCCGACATAGGGCATTTGGGTGAGCACGATTTCGAATTCGTCCATCACCTCCTGCCTGATCCCATCCATATTGGATAGATGCGCGCGCTCGCACAACATCGCTTCGGCAAGGTCGAGGCGATGGCGCATGGCGGCCTCCAATGCACCGCGATGCGACTCGTAAAAGGGATGGATGATCTCAGCCATTGGACGCCTCTCGAACACAATTAGCCTATGGTAGTCGGCGGAGCATGGGATCTCCGGGTGTTGCGAACGGACCGTAATCGGGCACACCAGGTCTGCGCAAAGCATGGTTCCTTTGGTCAAGCACTAGAAAATCTATTGCAAGGCCACGGCCTATCAGTGTCAAACTGCAGCGCGATGACCTACACCCTTCCACCCCTCAACGCGCTCCGCGCATTCGAAGCCGCCGCGCGGCATCTCAGCTTCAAACTGGCCGCGCACGAGCTGCACGTGACACCCGCCGCTGTGGGGCAGCAGGTGAAAGCGCTGGAGGCGCGCCTCGGCGTACGCCTGTTCGAGCGGCTGCATAAGCAGCTCATCCTGACCGCGGCCGGTCAGGCCTATCTGCCAGGGATATCCGATGGTTTTCGTCGCATTGCGGACGCGACCTCGCAATTGAAACCGGCAGGTGCGGTGCTGCTGCAGGTGGGGGTCTATGGCAGCTTCGAGCTGCGCCGGCTCGAGTTGGCGGAGTTTCGCAGCGCGCATGCGGAAATCGGCTTGCGGGTGCTGCAGCCCGCCGGCTTGCACGAGTTGGTCGAGGGCAAGGTCGATCTGCTGATAGCCCGCGGCCTTGGCCACCATCCGGGCTATCGCTGCGACCGGGTCCATGAGGGATCTGGTTTGGGTGATTGGCTGATTGCGCCTGAGGGCACCGCGGATTGTCCCGAGGTCGTCAGCTTCCGCGAATGGCTGCGCGCCCTGTCGGCCGAGAACCCGCTCGCAAACCAGCGCCGCCCTCGTCTGGTCGGCATCATCGGAAGTTGAGGCGACCGTGAAGCATGAGCACACTTCCTAGCTGAAAAAGAGCTGGATTGCTTGGTCGCTATCGCTCCTCGCAATGACGGGTGTCATCTCGCAGCTGCGTTGCGGCTTGTTCGATTGACAATCGAACAATGCCGATGGGATGATCAAAAGAAAAATAATATCAACAAAAATCATAGGGGGAGACGATGAGCAGGCTGAAAAGCGTTCTTGGTGCGGTCGTGGCCGCGCTCCTGGTAACGACTGCAAGTGCCGGTGCGCAGGAAGTGAAGCATTATCGCTTTGCCTATGACCAGCCGAAAACCACAGGCTATGGAATCCTCGGCGATATCTTCAGCGACAAACTGAAGGCGTTGAGCAAGGGCACCATGCTGATCGACCAGTATCCGGGCGCGCAGCTCGGGCAGGAGCCGCAGGTGCTGCAGCTCGTCAAATCCGGCGACGTCGAGTTTTGCATCTCGTCTTCGGCCAATGCCGCGACGTTGTCGCCGCAGGCTGGCGTGATGTCGATGCATTTCCTGTTCCGCTCCGAGGCGCATCTGATCAAGGCGATCGCGGATCCCGGCGTCTCCAATGCCATGAAGGCGATGATCGCGGAGACGGTGCAGGGCGCCCGCGTCATTGCGCTGGCAACGCTCGGTCTGCGCAGCATGTATTCCAAGCGCGAGATCAAGAACATTGCGGACATGAAGGGTCTCAAGGTGCGCGTGCAGGCGACACCCACCGAGGACACCATGTTCCCGGCCTATGGCGCCCAGATCGTGCACATGCCGTTCGGCAGCGTCTACACCTCGCTGCAGACAGGCGTGGTCGACGTCGCGGAAAACGGCGTCAACGTCTATCTCGCCAACAAGCATTATGAAGTCGCGCCCGTGCTGTCGATGACCGAACACGAGGCCAACAACAACCTGGTGTGGGTCAGCGACAAGCTCTGGAACAGCCTGACGCCGGAACAGCAGGGTTGGGTGCAGGCTGCGGCCGACGAGGTCAACAAGACCCAGCCCGCCAAGTCGATCGAACTCGAGCACCAGTCGCAGGACAAGCTGAGGGCGATCGGCGTCAGGGTCGTCACCGACGTCGACAAATCGGGCTTCGTTGCGGTGGCCGATCCCTATCTCGACAAGCTCGCCAAGGAGCTCGGGCCCCATGCCGAGAAGGTCAAGGACCTGATCCGGGCGATCAAGTAGGCTTCTAGCGCACAATTGTTGATAATCTGGCGCTTTCGGGCCGATGCATTGCTGCATCGACCCGAAAGGTCGTTACTTTATTGACAATCTTGCGGCCTTGATGGGATGATCGGGAAAACCAAAACAGGGGAGGGCGCGTTGGCCAATCGAAGGATATTTATGGGTGCGGCGGTCGCAGCAGCGGCCGTCATGTTCGCCGCCAATGCCGGCGCCCAGGACGCGAAGCACTACCGCTTCGCCCACGATCAGCAGCTCAATACCGGCTACAGCGTCGCCTACGACATGTTTTCGGCCAAGCTCAAGGAATTGAGCAAGGGCGCGATGCTGGTCGATCAATATCCGGGCGCGCAGCTCGGCCAGGAGCCGCAGCTTCTGCAGCTGGTGAAATCCGGCGACATCGACTTCGCCATCGTCTCCTCTGCAAACACCGCGACGATCTCGCCGCAGGCCGGCGTGATGTCGCTGCACTTCCTGTTCCGCAGCTCCGATCACCTGGTCAAGTCGCTGGCCAACCAGCAGGTGATCGACGCGATCACGGCAATGATCGACGAGACCACGCAGGGCCTGCACGTCATCGCCACCGGCTCGCAGGGCGTGCGCAGCATCTACAGCAAGAAGGAAATCCATAACGCCGGCGACATGAAGGGGATCAAGATCCGGGTCCAGGCCACGGCGACCGAGGATGCGATCTTCCCGGCCTACGGCGCCCAGACCGTGCATATGCCGTTCGGCAGCGTCTACACCTCGCTGCAAACCGGCGTGATGGATGCGGCCGAGAACAGCGTCAACGTCTATCTCGTCAACAAGCATTACGAAGTCGCGCCGGTGCTCTCGATGACCGAGCATGAAGCCAACAATGCGCTGCTGTTCGTCAGCGACAAGCTGTGGCAGAGCCTTTCGGCCGACCAGAAGCAGTGGGTCAAGACGGCTGCTGCTGAAGTCAGCGCCAAGGAGCCGGCCAAGGCGTTTGAGTTGGAAAAAGCGGCGGCGGCCAAGCTCAAGGGCTATGGCGTGAAGATCGTCGAGGACGTGGACAAGAAGACGTTTGCGGCGATCTCCGATCCCTATCTCGACAAGCTCGCCAAGGAGCTCGGCCCGCACGCGGAGAAGATCAAGAATCTGATCCGCGGGATCAACTAGCTCCAGAAAGAATTTGTCGTGCCCGGGCATAGCGGCCAAGCTAGCGCAGACTGCGTAAACTAGTCTGCGATCCCGGGCATCCACGTTTTGCTTTCCGCCATATCCAAAGACGTGGATGGCCGGGACAAGCCCGGCCATGACGGGGAGTTCCCGGACAGAGAGTTCAACCGATGGCTATCGCCGACAAACTGGTGCTGCAGCGGCAGCGTCATCTGAAATGGCAGGCGTTCGACCGGCTCGAACTGTTCCTGATGATCGTCTGCGGCGTGCTGTGTTTCGGATTTTCGCTTTCGGTGACGGCTGACATCGTCACGCGAACGATCGGTCACCCCTGGCTGTGGCTGCAGGAAGCGACCTCGACGCTGTTCATCTATGCGATCTTCATCGGGGCTGCCGTCGCTACCCGCCGCAACGATCATCTTTATCTGACTGCGATCTCGGATGCGATGCACGGCACGCCGCGTATGATCGTCGAGGTCATTATCCGTATCGTGGTGCTAGGCGTGTCGGCCTGCCTGATCTGGTTCGGCTACATCAATTATATCAGGGGCTTTGGCAGCTTCCGCCTGCCGTCGGGGACGCCGATCGCGTCGCTCTATGCGGCGATCCCGTTTGCCGGCGCGTTGATTGCACTGTTCACGGTGGAACAACTGGTCAACGGTATCCGCAACGGGTTCGATCATCCCGAGCCGCCGGAGGAAGACCGCGATATGCCACCGGTTGATATCAAGCCTGAGACGAGGGCTCTGCCGTGAGCGCACCCGTTATTCTCGGCCTGATGACGTTCTGCTTCCTGTTCTTCGGCTATCTCGGCGTGCCGGTGCCGTTCTCGCTGCTGGCCGGCGTGTTCGTCGGCGCCATGCTGACGGACGTTTCGCTGGCGGCGATCATCCAGAAGGTGTTTGACGGCGTCGATTCCGAGGCGCTGCTGGCGATTCCGTTCTTCCTCCTGGTTGGCGAGCTCATGAGTTCGGCCAACGTGGTGGTGCGAATAGCGAACTTGTCATTGTCGCTGGTCGGGCACATCAGGGGCGGGCTGTCCCAGGTCGTTGTCGTGTTCTCGATGTTCTTCTCGGAAATGTCGGGATCGACCACCGCCGACGTCGCCGTGATGAGCCGTGCGCTGGGCGGCCCGATGAAGCGCGAAGGCTACAGCCCCGCGTTCATCGCCGCGATCATCGCCTCGGCTTCCACCATCGCGGCATTGGTGCCGCCGAGCATCACGGCCGTGGTCTACGGCGCGGTCGGTAACGTCTCGATCGCAGGATTATTCATGGCCGGCGTGGTGCCGGGGTTGATGATCGGCTTCGGCCTGATGATCTACTGCTATTTCTTTGGCCCCTCCGGCATGCGCAAACCGCGCGCGCCGTTCCGTCAGGTCATGTTCGCCGCCGGCGATGCAGCGCTGCCACTGATGATCCCGGTGATCCTGCTTGGTGGTATCCTCACCGGCTGGTTCACGCCGACCGAAGCCGGCGTCGTCGCCGTGATCTGGATCATCGCGGTGGTGATCCCCGCGCTTAATCGAAAGCACTTCAAGAACATCCCTTACGATTTTTGCCTCGCCGGGCTGATCTTTTCGCTGCCGTTGATCACCATCGGCGCCGCCAATGCGTTTGGCTGGATGCTGGCCTATCTGCGCGGCGCGGCTGTGATTGCCGACTGGATCACGTCGACGGCCGGTAACGATCCGCATTTGATGATGCTGTTGCTGGTGCTGCTGTTCACGATCGTGGGCGATTTCATCGAGCCGGTGCCGACCATCATCATCTTCATGCCGCTGGTGAACCAGCTGACGCAGGCCGGCGACATCAACGGCGTCCATATGGGCGTGGTGCTGATCGCGACGCTCGCGTTCGGCCTGATCACGCCGCCTTACGGGCTGGTGCTGCTGATGGCGTCGAAATTCGTCGGCGTTCCCTTTGCAAAGGCGTTACGCGCGGCGCTGCCGATCTATGTGGTGTTCCTGGTCACCATCACCTTCACGATCTATTTCCCGAAGGTGGTGCTGTGGCTGCCGAAGCAGGTGATCCCGGAGTCAGTCGGTTGCTTCAAGTCGCCGGCGGGGACGGGATATATCTGCCCGAACTCGTAGTCGTCGTCCCGGTCAAGCGAAGCGCGAGCTCAGATGTGCAATTGCACATCGGGGGACCCATAACCACCGTCGTCCACGGTTACGATAAGTCGTCGAACATCGTTTTTTAAGAGATGGGCCGCAGCGTATGGGACCCGGCGTGGGCCGGGACGACGGCGGAGTGCAGGCGCGGCGTCCTACTTCCCCTTGCTGGTGAACTTCTTCACCGCCGCGCGAAAATCGTCAGTTTGCATGGCCTCGATGATCCTGGCTTCCTCGGCATCGAGCTGCGCCTTGGTCGGGGTGACCGCGGCCTGGTAGACCAGCGACTTGGTGCCGGCGATCGCGGCCGGCGGATTTTGCGCCAGCCGCTCGGCGAATTTTAACGTTTCGGCCTTCAGTTCCGCCGCCGGCACGACGCGGGCGACCAGGCCCCATTCATAGGCCTGCTGCGCGGTGAAACTGTCTTCCGCCAGAAACAGCTGCAGCGCGCGGCGGGTGCCGACGGTCCCGACCATGCCGACTGTGCTGCCGCCGTCGGGCGAGACACCGATCTTGGCGTAAGCGGGCGTGAAGCGTGCGTCGTCGGCGGCAATGCAGAGGTCGGTGACGAATGCGAGCCCCATGCCGGCGCCGGCGGCCGAGCCGTTGACGCTCGACAGCACGATCTTCGGCATCCGCCGCACCGTCTCGATGAAGGCGTGATAATGCTTCAATAATTCTCCGACCACGGGGGCGATGTTATCGGCCGCAGCCGCGGCGCCGATGGTCTGCAGGTCGCCGCCGGCGGAGAAGGCGCGGCCTTCGCCCTCGATCACCAGCACCCGGATGTCGTTATTGGCCTCGACCTCGGCGCCGAGCTGTTCGAGTTTTTTCGCGATCGAAAGATCGATCGAGTTGAAGGCCGCAGGCCGGTTCAGCGTGATGGTGGCGATCGGGCCTTTGATCCTGAGCAAAGCGGAGTCGGTGGCGGCTGCGGTATGATCAGAAGACGGCATGGTGAGGCCCTGGCTGAAGGTCGGTCGGGCATTTAAATCGCAGAAGGCAGAAGATGACAATCCCCGGCATCGTTGGCAAAATTACCGTACTTTTGGCCGGAGATGCCCTTGCGTCTCGTCGAACCATGAGGCCAGATAGGGCTCGCCATCGCGGGGGACACGGACACGAGCGCCGCTGTTCAGCGATCGGACGGGCAAATCGAAATCAGCAGAGAGTTGTCGACATGGGTCATTCCTGCGCCCTTGCAGCTGGATCGTCGCGATGAGCTCAGGATCGGTCATCATCGCCGGCGCCGGCCATGCCGGCTTTCAGCTTGCAGCCTCGCTGCGGCAGAACGGCTTCGCCGAACGTATCGCGCTGGTCAACGATGAAGGCCATCTGCCGTATCAACGCCCGCCGCTTTCCAAGGGCTATCTGAAGGGAACCGGCGGGCCTGACAGCCTGATGTTTCGGCCGGAAAAATTCTATCACGACCAGAACATCGACCTGATCGCCGATCGCGCCACCGCGATCGACCGCGTTGCGCGGAAAGTGACGTTTGCGTCCGGGGCCGCGCTTGAATACGGCCATCTGGTGCTGGCGACCGGGGCACGCAATCGCCTGCTCGATATTCCCAACGCCAATCTCGATCACGTGCGCTACTTGCGGACGCTCGACGACAGCGAGACGTTGCGGAGCCTGATTGCCTCGAGCCAGCGCGTCATCGTGATCGGCGCCGGTTTCATCGGGCTGGAATTTGCCGCGACTGCGCGCGCCAAGGGCCTTGAAGTCGACGTGGTCGAACTCGCTGCGCGGGTGATGGCGCGCGCTGTGACTGCGGAGATTTCCGAATTCTCGCAATCGCGGCACACTGCCGCCGGCATTCGCATTCATTTCGGCGTGCAGGTCACCAGCATCGAAAGCGACGGCGGCAAGGTCACCGGCGTCAGCCTCAGCGACGGCCGTCATTTGCCGGCTGATCTGGTGGTGGTCGGCGTCGGCGTGTTGCCCAATGTCGAACTGGCGGGGGAGGCGGGCCTGCCAGTGGCGGCCGGCGTCATCGTCGACGAATTTTTGCTGACCGCCGACTCCTGCGTCTCGGCGATCGGCGATTGCGCGCTGTATGCGAGCCCGCGTTTCGGCGGTTCGTTGCGGCTGGAGTCGGTGCAGAACGCCACTGACCACGCGCGCTGCGTTGCGGCGCGGCTCACGGGCAATGCCAAACCCTATGACGGCCTGCCGTGGTTCTGGAGCGATCAGGGCCCCGACAAATTGCAGATGGTGGGGCTGACCACCGGCTATGACCAGGTCGTGGTGCGCGGCGATCGCGCCGCGGGCGCGTTCTCCGCCTTCTGCTACAAGGCGGGGCGGCTGCTCGGCATCGAATCCGTCAACCGCGCCGGCGACCACATGTTCGGCCGGCGCCTGCTGGCCGCCCACGGCTCGATCACGCCGGAGCAGGCGGCCGACGCCGGATTCGATCTCAAGGGCGCGCTGACGTAAGACCGCATTCACGCGTTCAGGACAATCGGCGTGAATGCCTGCAGCTTGGCGATCGCCTGCCAATCCCAGGCGATGCCGAGGCCGGGTTCGGAGGACGGCTTTGCCCGCCCGTTCTCGATGGCGAGGCGGCTGGTGGTGATGTCGTCGAGTTGCGGAATCCATTCCACCCAGGCCGCGTTCGGTACCGCCGCGCACAGCGAGACGTGCAGCTCCATCAGAAAATGCGGGCAGATCGGGACGTTGAAAGTTTCGGCGAGGTGAGCGACCTTGAGCCACGGCGTGATGCCGCCGATCCGCGCGACGTCGGCCTGCACGATCGCGCAGGCGTCGCGCTGCAGGTATTCCCGGAAGTGGCTGGGATGATAGATCGACTCGCCGACCGCGATCGGCAGTGAGGTCGAAGCCGCCAGGCGAATATGTCCGCCGAGGTCTTCGGCCGGCAGCGGCTCCTCGAACCAGGCCAGATCAAGCGGCTCGTACTGGCGGGCGCGGCGGATCGCCTCGCCGACGGTGAAGGCCTGGTTGGCGTCGACCATGATTTCGAAGCCGGACCCGACGGCGTCGCGGACCGCTGAAAGCCGCGCGATGTCCTCGCTGACATGGGGCCGGCCGACCTTGACCTTGGCGCCGCCAAAGCCCTGCGCTCGCACCGACAGCGCGTCATCGACCAGCGCCTGCGGCTCGACATGCAGCCAGCCGCCTTCCGTGGAATAGACCGGCACGGAGGCTTGCGCGCCGCCGGCTTCCTTCCACAGCGGGCGGCGCGCGGCGAGGCATTTGACGTCCCACAATGCGGTATCGATCGCGGCGAGCGCGAGGCTGGTGATGGCGCCGACCGCGGTGGCATGCGTCGAGAAGAACAGCGACTTCCATATCGCCTCGATGTCGAGCGGATCGCGGCCGAGCAGGCGCGGCGCCAGGTGATCGCGCAGCAGGGCGATCACCGACGAGCCGCCGGTGCCGATCGTGTAGGAATAGCCGGTGCCGACGATGCCGTCGCTGGTGTGGATGCGTACCATCGGCGTTTCCTGCGCGGCGAACGACTGGATGGCGTCGGTGCGGACCATTTTCGGCACAAGATCGACTTGCAGGACTTCGACACGCACGATCTTGGCCATGGTCTTTCCTTTTTCGTTGGGCAGGCGCCGCAGCCACCATGTCGCGTGATGCGCCGGAGATCAAGACGGCGAGATCGAACAGACCTCCGCGACCGTCGGCATCGAGGGTGCGGCGCCCATCCGCTGCACGCAGATCGACGCCGCGGCATTGGCATAGTTGAGCGCGTCGCGAATCGGCTTTCCATTCGCGAGTTGGCTGGCGAGTGCGCCGACGAAGCAATCGCCGGCGCCCGTGGTGTCCACTGCCTTCACGGCGCGGCCGGCGATCATCACCGCCTCGCCACCGATCAACGCCAGTACACCACGTTTGCCGAGCGTCACGCAGATGATCTGGCTTTCGTTTGCCTGCAGCGACCGCGCGGCTTCGATGAAGCGTTCGTCATCGTCGCTCTCGCGAAGCTCGGTACGTGCAAGAAATCCAAGCTCGGTCTCGTTGAGGATCAGGATGTCGACGAGGTCGAGCAGGTCTTTCCCGAACATGATCGCCGGCGCGGGATTGAGGATCGTGGTCGCGCCCGCCGCCTTCGCACGCTGGAAAAATGCACCGATCGTCGGTAGCGGAATTTCGAACTGGCTCACGGCGACGTCGCCCTTGGCCAGCGACGGTGCCGCGACATCTTCGGGGCTGACCAGCGCATTGGCGCCGGGCACGACGACGATGGTGTTGTCGGCATCGGCGACGGTGATGATGGCCGTTCCGCTATGACCCTCGGCGCTGTCGCGCACGAAGCTGAGATCGACGCCCTGCGCGGCGAGGAACGTCCGCAACTGCTGCCCGAATTCATCCGTCCCCAGCCGGCCGATCAGCGTGGTGGCTGCGTCCAACTTCGCCGCCGCCACGGCCTGGTTGGCACCCTTGCCGCCGGGAAAATAATGTATGGCGTTGCCGGCGACGGTCTCGCCGATTTTTGGATGCCGGTCGGCGGTCGCCACCACATCCATGTTGATGCTGCCGGCGACGAAGACGCGCCCCATGCTACCGCCTGCTCATCCGGTCATGCTGCGGGAAACGCCATCTTGACCACTTCGATATCCTGCAGCGTTGGCAATCCGGCCTCGTTGCCGAGCCGCTGGATCTTGAAGGTCGACGCGGCACGCGCGAATACGAAATGGTCATGCCAGCTCTTCGAGGGATTGGCGAGGTAGGAATAGACATAGGCGCCGTGGAAGACGTCGCCGGCGCCGTTGGTATCGATGACGCGCTCGCGCGGAATAGGCAGCGCCGGCAGGCTGCGGACCGTGCCGGTCTCGTCGTACCAGAGCAGGCCCTTTTCGCCGAGCGTGATGCCGCCGACCCGGCAGCCCCGGCTCTTGAGATAATCCAGCATCTCCTCCGGCGTCTTTTCCATCTGCTCGCACAGCCGCTCGGCGACGATGGCGACGTCGATGAATTCCAGCAGCTCATGGGTGTTGCTGCGCAGGCCGCCGCCGTCGAGCGAGGTCAGGATGCCGGCCTCGCGGCACAGTTTTGCGTAATGGATCGCGGCGTCGGGCTGATGGCCGTCGATATGCAGCGCGCGGCAACCCTTCAAATTGAGAATCGGGAACGGATGGATGTGCTCGTCGTCGCGGCAGCGGACGATGGCGCGCTTGCCGTCCTTCGGCATGATGAAGGACAGCGAGGAGGCGTTGACCTTGCGCGGATGGATCGAGATCCCGTATTTCGCGCTCATGTCCTGGAACATGCGCCCGAGCCAGTCATTGGCGATGGTGGCGATCAGGTCGGGCACGATGCCGAGTTTCGCACAGCAGAACGCCGCCGTGACGGCGTTGCCGCCAAAGGAAACCGCGTAGGCGGAGGCCACATGTTTCTCGTCGCCGGTCGGCATGTGGTCGGTAATGAAGGTGACGTCGATATAGGTCTGTCCGATGAAGAGGGCCTGCATTCGTTTTCCGTCATGTACTGCAGCGTATTGGGCTGAAGGTTGGTTGGGCCCGGCGCCACCACATTAGCACCGGATATCGGCGGGTTTCGCTGAAAATATTCGCAAACCGTGCCGTCTTTGCGGCTTGAGATGGCAAGATGATGAGACTAGGACCTCCTCGAGGCAGCCAGCAGCCTATAACGGCTGGACGCGGCCCCGGGTTTCCCGGACGGTGCGACAAAATGGGAGGGGAACGATGACCGTCTATTCCGGTCCGGTGTTCGATATGGCGGTGAACCAGTTCGGTGTCATCGCCAATTATCTCGACATCCCGATGGACGAGCGCGAGCGCCTCCTGCTGCCGAAGCGGGCTATTACTGTTTCCTGCCCGATTCACCGCGATGACGGCACGATCGCCGTGTTCGAGGGCTACCGGGTCCAGCATCACCTCACGCTCGGTCCCACCAAGGGCGGCACGCGATTTTCGCCCTCGGTCGATATCGGCGAGGTTGCCGCGCTGGCGATCTGGATGAGCTGGAAGTGCGCCCTCGTCGGGCTGCCCTATGGCGGTGCCAAGGGCGGCGTCAATGTCGACCTCACCACGATCTCCAAGCGCGAACTGGAGGCGCTGTCGCGGCGCTACATGACGGAGATGATCCCGTTCGTCGGCCCGCATACCGACGTGCTGGCGCCGGATATGGGCACCAACGAGCAGGTGATGGCCTGGTTCATGGATACCTATTCGATGTACCAGGGTCGCACCGTAACCGAGATCGTCACCGGCAAGCCGGTGGCCTCGGGCGGCACGCTCGGCCGGCGTGAAGCGACCGGCCGCGGCGTTGCCTATCTTGCCAGGCGGGTGCTGAACGAACTCGCGATCAATCCGGGCGCCGCTACGGCTGTCGTCCAGGGTTTCGGCAATGTCGGCTCCTATGCCGCGCTGGAGCTGCATCGCTATGGCCTGAAGGTCATCGCCGTCAGCGATCACACCGGCGCGCTGTACAATGCTGACGGTCTCGATATTCCGGCCCTGATGCAACACGCCGGCCAGCATGGCAGCATCGCCGGCTTCTCGTCCCAATTGCAGTTCGACCCCGCGCAGATCCTGACATTGCCCTGCGACGTGCTGGTGCCGGCGGCGCTGGAGCGGGTGATCGATGCGAAGGTTGCCGAACACCTTAAGTGCCGGGTGCTGGCCGAGGGCGCCAACGGCCCGACCACGCCGGACGCCGATCTGGTGCTGGAAAAGCGTCAGAGCGAAGTGTTCGTGATCCCCGACATTCTCTGCAATTCCGGCGGCGTGGTGGTCAGCTACTTCGAATGGGTGCAGGATCTGCAGCAATTGTTCTGGGAGGAAGAGGAAGTGACGCGGCGCGAATATCATATCCTCGACCGTGCCTACGACCAGATGATGGCGCGCGCGAAATTGGACAAGGTTTCCAATCGTACGGCCGCGATGGCGATCGGCGTCGAAAAGGTCCGCAGCGCCAAGAACACAAGGGGGCTTTTTCCGTGATTACCGGTCTCGATCACGTCGTCGTTCTCACCGGCGATATCCAGGCGGCGAGCACGGCCTATCAGACCTTGTTTGCCCGCGCGCCGGCCTGGCAGAATAGCGGCGACGGCGCTGATCGCGTGCTGTTCACGCTCGACAACATGTCGCTGGAATTGATGGCGCCGAGTGGCACGGACGCCAATGCGGAACGGATTCGCGGCGTGCTGGCCGGGCAGGGCGAGGGGCTGGCGAGCCTTTGTTTTCGCACCAACGACATCGCCAAGATGCACCGCAGGCTGGAGCGGCTGACCCTGAAGCCGGAGCCGGTGGCCGAGGTCGAAAGCCGTGACGCGCTCTCGGGCGCTGTGCTGTCGTGGAAGCGGACCCGGGCTGCGACCGACGCCACCCGCGGCGTCCGGCTGTTCTTCATGGAGCGGGACAAGGAGCGCCCGCTGTCGGTGCGAACCACCGCAGGCGCCATCACCGCGATGGACCATGTCGTGGTCTCGACGCCGGATCCGGAGCGCGCCGCGGCCCTCTACGGCGCGCGGCTCGGGCTCGACATGGCGCTCGACCGCTCGCATCCGGACTGGGGCCGGCTGATGTTTTTTCGCTGCGGTGACCTCGTCGTCGAGGTGACGCACCGGCCCGGCAAGCCGGTGGATGCGGCAAAGGAAAAACAACAGGACATCAAGCATGACCGGCTGCGCGGCATCTGCTGGCGCGTCGCCGACATCGACGCCACCCAGGCGCGGCTCGCCGCTGCCGGTGTCGATGTCTCCGAAGTCCGCGCCGGCCGCAAGCCGGGCACGCGGGTGATGACGGTGCGCGCCGGCACCTGCGGCGTTCCGACGCTGCTGGTGCAGCCGTCGGCGGGGAAGGCGGGGTCGTCCGATTGACCCGGTCGTCATTGCGAGCGCAGCGAAGCAATCCATCGCGCTGCGGAAAGAAAGAATGGATTGCTTCGTCGCTGCGCGCCTCGCAATGACGGGGATAGGCGCATTCTCAAACCGCCTCTTGCGTGTTACAGCAGCCATCATGCACCCAGCGAGCGACTGATTTGGCCAAGCCGAAACCCGCCAAGGCAAAACTCGCCAAGCCAAAACCCGCCCTGAAATGGCAGCGCGACCCGGCGGGGATGCGGATCCGCATTCTCGAGGCCGCCAAGCAGGAATTCGCCGCCCATGGCCTTGCCGGCGCGCGGGTCGACCGCATCGCGGTCAATGCCGGCGCCAACAAGCGCATGCTTTACTATCACGTCGGCAACAAGGAAGACCTCTACCTCGCGGTGCTGGAGGCGGCCTACGACAAGATCCGTTCCGAAGAACGTGGTCTCGATCTCGAACATCTCGACCCGCCCGAGGCGATCGAGCGGCTGATCGACTTCACCTGGAACTATTTTCTCCGTAACCCGGAATTTCTGGCGCTGCTCAACACCGAGAACCTCGCCAAGGCCCGCCACCTGAAGCGTTCGACCAGGGTCAAGTCGATGCACTCGCCGTTCGTCGAGATGATCCGCACCGTGGTGATCCGCGGTGTCGAAAGCGGCGATTTCCGTGTCGCGGTCGATCCGGTGCAACTGTACATCTCGATCGCGGGGCTGTGCTTCTTCTATCTCTCCAACAGCGCCACGCTGTCGGTGATCTTCGGCCGCGACCTCCTGAAGAAGGAGGCGAGGGACGAGCGCCTCGCGCACATGGTGGCGCTGGTGCTGGCGGCGCTGACGGGGAAATCGACGGCGGATTTCGGCAAGGCGAAGGTGCCGGGCGCGCGGGCTGCGGCGCATCAACCGGTGTAACCTGTCGTCGTCGCCCGGATAAAGCTGTCGTCCCTGCGAACGCAGGGACCCATAACCACCGGCGTAGATGGTACGAAGGTAATTAGTCGTCCGTGAAGAACGGCTAAGCGGCTGATCTGGAATCGCATTTCGGTTGGAACGTTGATTTGAGATTGCAAGGTTTTGGTGCTTT
>JBBRSX010000018.1:0-59349 GCA_038244925.1 Hyphomicrobiales bacterium | reverse complement strand
TCGCTGACCCAGCCTTCGCCAAAAGATTCCCAGGCGATGGTGGTGACCGGCCGCTCGCCGAGCAGCGACCACAGCGCCATTTCGACCGCGCCGGTATCGGACGCCGGCACGATGCCGATCTTGTAGCCGGCCGGCACTTCGAGCACTTCGCGCGTCAGCTCGATCGCGAGCTTGAGCTTGGCCTTGCCGACCTTCGCGCGATGCGAACGGCCAAGCGCTGCGTCCTTGAGATTTTGGGGATTCCAGCCGGGGCGCTTGGCGCAGGGGCCGGACGAAAAATGCGGCACATTGGGCCGCGAAGCGGGCTTCGCTACGGTCATGATCTATCCTTCCAGATAGTAAGCCTCCCGTTGGGGGGAGGTGTCCCGTCGCGGTGATTAAGGGAAACGGCCCGAATCGTCAAGGAACTTCGGTGGGATCAGCCCCAACCGGGAGATCACAAACCCGGGAATCACTAGATGTGCTGCCGGGATCACAAGGCGAGACTTCGGGATCACAGCCGATTGATGGCGCCTCGCTGGCAGGGAGCACTGGTTGCTGCTGCAACAATTCAGCAGCATCGGAAATCAGTTTGACGGCCCGCCGCCGGCTGGAAATCTTCAGAACGCTTTTCTCGCCCGCGCGCACGACATATTCGTTTCCGTCCCGAATGATTGAATAATCGCCCATTGAAAAATCCCCACGCCGCCCACGCCGTCCCATGGGAAACGTCGGCATAGCGGAGACGATCCGGCCAGTAAATTTACGGACGCGCGCGTAGTTTATCGGTTGTTAACCGGATCGCAGAGCGCGAGACACTCGCCGCATTTCAAACGCAGGGATCGCAGAAACGTCAAAATCGGACAGTCATCCCGACATGGCTGCGCGCAAATCCGAGACGTTCGTAAAACCGTTGCGCATCGACGCGCGTGTGATGCGTCAGCAATTCAACCAGCTTGCAGCCCTTGCCGCGCGCTTCCGCAAGCGCCCATTGCACCAACTGCTCGCCGATGCCGCGGCTGCGGCAATGTTTGGCGACACGAACATCCTCGATCAGGCCGCGCGCGGAGCCCTGCGAGCTCAATCCCGGCAGGATGCAGAGCTGCAGGCAGCCGACCACGGCGCCCTCGCTGTCTTCCGCGACCACCAAATGGATGTTCGGATCGTGCTCGAGCGTCTCGAACGCCCTGTAGTAGGACGGCGGCAGCGGGTCTTCGATCCGCTCACGGCCGCCGCCGAGCGGATCGTCCGCCAGCATCGCGACAATGACGCCGACGTCCTCGCGGCGGGTGCGGCGAATGGTGACCTTCGAAATGACGGGCATGACTCTCTTCCGTTGAAAATTCAGCGCGCCGACGGCAGCCCGAGATATTTCCCGGTCTCGCCGATCCAGCGGCGCACAGCGGCATAGCCGTCGAGATGAAAGCCGCCTTCATGCGCCACGCGCGTATACGCCAGCAGCGAAACGTCGGCCAGCGAAACCGCGTCGCCAACGAGAAAAGGCGTGACGGCGAGCTGCTGCTCCATCCGCGCCAGCGCCGCATAGCCGCGCTTGACCTTGTCGGGATCGAGATCGGAAGCCGGCTTGCCGAGATAGAACATCCGGAAGCGGCAAACGGCGATATAGGGCTCATGGCTGTACTGTTCCCAGAACAGCCACTCGTCCATCTTCGCCTGCGCGAAGGCATCGGATGGAATGAGGTCGCTGCCGCGAGCGAGATAGCGGATGATGGCGTTGGATTGTGCCAGCGTGCGGCCGTCGTCGAGTTCAACAACCGGCACCTGGCCGGCGCTGTTGAGCTTCAGAAATTCCGGCGTGTGCGTCTCGCGCTTGAGCGTATCGATCGCCACCCAGTTGTAGGGCAACGCCAGATGGTCGCACACCCACTTCACCTTCAGGCAATTGCCCGAATTGGTATCGCCGTGGATTTTCATGCTGGCCGCCTCTTGCGAGGCGGCAGAGCAGCAGGCGGAACCAATTCTGTCAACTGCCTCCGGCCGACGACGACCGTCGCACGCCGGCTGGATCAGAATTTGTAACCGAGACCGAGGCGCGCCGTGTTGATGCTGGTGTCTACCGCCGATGTAAACCGGACGTATTCCCATTCCGCGCGCATGAACAGGCCGCCGACCAGATTGACATCGACCCCGAGGCCGCCTGAGTAGCCGTAGACGAGGTGATTGTGCTGGATATTCGTTGCGGTCAATGGCGCCAGCGAAGTAAACGGCCCATTTATCGAGTTGCTGACGGCGTCGTTGACGACGACGGTACGCGAGATGTCGGCGCTGCCGAGCGCAACTCCTGCAAACGCATAAGGCAGGAAACAGCCCCACGAATAGGCTGCACGCGCCCGGAGCGTCATCATGTCCGAAACCGCGATCGCGGCCGATGAATTCACCGCGACATCATGGAAAAGGCCGTCGGTCAATGCGTTGCCGCTTACGAGTTCCTTTGACGCTTGGGACATGCCCCCGAACGAGCCGTGCATATAGCTTGCTTCAAGTCCGATGACGACGTCACTCCATTGCGAGTTGTAACCGACGAAGCCGCCATATGCCGACGAGCGCGACGATTGCTTTCCGAGACCAAGATTCCAATTCGCAACGTCCATCTGCTGAATGACGTTATGGTCAAGCAGGGCCGCGAGCATATTGGCGTTCGAGCCGGAGAAATTCTCGTCCGACGATCCGTAGCCGCCCTGCCCGCCGATATAGAAGCCCTGCCAGTTCACCCTGCTGGTCGACATCCCTTCGGTGACGGCGCCGCGAAGTATCGGCAGATCGGAGAGATCGGCGGCCTGCGCACCGGCGGCTGCCCCGCACATCATCATCGCCAGCAAGATTCGACGCATCGCAACGCTCCATCGCACACTCTGAACCTGGCGCTGATCATCGCCTGTTAACCTTAACCAATCGTTTTCGCAGGCTCCGATTGGCGCGAACTTGTTGGAAAAGTCGCGATGCATCATGCGGCAACCACCGCGCGGGCGCCGACGACACGCCAAAAAGCAAACGGCGCGGGAAGATCCCGCGCCGTCGGCAGTCGTTAACGGATGAGAGGCCGGATTAACCCTTGCGGATCAGCGGCTGCTGATAAACCGGCTGCGGGCTGTCGAAATTCCAGCGCACGCCCATCTTCAGATCATGCGAGGTGATGTTCTTGAAGGTCATCGGGTTGTTGATGGCGTTCTGACCATCGAAGGTCTTGAGATCGCCAGTCAGGCCATCGCCCATGTCGAGGTAGCGATAGGCGAATTCGACGGTCACGTTCGGCGTAACCTTGTAGGCGAGACCAGCGTGCAGCGCCCAGGCCAGGTTCCACTTCGAGACGTTGTCGCCATAGGCCAGACTCGGCAGCGCGCCGGCGCCCTGGTTGGAAAGGCCCGCATCGGTGAAGCCGTTGATCGCAACCCGCGCGCCACCGACGCCGGCGCCGATGAACGGGGTGATGCACCACCAGGTGCCGAGATCGACGTAGGCGTTGGCGAGAACGACCCACTCGTTCTTGGTGGCGGTGTAGGTGTCCATGCCGACGCCGCCCACATAGGTGATACGGTCGGAGCCGTTGAAATGCGAATTGCCGCGGTATTCACCGGTAACGTCTGCGCGGAACCAGTTGTTGACCTTGTAGCCAACGCCGAGGCCGAAGATGCCGGCGGTGTTGAAGTTCAGGTTCTGAACCGACGAAGTATTGCGGGCATCGAGCGCGTTGTTCAGGCGATCGACGCGCTGGTTGCTGAAGCCGATGTCGCCGCGCAGATACCAGCCGCCGAAGTCTTCAACTACCGGGGGCGGCGCATACATCTGCGGGGGCGGCGCGATCGCCATGTCCGCAGCAATCGCGGCCTGGGACAATATAGTGGCCGCTCCGGCGGCGATGATGAACTTAACGCTACGCATTGGCTTCGTCCTTTTGTCCGGTGAGGCTGACAACGGAGGCCTCACTTCAAAAACTCACGGTCGGACGATGCCAGCAAATGTTTAAGCGGCGCTTAACCCTAATTTTTAAGGTTGATAATCTCTGACGATTCTTCTGTTGGTGCGTTTGCAGCCGCAATTCGCTGCATTTGCGACACAGAAAGCGGCGAAACCGTCACACACCCGAACGATGTATTGACGGAACAGAGCCCGCAGTCGCGTTGTTAAGATTTTGTTGACGGGGCGCCGGCAACCGCCGCGCGCCAAGCTCGCTGCTCAACGCGCGAGTTTTGGCATCTTCGGCAGAAACACCGCAAGCAGCCCAAGCGCCGGCAGGAAGGCGCAGAGGTGATAGACAAAGGCAATGCCGGTGTGGTCGGCGAGCCTGCCGAGCACCGCGGCGCCAAGCCCGCCGATCCCGAAGGCCACGCCGAAGAATACGCCCGAGATCATCCCGAAGCGATGCGGCATCAGTTCCTGCGCGAACACGATGATCGAAGAGGTCGCCGACGACAGGATCAGGCCGATGAACACGGTCAGCACCGCTGAGCCAAACAGGCCGGCATAGGGCAGCGCCAGCGTGAACGGCAACGCGCCGAGGATCGAGAACCAGATGATGTATTTGCGGCCGTAGCGATCGCCGAGCGGGCCGCCAAAGAAGGCGCCGACCGCATTGGAGGCGAGGAAGATAAAGAGATAGAGTTGGGCGGCCTGGGTCGAGACGCCGAATCTGTCGATCAGATAGAAGATGTAGTAGCTCGACAGGCTCGACACGTAGAGCTGCTTCGAGAACAGCAGCGCGACCAGCACCGCCAGCGCGATCTTGACGCGCCGCGCGTCCGGCGCATCCGGATGACCTTCGACCGCCGCCGATTTCTTTGTCGTGATCTGCGGCTTATACCAAACCCCGATCCGCCACAGGATGACGATCGCGAGAAAAGCGATCGTCGAGAACCACGCGATGCTGGGCTGACCGAACGGCACCACGATCAGCGCCGCCAGCACCGGTCCCATCGACGTGCCGAAACTGCCACCGAGCTGAAACACCGACTGCGCGAAACCATATCGTCCGCCCGAGGCAAGCCGCGCGATCCGCGCCGACTCCGGATGAAACACCGCCGAACCCAGTCCGACCAGCGATGCCGCGATCAAAATGATTCCGTATTGATGCGCGACGCTGAGCAGCAGCAGGCCGAAAAAAGTGAAGCCCATGCCGATCGAAAGCGAAAACGGCTGCGCCTTCTTGTCGGTGAAATGCCCGACCACCGGCTGCAGCAGCGACGCGGTGAACTGGAACGCCAGCGTGATCATGCCGATCTGCGCATAATCCAGCGCGTAGGAGTTTTTCAGGATCGGATATACCGACGCGATCAGCGACTGCATGGTGTCGTTGAGGAAATGCGAGAAGCTGATTCCGGCCAGCACGACATAGGCGGGACCCGCGACGGCCGCCTTGGCTGCCAAACCTGACGTCACGCCAGGCGCGATATCCGGCACGACGACGGGAGCTACCAGCGCTTCCTCGGAGACGGTGACGGGCTTGTTCAAAGGCAGGATTCCCAGGAGATTCGCAGGGCAGCAGGCCATTTCCTACGCTGCGGACGCCGATCCGACTATCACCAATAGCTAATGGCTGCGATGCGATTGGCAGCTGTTAGTCCCGATCAGACCTAGGTCGTCCGCCCGGCTACTGCCCGTATCTAGCCCATACGGGCGATCAAAACTTTACCGGCATCCCGTCGCCATCGACAGCTTTTTTGTCTTCCAGCAAGGACCTTATGAAATCAACCGCAAGCGATCGCGCTTGGTCCGGATCAATCCCATAAATCTTCTTGTCTTGGCCGAGAAGCAACGGCGCGCGAACAAGGCAAAAGTAATCCTGCTCCGTCTGAGCTCTGGCGGGCGCCAATACCTCGACATATAGCGGCTTCCGTTTGCCATCGTCTTCTAAAAAAGCTCGCAGCTGAAAAACGCTCTCAGGCATTTCAGTTATTCCGTGTATCGAGAAGCGCTAGCCAGCACCCTCAGCTGCGATGCGATTGACGGCGGTTGATCGCGCTTACGCCGCCGCGGCGTGGCCAAGCGCATTGCAGATGTGATCGACCACTTCCTCGACCAGGATCCGATCATCGCCCTCGCCCATCACGCGGATCACAGGCTCGGTGCCGGACGAGCGCACCAGCAGCCGGCCGTGGCCGTTGAGGCGCTTTTCGCCATCGACGATCGCCGACTTTACCTCGGCATGGTCCAGCGGCTTGCCGCTGCGGTAACGCACGTTCTTGAGGATCTGCGGCAGCGGATCGAAACGATGGCAGACTTCCGACACCGGGCGGCGAAGTTTTTGCACCACGGCAAGCACCTGCAGCGCGGCGACGAAGCCGTCGCCGGTGGTGGCGTAATCCGACAGGATGATGTGGCCCGAAGGCTCGCCGCCGAGATTGTAGCCCTGCTTCAGCATCTGTTCGAGCACGTAGCGATCGCCGACCGCCGTACGCACCATGCCGATGCCCTGGCTTTCCAGGAAGCGTTCGAGCCCGAGATTCGACATCACGGTGGCGACGATGCCGGGCCTGGCGAGACGACCGTCTTCCTTCCAGCTTTGCGCGATCACCGCGAGCAGCTGGTCGCCGTCGACGACGTGGCCGCGCTCATCGACCAGGATGACGCGATCGGCGTCGCCGTCGAGCGCAATGCCGATGTCGGCGCGCATCTCGCGCACCTTCCGGCTCAGCGCCTCCGGCGAGGTCGAACCGCATTCCTTGTTGATGTTGAAACCATCGGGATCGACGCCCATCGCGATGACGTCGGCGCCGAGCTCCCACAGCGCTTCCGGCACCACC
This sequence comes from Hyphomicrobiales bacterium, assembly GCA_038244925.1. Lineage (GTDB taxonomy): Bacteria > Pseudomonadota > Alphaproteobacteria > Rhizobiales > Xanthobacteraceae > Bradyrhizobium. The sequence continues at coordinate 52,612 of JBBRSX010000018.1, read as the reverse complement.
TTGTAGGCGGCGCCGTGGGCGCAATCGATCACCACGCGCAAGCCGTCGAGCGAGAGCTCGCGCGGCAGCGTCCGCTTGGCGAATTCGATGTAGCGGTCATGGACGCCGTCGATACGGCGGGCGCGGCCGAGGCTGGCGCTCTGCGACAGATGGCGGTCGATCGGCTCGTCGAGCAGCTGCTCGATCTGCTTCTCGACGTCGTCGGACAATTTGAATCCCTGCGGGCCGAACAGCTTGATGCCGTTGTCCTCGAACAGGTTGTGGGAGGCGGAAATCATCACGCCGAGATCGGCGCGCATCGACTTGGTCAGCATGGCGACCGCCGGGGTCGGAATAGGCCCGAGCAGCAGCACGTCCATGCCGACCGAGGTGAAGCCGGCCACCATGGCGTATTCGATCATGTAGCCGGAGAGACGGGTGTCCTTGCCGATCACGACACGGTGGCGATGGTCGCCGCGCTGAAACACCAGACCGGCCGCCTGCCCCACCTTGAGCGCGAGCTCCGGTGTGATCAAGCCATTGGCACGGCCCCGAATCCCGTCGGTACCGAAATATTTGCGGCTCATGTAACCCCCAGCTCTTCAGGGCTTCCTGGCCATCCCGCCCACGAATCCCCGAACGCCCTCCATCATAGCGTGCAGCGGTTATAATCCCTCAGCCGCTAAAAGGGCTTCAAAAAATATGATGAATCATTACGGCCCTTGGCAGTCGACATCTTCATCTAACCCTTTGTTATAATTTATTATTTCTACATGATGACGACGCAGCGCCAGCCGTCAGTCGCGCCGCTTGATGTGCTGGTCGGCCTTCGAGGGCGCCGGCTGGATGACATTGACGGGATCGGAACCCGGAAAGGTCTCCTCCAGCCCCTCCTCCAGGGCTTCGTCCAGGCGGCGCTTTTCAGCGCGATTTTCGGCTTCGGCGGCGGCTTTGGAAACGGAACGCGGTGCGGTCATGGCAGGTCCTTTCCGAAGGGGCTGGGTATCGCGAGATGCGATTTGGCTGCGGTACCAACCATGCTAGATGACAACACAGTTACGAAGTTCAAGAAGTCCAAAGTTCAAGAAGTCCAGTGACAAGAGTCCGAGAAGGGGCGGAACGTCGATGAAGCACATGACCTGCATTGAGGATCTGCGCCTTGAGCACCAGCGCCGCGTGCCGAAGGCGTTTTTCGACTATGCCGACCGCGGCTCCTATACCGAGGACACGCTGCGCGCCAATCACGACGACCTGCAGCAAATAAAATTCCGCCAGCGCATTCTGGTCGACGTCTCCAAGCGCGATCTCTCGACCACCATCCTCGGCGAGCCCGCCGCGATGCCGCTGATCCTGGCGCCGGTCGGCCTGCTCGGCATGCAGCATGGCGACGGCGAGATTCACGCCTGCCGCGCGGCGCAGGCCGCCGGCATTCCCTTTACCCAGAGCACGATGTCGATCTGCTCGATCGAGGACATTGCGGGCGCCGTCGACAAGCCGTTCTGGTTCCAGCTTTATGTGATGAAGGACCGCGGCTTCATCAAATCGCTGATCGAGCGCGCGATCGCCGCCAAGTGCAGCGCGCTGGTGCTGACGGTCGACCTGCAGGTGATCGGACAGCGCCACCAGGACATCAAGAACGGCATGTCGGTGCCGCCGGAATGGTCGTTGTCGAAACTGATCGACTTCGCCACCAAGCCGTCCTGGGTCGCAGGCGTGCTGCGCGGCAAGCGCCGCAGCTTCGGCAACATCGTCGGCCACGTCAAAGGCACCGAGGATCTCACCAAGCTGTCGGAATGGACCGCCTCGCAGTTCGACACCTCGCTGAACTGGAAGGACATCGACTGGATCCGCAGCATCTGGCCCGGCAAGCTGATCCTCAAGGGCATCCTCGACGTCGAGGATGCCGAGATCGCCGCCAAGACCGGCGCACAGGCGATCGTCGTCTCCAACCATGGCGGACGGCAGCTCGACGGCGCGCCGTCGTCGATCGAGGTGCTGCCCGAAATCGTCGATGAGATCGGCTCGCAGATGGAAATCATGTTCGACGGCGGCATCCGCTCCGGCATGGACGTGATGCGCGCGCTCGCGCTCGGTGCCAAGTCCTGCATGATCGGCCGCGCCTACGCCTATGGGCTCGGTGCCGGCGGTGAGGCCGGCGTCGCCAAGGCGATCGACATCCTCGCCAAGGAACTCACCACCACGATGGGCCTGTGCGGCGTCAACAGGATCGAAGAGATCGACGATCATGTGTTGGCGATTTAGCTACTCGTCGTCATTCCGAGGCGATGCGAAAGCATCGAACTACGGTGCGCAATTGCGCACCTGAGAATCTCGAGATTCCGGGTTTGTCGCTCCACGTCGCCCCGGAATGACAGCCCGCCTCACATCGGCGGCGTGATGCCGTCGCGGCCGACGTTGACGCGGTTCGCCTCGAGCGTGCCGTCGTCTTTCTTCACCGCGCCGAAGATGATGATCTTGGCGCCAGCTTTCAGTTCCGACTTTTCGCCGGCGAGGAAAGTGACGATCGGCGTGCCCGGCGGCACCAGCACTTTCTTTTCGCCGTCCTTGTACTTGACCGTGATGTTCTGGCCGTCGGTGCCCTTCACGGTCTGGGCGACGGTGGCGTTGGTCATGGTCGAGTTCGGACGCTGATCCCAGGGCCGGAAACCTTCCGCGGCGCCGCGCTGGTTTTCCGGGAAGATATGCACCGCGACCGCCTTCTGGACCCCGTCCGGTTCCGGCAACGCGGTGACGCCGATATAGGAGCCTTCCTTGATCTCGGACAACTCGGTCTTGGCGACGCCGAATACCGCGACATTGTCGGTCATGCGCACCTTCATGTCGGTGCCCTCGCGCGACTTGATCGATAGCATCGAGCCGTCGACCGCTTCGATGGTGCCGCGAATCCGCACGGTCGGCGGCGTTTGTGCCGATGCGGTCGTGACCACGGCGGTAACAAGGGCGAGCGAAGCGATCAGCGAGGCGAATTTCGGCATGGTGTCCCTCCCAGGGTTTTGCAGGCTGAGATGGGAACACCCCAACTTCAGCGGTATTCCGCGTCACATCGGCGGCGTCAGCCCGTCACGGCCGACGCTAACGCGGTTAGTTTCGAACGAGCCGTCCGGCAGCTTCTTCATGAACGCGATCACCTTGGCGCCGGGTTTGAGGTCGGACTTGTCGGCGGGGACATAGGTCACGACCGGCGTCTCGGCGGACACCACGACTTTCTTCTCGCCGTCCTTGTACTTGATGTTGAGGGTGTGCCCGTCATTGCCGACTACGGACTGATCCACGGTGGCGTTGGTCATGGTGCTGTTGGGCCGCAGGTCGTAGGGCCGCGAGCCCTCGCCGGTGCCGCGCATGGCTTCGGGAAACACGTGGACCTCGACCGCATCGTTAGCGCCGTCCGGTCCCGGCACCGTGGTGGTGCCGATGAAGGAACCGACCTTGATGTCTGATAGCGCGATCCTGGTGATGCCGACGATCCGGATGTCGCCGGTCATGTGCAGCTTGACGTCCTCGCCGGCGCGCGATTTGACCGCCAGCATGTCACCGTCGACCGCCTCGATGGTGCCGCGAACCCGCGACGGCGAAGGCGGCTGCTGGGCGATCGCATAAATCGTGGAAGCGGCCACCATCGCAACGGCGACGAACGGGCGAACGAAGGGATAGCGACGGGCGGGCATCGGGGAAACTCCGGTGGCGGTGCTGACCTAACCACTGACCCCGGTTTTCCGATAATATTCCGGTTCAAATGCCCGCGATCACCGGATCAGGTCTTTGTGAGATCGGCTTCCACCAGCGCACGAAGTTCTGATGTCACCTCGGGACGCTGCCCGAACCACAGTTCGAAGCCGCGTACCGCCTGGTGCAGCAGCATGCCGAGCCCGTCGGCGGTCCGCAGCCCCCGCTTTTGGGCGGCGGCGAGCAAGGGCGTTTGCAGCGGCACGTAAACGAGATCGGCGACCACGGCCTGTGACGGCAGCAGGCCGGCATCGAGTTCGAGCGCGGGCTGGCCTTTCATGCCGAGCGAGGTGGTGTTCACCAGCAGCCCAGCGCGCGGCAGCAGACCGGAGATGGCGTCCCATGCCACCGGCTGCACACTCGCGCCAAACTGATCCGCCAGCGCGCGGGCGCGCTCGACTGTACGGTTGGCCAGATGGATGCGCTTGATGCCGCGCTCGATCAGTCCGAACAACACCGCGCGGGCCGCGCCGCCGGCGCCGAGCACCAGCGCGTCCTCGGCGCTTTCCCAGCCCGGTGCGCAGGCGTCGAGATTATTGATGAAGCCCTCGACGTCGGTGTTGGTCGAGCGCAGTTCGCCATCCGCGAACCACAGCGTATTGGCCGCGCCGACCGCACGGGCGCGGTCGTCCGGCTTCGACAGCGCCAGCGCCTGCTCCTTGTGCGGAATGGTGACATTGGCGCCGACGAAGCCGTAGGTTTTGAGGCGCAGCACGAATTCGGCAAAATTCTCGGGCGGCACCGCCTCGATGTTGTAGCCGCCCTCGATACCCAGCGTCCGCAGCCAGTAATGATGGATCAGCGGCGAGCGCGAATGCGCGGCCGGCCATCCGATCAGGCATGCGGCGGGGGGTTTTGTTCCACTGGTCATGGCCGTCAAATCGGCCATGCCGGGGTCCGAGTCAATGGTGGCGTCAATGCCGGCGCAAGCCTACGGCGTTCATCGAACGCCGTGGCCCTGCCAGCGATCATGCCGCCTGATCGGCAGCCGCTACGCCGCCACCCGATGCGCGGCGATGATCTGGTCGGCGGCGCGGCCGGTGACTTCGGCCATGCGGTCAAACTGCCGGGTGAAGCCGCCGGCCCCCGCAGTGGCGGAGCGCAATTCGACGATCAGGTCGCCGATCTCCGCTTCCGGCATGGTGGCGCGGACGCAATCCCAGCCCGGCCAGTTCTCCCGGGTGTCGAAGCCCAAGATCTGGCCGCGCCGCGCCGACAGGATGGCGTTTACTTTCGCTGTGGCGTCGGTCGGACAGACGATCTCGACCATGTAGATCGGCTCCAGCAGCACCGGCTGGCACTGCGGCAGCGCCTCGTTCATGCCGAGCCGCGCCGCAGTGCGGAAGGCGAGATCGGAGGAGTCGACGCTGTGATAGGAGCCGTCGGTCAGGGTGACGTGAAGGTCGATGACGGGAAAGCCGAGCGGGCCGCGCGTGAGGCCGTCGACCACGCCCTCCTCCACCGCGCCGATATAGTTGCGCGGCACCGCGCCGCCGACCACCTTTTCGTGGAACTCGAAGCCGGTGCCGCGCGGCATCGGCTTGATCTCCAGCACCACGTCGCCGAACTGGCCGTGACCGCCGGACTGCTTCTTGTGGCGGCCGCGCTGGCTGATCGGTTTTCGGATCGTCTCCTGATAGCCGATCGACGGCGTCTGCGATTTGACGTTGACGCCGAAACGGTCGCGCAGCCGTTCGAGCGCGACGCGCAAATGCATCTCGCCCTGGCCCCACAACACGATGTCATGGGTCTGGGTGTTGTGGATCATGCTCAGCGACGGATCTTCCTCGTTCAGCCGCGCCAGCGCCTGGCCGAGCTTGACGTCGTCCTTGCGATCGGTCGCCGCCAGCGACATCGCCAGGACCGCCGGTGTCGGTTCGGCGCGCCTGAGCGCCGATGGCGCGGTCTTGCCGCTCGACAGCGTGTCGCCGGTCTTGATGGAGTCGAGTTTGCCGAGGGCTACGGTCTCGCCGGCTTCCGCTGCGGCGCGCTTGCTGTCATGCGTACCGCTGACCGCGAGAATGCCGGAAACCCGCCCGGCTTCGCCGGTGGAGGTTTGCAGCGTCGCGCCGTCATCGAGATGGCCGGCGAGCAGGCGCGTCAGCGACAGCTTGCCGCCGTGCTGCAGATGCACGGTCTTGAACACATAAGCCAGCGCATCCTTTGGCGACGACGCGCCGAGACGTTTGGCGGTCTCGGTCACGCCGGGCGCTTCGTGCCGCAGCGCCTTCATCAGCCGCAGCACGCCGTTCTCGCGCAAGGCCGACCCGAGCAGCACCGGACAGATCAGGCCTTCGCGCAATTCGCGCGCGAGATCGTCGAACACGGCGTCGCGCGGCGGCTGGATGTCTTCCAGCAACTGCTCCATCAGCGCGTCGTCATGGTCGGCGAGCTTTTCCAGCATCGAGAACCGCGCTTCCTTTTCGCGGTCGAGATTGCCGCCATCGAGACCGACGACCTCGGAAGGCTTGTGCTCGCGATAGACGAAGGCGCGTTCCAGCGCGAGGTCGACAAAACCTTCGATCAGTTCGCCGTTCCAGATTGGAACCTGCCGCAGCACCAGCGGCACGCGCGACGCCGGCTGCAGCGTCGCGAGCGTCTCGCGGATGCGCTTGTTGGCGCGGTCGATCTTGTTGAGGAACAGGAAACGGGGAATGCCGAGCTCCTCGAGCTCGCGCAGGATGATCTGCAGTTGCGGCAGTTTCTTCTCGTCGGCTTCGCAGACCACGACGGCGGCATCCACCGCCGGAAGTGCGGCGCGCATGTCGTGCGCGAACTCGATCGAGCCGGGACAATCGATAAAGGTGTAGCTGTCGCCCATGAAGGTGGTGGTGGCGGCGCTGAGGCCCACGCCCATCTTGTGGTGGCGTGCCTCGGGGCTGGAATCGCCGACCGAGGTTCCGGCATCGACACTGCCGGCACTGCGGATGGCGCCTGTGCGCGCCAGGATGGCTTCGAGAAGTGTGGTTTTACCGCTCTGGAAAGGGCCCACCAGTGCAATGCACCGTGGACCGCGGGGACTTCTGACGTCTTGTCCCATTGCCGCCTCCTGAAGTTGGAGCTCGGCCCTTGATTGGGTCGGCAAATCGGATGCTCCGCCCGTCCGGCCAATTTGGCAAGCGGGAAAAACGTCGCTGCGGTGCGGCGGAGGGATTGGAACGAGGTACCCGTACCGTCATCGCGAGAGGTACGAATTTCGCACAAGGTTCCACGTTCTCGCGGCGCTGTTCGCCCGAGGTTTTGCCAGTTGATGGCTCACGCCGGAAGCAGTTCTTGATGTGCGTCAAACTATCGGGGGCAAAGCGGCTAAATAGAGAGACGGCGCTGCGTCGCTTGATAAACCAGGGCGCAGGTCGGGCCGGCAAAGAAAACAGTGGTCGCGGTTGGGTGGAAGCATGATGTCTTCTGCACCATTGTTTTCATTAAAACGGACTCAGTTGAGCCACCTCGATCTAGCGCAAGGCACTTCAAGCGGAGCCCATGCCGTAGCAACAATGCGGCTCGCTTGGTCGAAGATCGGGAGGCCCACTTCCGCCTTACCCTCGATAGCGGACATCGCACCACGTGCTCAATTGGTCCGCTAAGTGCAAGGTTCGGAAGTGATCGAGCTTTCATTCGATCACCCCGGCGGCGCGAGCAAGTATCTGTGGCGGCACTGCTAACAGCAGCCTCTTTCCCTTCGCATCTCCACGGGACCAAACACCGCACCCCACCCGATCAGCAGCATGGCGACGAAGATTTGCCGCCATGCTGCTGTCGTCTACGTCAGGGCAGTATGTTGGTGAAGCCACCGCCGACACCAACACCGATGTTGTTGGACACGCCGCTGGTGATGGCCGCGCCGTTGCCGATCGAGGCCGCGCCGCTCACGGCGTTGCTCTGACCCACAGACGCTCCGAGGCCGGTCGAGATGCCGCCGACCGGGGAGGTCGCCGCGAAACCGGCACCGATGTTGGTGGTGGTCCCGTTGGCGAGCGAACCCGCCGCCCCCGTGCCGAACGAGGCCGCTCCGGTCGTCGTCTGAACGTGACCGAGGTTGAGCCCTCCCCCGATGGCGAGCGTCGAGGCGGCGTCAGCCGGCATGATGCTTCCCACGAGAGCGATGAACGCAACACTCATTGACAGCTTTTTCATAGCGACTTTTCCTTCTTTTCGGTTTCCACCACGGCGGGTGCCGGGGCGGATGATGCCGCCGTGTGAGAGGTTTCACCACTCGCCACCGCTTTCTTCTTCGGTGCCGGATGGTGGACGGTGTGAGCCCAGACACGGCAGCTCTGCTGGGTCACATCGTAGTCGTTGCAAAGACGGTTCTTGCCGGTCGCCCCTTCCACCAGCCAAATGTCGCCGCCGGTGTAGGGCTGCTCCTCGGAGCCTTCCGCCTGCACGTAGCGGGTGGGGACCGGCGGCGGGGCGCGATGGCCCGGCGCGGGCGGCGGCAGGTACTTGTCGCAAACCTCCGGCATCGCGCGGTAGACGTCGCCGTTAAGGCAAAGCCGCGCCACCGCGGCCTTCTTCAGGCCCATGCTCCACAGCGTCCGCGCATCGAGCCGCGCCGCGCAGCCGGGATCAGGGATCGTGGTGCCGAAGCTGAATCCGGTCCCGACAAACGCGCCGCCGCCGGAAACCGACCCGAGGCACGTTTCAAGCCCGGCCGCGGCCAGGCCCGGTGCGACAACGCTCGGCACGTTCCTGACCGTCTGATCGGACGGCGCGGTGCTGTTGCTGATGATCGTCGCCGAAGGGTTGCCGCCGACGCCGATCCCGCCCTGCCCGGAGATCGCCTGTGACCTCGACGTCGATCGGGCAACGCCCGTCCCCGTCCCCGTCGCCGTCGCCGTCGATGATTGAGCCCATGCGGACGCGCTCGCCGCCATCGTAATGATGGCAGCCAAAAATAGCCGCTTCATGTGTAGTCTCCGTGCGCCGGTGAAATTAAAATTCACAGCCGCCCGCCGACGGCAACACGAAGAAGAAAAAGCTATTCTCGCTTGCTCACGAGACGCCGCGCGTCGGTGAACTCTTCTATTGATTCAATTTATCTTAATTTTTAAATTTTTCATCCGCGGATTTGTTTCGTGGTTAACAGGCGCGATCGCCATCACTGAATTGGCTACCGCGCCATCAGCAGGCTTGACGACGGCCGCGTTCTCAATGACCCGCTTTGCGCGCCCTCAGGTACGCAATTGCGCACCGGGAATGACGAAGCTTGATTAGCGCAGCGTAATCCGCTGCGATGTAGATGGTTTGTCAGATTGGGCTGCGTTATTCTGCCATACGAACTCCTCACGGGTTGGAAATGGCTACTGCGATCGAGATCCGCGCCTTTGCGACCGCTGATGCCGTGCACGTGCGGGACCTGTTCATCAGGGTCAACCGCCTGTTGGCGCCGCCGCAGATGAAGGCGGCGTTTGAAGCCTACATCGCCACGTCGCTGCGGGAGGAAATCGATCGGATCGAGGATTATTACCGCGACCGGAACGGCGGCTTCTGGGTCGCGGTCGATAACGGCAAGCTCGTCGGCATGTTCGGACTGGAGCCTTCATCCCACACTGCAATGGAGTTACGGCGCATGTATGTCGATCCCGACGCCCGGCGTCGTGGCATTGCGCGCAAGATGCTGGCGTTCGCCGAAGACGAATGCCGCCGGCGCCATCGCCCGACGATGGACTTGAGCACATCCGAGTTGCAGGGCAACGCGCTGTCGCTGTACCGAAACGCCGGGTATCAACTGGTCCGCGAAGAAATCGCGGTCGCCGTCAGCAACAAGACGCTGGGCGGCGGCATCCGGCGATATCATTTTACCAAGGCGCTTTAAAATAGAGGCCAGAGCGTGGGACGGATTAGCCGAAGGCGTAATCCGCCACGATGCAAAATAAGATGGCGGATTGCGCTACGCTAATCCGCCCTACGGGCCTGACTAGCGACTACCTGCCTGGTCGCAGTTCCAGGCTCTCCAGTCCGGCGGCGACGCTGACGCCGACCTGGCCCTGTACGCTGAGCGGCTGCAGCGCGATCGAATTGTTGGAGCCGCCGACCAGCACGTTGCCGCCGACGCCGACGCCGAGCGTGGCACTGCCCTGCGCGCCGGCGTAATCGCCGGAGAGATCGCCCGGCCCGAGCCGCGCCACCGGCGCGAACACGCCCCAGGCCAATGCCGATTCCCGGGTGATGCCGAGATCGAGGCCGACTTTTTTGATGGTGGCGACGTAGCGATCATCCGGCACGCCATCGACGCGCAGCACGCAACCGAGATTGGTCACGGAGCCGACGATGAAGCCGATGCTGGCTCCGCCGCGGCATTCGAGCACACCGACCTGCACGCGTCCCTGCTGCGCGCTGGCGCCGGCGATCGAAGCCGTAAGCATAGCTAGGGCGGCTCCGGCGAGAATGAGGAAACGACGCATGAAGAAATCTCCGGCTGAAAAGGTGTGATGCGAGCAGAGAATGGAATATCGCGCCGTGCCCGCGGCGCTGGGCGTTCTATGCCACAAGATGTGGGGTGGTGCCAGATTTTGCGCCTCAACCGTCATTCCGGGGCGCGCGAAGCGTGAACCTCAGGGGTGCAATTGCACCCCGGGGAATCTCGAGATTCCGGGTTCGATGCTTACGCATCGCCCCGGAATGACGGCACAAGATCCGGGATGACGGTCGCAAAAAAAGGCCCGCTTGCGCGGGCCTTTTCCTAAACCGTAACCAACCTCAGCCGCGATGATGATGGCGGTGATGGTGCCGGCGCGGAGCGCTGTAGCCGTGGAACGGCTGCAGTTCGATGTCGGCGATCCCGGCGGCAACATTCAGCCCGGTCTGGCCCTGCACGCTGAGCGGCTGCAGCGAGAAGGTATTTGCGGGGCCGCCAACCAGGAAATTGCCGCCGCCACCGATACCGACCGAGGCGTTGGCGCCGACGCCACCGTAATTGCCGGCGAGCTCGCCGCGACTGATCCGGCTGTTCGGCGCGTTCACCGCCCAGGCCAGCTGGGTCTGCGCGGTGATGCCGAGGTCAAGGCCATAGCGGCGCACGGTGGCGATATAGGGCTCGGGACGACGGCCCTCGCTCTGGAACACGCATTCAAGGCTGGTCACCGAGCCGACGACGAAGCCGACATTCTGGCCGCCCTGGCATTGCAGGATGCCGGCGCGGACCGGCGGCAGCGCGTTGGCAGCAGCGAGCGGCGCGATCAGCGCGGCAGCAGCAAGGGTCAGTGTCAGGAATCGCATCTGTCTAAATCTCCGCAAAGAAGGAATTGAATTTGCGGGCGGACAGGAAGGAAGCGCCGTGTTCAAAACAAGGCGCTTCCCAAAGAAGACTTCAAAACATCAAACATGCAAAGCGTGTTGTGATTTGACACGCCTTTATTTCGACGCGTTTTCTTTACCGGGCGCGAATGCGTTACCGCAAATTGCCGCAGAAGCGCTGGATGCGCTTGCAGGCGTCTTCCAGATCGGACGTTTTCGTCGCATAGGAAATCCGGAACGCCGGTCCAAGCCCGAACGCCGAACCCTGCACGACGGCGACGCCTTCGGTCTCCAGGAGCTCGGTGACGAAGTCCTCGTCGTTGGCGATCACCTTGCCGGACGGAGAGGTCTTGCCGATGGTTCCGGCGCAGGACGGATAGACGTAGAACGCGCCTTCGGGCCGCGGGCATTCGATGCCCTTGGCCTGGTTCAGCATCGACACCACGAGATCGCGGCGTTCCTTGAACACCTTGTTGTGCACCGGGATGAAGTCCTGCGGCCCGTTGAGCGCTTCGACCGACGCCCACTGCGAGATCGACGACGGGTTCGAGGTCGACTGCGACTGGATGGTCTGCATCGCCTTGATCAGTTCGGCCGGGCCGCCGGCGTAACCGATGCGCCAGCCGGTCATGCAATAGGCTTTCGAGACACCGTTCACGGTCAGCGTGCGGTCGTACAGCTTCGGCTCGACCTGCGCCGGCGTCGCGAACACGAAGTCGTCATAGACCAGGTGCTCGTACATGTCGTCGGTCATCACCCAGATCTGCGGATGCTTCACCAGCACGTCGGTGATCGCCTTCAGCTCGCTGCGGGTATAGGCGGCGCCGGTCGGGTTCGACGGAGAACAGAGAATGATCCACTTGGTTTTCGACGTGATCGCCTTTTCGAGATCGTCGGGCCGCAGCTTGAACCCGCTCGAAGCCGGGCACACCACCGGCACGGACTCGCCGCCGGCCAGCGCCACCATCTCCGGATAGCTCACCCAGTACGGCGCCGGGATGATGACCTCGTCGCCCGGATTGATGGTCGCCATCAGCGCATTGTAGAGCACCTGCTTGCCGCCGGTGCCGACGATGATCTGGTTCGGCTTGTAGGTCAGGCCGTTCTCGCGCTGGAATTTGGCGATGATGGCTTCCTTCAGCTCGGGAATGCCGCCGACGTCGGTGTACTTGGTCTTGCCGGCCTCGATGGCGTGGATCGCCGCCAGCTTGATGTTGGCCGGGGTGTCGAAATCCGGCTCGCCGGCGCCCAGGCCGATGACGTTGCGGCCCGCCGCTTTCAGCGCGCGTGCTTTATCCGTGACCGCAATCGTCGCGGACGGCTTCACACGGGCGAGCGCAGCGGACAGGAAGGGCATCGTTATCTCCTGATCATTTCGTGATTGTTCTTGGCAAACGTCGCGAATTCGTAATGATTCCACGACTCTTTCTGATGGGATCGAGGCACCCTAAGGCGAGGCGCGCTGCATCGCAAGAAGCTTGGCCGGATCGACCCAAACTTTAGAGAAACGTTAAACCGGTCTCGGTACGGTCGGAGCAATACCAGCGTAATATTCGTACAAATTCCGCGGCGAAATGACTCATATCTGGCAAGGGCTGCGATCGGGGGAATGGCTGACGGCGGCGCGGATGCGCGCCTACGGCCTGATCCTGCTCGGCTTCTCGGTGGCCGTGTTCGCCGGGTGGATCGCGGTCTCCGACGGCCTGCTCGACCGCAACGGCCAGCCGATCGGCACTGATTTCTCCAATGTCTATGCCGCGGGCACGCTGACCTGGCAGGGCCGCTCGGCCGATGCCTATTCTCCGCCGCTGCAGCACGCCGCCGAGAAGGCCGTGTTCAACGGCCGCGAGGTGCCGTTCTATGGCTGGCACTATCCGCCGTTCTTCTTCGCCATCGCCGTGCTGGTTGCCGCCGTGCCCTATGCCTGGGGTCTTGCGATCTGGCTGATCGCAAGTTTTGCCGCCTACCTCGCCGCGATCCGCGCCATCCTGCCGCGCCCGGAGACCTGGCTGGCCGCATCAGCCTTTCCCGCCGTGTTCGTCAATGTTGGCCATGGCCAGAATGCTTTCCTCACCACGGCGCTGCTCGGCGGCGCTTTGCACTGGCTCGACCGGCGACCGGCACTGGCCGGCGTGCTGATCGGGCTGCTGGCCTACAAGCCGCAATTCGGCGTGCTGATCCCGATCGCGCTCGTCGCCGGCGGGCGCTGGCGCACCATCGGCGCGGCGGCTATGACCGTTGCCGTGCTGATAGCCGTCAGCTTCCTGACGCTTGGCGGCGGCATCTGGCATGCGTTCACCGACTCCATGAATTTTACGCAAGTCGTGGTGCTCGAACAGGGCGGCACCGGCTGGCAGAAAATCCAGTCGATCTTCTCGGCCGTGCGGGCCTGGGGCGCCAGCGTGCCGGTGGCCTACGCCGTGCAGGCCTCGCTGCTGGCCTCGCTTGCTGCAAGCCTGGCCTGGCTGTGGCGCAGCGATGCCGCGTTCGAACTCAAGGCCGCGGCTTTGGCGGTCGGCAGCCTGCTGGCGACGCCCTATGTGCTCGACTACGACCTCGTGGTGCTGGCGGTCGCGATCGCCTTCTTCGCGCGATACGGGCTCGATCGGGGTTTTCGCGATTTCGAAATCAGCCTGCTGGCGGCGGCCTGGATCGTACCTTTGCTGTCACGCAGCATCGCCGGCGTGACCACGATCCCGCTCGGACTGATCGTGATGCTGACCTTTTATGTGTTCGTGCTGCGGCGCGCGGCGCAGGATCACGCCGATGTTGCAGTCGGCGCGCGAGGCATCGCGCAAGCGTGATCTGAATTGTTCCGGTGTGTCGCTAGAATCATTCTGCACGCGTGCAGTGCGGTAGAGGTTTTCGACTTTTTCCATTGCGCAGGACTTGCGATGCATCGGTAACGGCATCATTGTTCAGCCGCGTTGCGGCGCGACAAGCCCGCCCCCCGCGTATCCTCGATCAACCGAAACCTTGAGACGATGTACAAACTCTATTCGATGCAGCGCTCCGGCAACAGCTACAAGGTCCGCCTTGCGCTGGCACTGCTCAATGCGCCGTATCAGGCGATCGAGGTCGACATCCTCAGAGGCGAAAGCCGCACGCCGGAATTCCTGGCGATGAATCCGAGCGGACAGGTGCCGCTATTGGAAGTCGCCGAAGGACGCTACCTCGCCGAGTCCAACGCCATCCTCTGGTATGTCTGCGGCGGCACCTCGCTGGCGCCGGAATCGCGGGTCGAACGCGCCGAAGCGCTGCAATGGATGTTCTTCGAACAGCATGCGCTGGAGCCCAATATCGGCGCCGCCTATTTCTGGCTGTCGCTGGTGAAAGGCGGCCGCGACCTGCAGACCCACGCGCTGGAAGACTGGATGGAGCGCGGCTATGCGGCGCTGCAGGTGATGGAAAACCACCTCAAGAACCATGCTTTTTTCGCCGCGGGGCAACTCACGGTCGCCGATATCGCGGTGTACGGCTACACCCATGTCGCCGACCGCTGCGACTATGATCTGGCGACCTTCCCCGCGATCCGCGCCTGGCTGCGCCGGGTCGAACAGATCCCCGGTTTCGTCGCCATGGACTGGCAGCAGGGAGCCGAAGCCGATGGCCCTGCCCGCATCGCGGCGGGAGCGTAACCGCTTCGGGTCTGTTTCGGGTCCGTCGCCAGGCACATCACATTCGCGCGAGAAACCCTGCAAAGGTTAAAAACCGGGGGGCAGCCGTTAACGGTTGCGGCGATTACTCGGTTTCGACGCGATGACCGCCGCAATGTTGCCGGCGGACGCTGCGAAATTGGCTGGCGTCGCGGGTGATTCGTACCGTGTCTTGAAGGATTTAGACCATGATACGGTCGCCCGGCACGGTGGGCTTTGAGTGCCGCCCTGCCCCTGTTGCGTCGTCCCGACTGACCAACGCCATCGCCGCCACACTGGCGATCGGCGCGCTGTCGCTGTGCCTCGCCGTCACACTGACCGTGCTGTCGATCAGGGTCTCGATGGCGATGCCGATCCCGACCTAGTCGGCGGCTTTTTCCGTTTGCATCGCCAGGCAACGCGCGATGACCGCGCCCGTGAACGCGTGCGCGCCGAACGGCGACCAAGCCTCGTGGTCTGAAATTCCCGAGTGCACAACGCATGAACAGGCGCGAGTTCTTTTTGGCGATGTCGGCGGGCGCAGCGCTGATCGCTGCGACAACGCCCGGTCATGCCGAATGCGGCGGAGAGAATGCAGCGGGTTTTGTCGAAACGCTCTACCAGAAACAGGCGCGGCTCCAGGCCGAACGCTCTCCGCTCGGCGAGGAGGAATTTTACGCCCTGTTCTCGCGCCGCATGCGCAAGCTGATGCAGGCGCCACGTCCGAAGAATCCAAACCTCGGTCCGCTATCGAATGCCTTCTTCGGCCGCGGCGTGCTGCCCGGCGCCGATATCAAGATCGGCAAGGTCGCGCTGGTCGATGGCGACGATACGGGTCCGGCCACCATCCGTGTCGAGATCGAGCATCGCGGCGAGCCGCGCAAAATTCTCGTTCGTGTCGTCACCGAGAATGACGCTTGGCGCATCGCCAACATTTCCTACGATTTCGGCGGCAGCCTGCGCGAATACCATTGCGCTCTGACCGGCCGCTAGAAGCCGTTTATTTTTTCGCGTTTCTTGACGCGAACCGATGCCCACCCTCGGATCAAGTCCGAGCGCATGCTTCGCTCGAAAACGCTATGACCATTTGTGAAAAATGAAAAACGCGCCGGCGGCGATGAAGCCGAAGCCGAGCGCGTGATTCCACCCCAGCGGCTCCTTCAGGTAGAGCACCGAGAAGCCGGCGAACACCACCAGCGTGATCACCTCCTGCATGGTCTTGAGCTCGGCCGCCGAATAGACCGCGCTGCCCCAGCGGTTGGCCGGCACCGCCAGCCAGTATTCGAAGAAGGCGATGCCCCAGCTCACCATGATCACCAGCGGCAGCGAGCTTTCCTTGAATTTGAGATGGCCGTACCAGGCAAAGGTCATGAACACGTTGGAGGCAAACAGCATCAGGATCGGCAGGATGGTAGGCGAAATCGTCGGCATCTCTTCTCTCTGTAAATGCTGCAGTGCAAACGCCCGGCGCTAACGAGCGAACGCGGAAGCCGGTTCCATCCACTTATCATTTGATTTTCAAAAACGCGAAAGCCCCACGAAACCCGGCAAGGCCTTCTTAAGAATACAACGGGAAAGCCTACCGCGATTGAAATCATCAGGCAGACTGGCCGCCCGACGATGGATGAGGGGCATGCAGCTCGACTGGCGCGCAATCTCGGGTCCCGCTTTGACGATCGCGACGGCGTCGACCGCCTTCGTCGTCGACCGGCACTTCGTTGCCGTCCCCAATCCCGCGCCCTTGTTCGTCTGCATCGTGGCGCTTGCCGCCTCGATCAGCGGCATTGCGTTCGGCCTGATCAGCGCCGTGATCGCGGTGGCATCGTCGGCGCTGTTCTTTCTCGATCATCGCGCGGTGCCCGGCTACGACATTTCGGATCTCACGCGCATGGCGATGCTGGCGGCGACGGCGACCGGCACCGCCGTGATCACCGGGTTGCTGCGGCAGAAATGGATCGACGCGTTCGCGTGGGAGAAGAAACATCATGCCACCGCGGCGCGGCTGTCGGCGGCGCTCGACCAGGTCGACATCGGCATCGTGCTGCTCGGTCCCGACACCCGCGCGGAATTCATCAACCGCGCCTTCCGCGACTATTTCCGGCTCTCCGATCAACAAGCCGACAGCAAGCCGCCCTTCATCGCCTTGATGTATCACGGCCGCGACACCGGCGCATGGGAGCTGCCCGAGGACGAACTGGGCAGCTTCATCGCCCGGCGTACCGAGGCGATGCGGGCCGGCGACTCCACGCCGATCAACATCAACCTCACCAGCGGCGAAGTGCTGCGCTTCAGCTGCACCGCGCTGCCCGACGGTGGACGCATGCTGAGCTACACCCCCGTCACCGACCTCGTCCGTCACGGCGACAATCCCGCCAATGCCGACTACTACCGCGCCCTGCGCGGCGGCGATCGCAGCTTCATACGGCAGTTGCGCGCGGCGGAATGACGAAGGTTCCGCGTTTCATCGCGGCGATTGATCCCGTCTCCTTGCATCGATAGGAATGGTGCACCTTCTCGCGCGCACGTCACGGCCTCCCCACGCGCTTCCCCGAAAGCAGGTGCCATCATGTCCGGCGACGTCAACATCCGCTTCGTCACCCGCCAGGATTACGCGCAATGGCTGCCGTTGTGGGACGGCTACAACGCGTTCTATGGCCGCTCGGGGCCGACGGCGCTCGCGCCCGAGACCACCGCGATGACCTGGGCGCGCTTCTTCGACGGCTACGAGCCGGTGCATGCGCTGGTCGCCGAGCGCGGCAGCGAGTTGCTCGGGCTGACGCACTATCTGTTTCACCGTTCGACCACAGCGATCGAGCCGACCTGTTACCTGCAGGACCTGTTCACCAGCGCCGTCGCGCGCGGCAAGGGCGTCGGCCGGGCGCTGATCAAGGGCGTCTACGCGCAGGCGCAACTAGCCGGATCGGCGCGCGTCTACTGGCAGACGCATGAGACCAACCACACCGCGATGCAGCTCTATGACAAGGTCGCGGAGAAGTCGGGATTCGTCGTCTATCGCAGGATATTCTGACCGCGTTCACGAAGCCGCGATCCGGCCGGAGCAGCCTGTGGATAAATCCCGATGTCACTTGCGCGTAACAAAGCCCGGCTAGTTTTCGCCTGCGTTTGATCAGGCCCCCCGTCTCAGATCACGCGCCCCAAGCGGCTCCCGGTCAGTCGCCGCGTCTGACCGGGGCCGCATCTTTTCCTTTTTGCTGCATGCTTTTTTGCTGCATCACCCAGCGCCAATCGCGGTAAGACCGCACCTTGCGGGCCACGGGCACGCGGGCCACAATGGCCGCCCTTTCGTGCCACCCCCACAGGATCGATCCATGCAAATTCGCAATCTCGGCAGCTCCGGCCTGCGCGTGTCCGCCGTCGGCCTCGGCTGCAACAATTTCGGCCAGCGCACCGATCTGGAAACCTCGCGCAAGGTGATCCACAAGGCGATCGATCTCGGCATCACGCTGTTCGATACCGCCGACATCTATGCCGGGATGGGCGGCTCCGAAACCGTGCTGGGCCAGGTGCTCGGCGACCGCCGCAAGGACATCGTGCTGGCGACCAAATATTCCAAGCCGATGAGCAATGACGGCACCAAGCAGGGCGCCTCGCGCCGCTACATCATGTCGGCGGTCGAGGCCAGCCTGACGCGGCTGAAGACCGACTACATCGATCTCTACCAGCAGCACGACTACGATCCCCTGACGCCGATCGAGGAAACGTTGCGCGCGCTCGACGATCTCGTGCGCCAGGGCAAGGTGCGCTACATCGGCAATTCGAATTTTCCGGCCTGGCGCATTGCCGAGGCCGAACTGATGGCGCGGCAGATGAACGTCGGCCGCTTCGTGTCGTGCCAGGACGAATACAGCCTCGTCGTGCGCGGCATCGAAACGGATCTGCTGCCGGCGGCGCAGGAATACAAATTGGGGTTGCTGCCGTTCTTCCCGCTGGCGAGCGGATTGCTCACCGGCAAATATCAGCGCGGCGCCGCAGCCCCCGCCGACACGCGCTTCGCCAAGGCGCCCGCCTTGAAGGACCGTTACGTCACACCGCGCAACGAGGACATCGTCGAAAAGCTGCAGGCCTTCGCGCATGGACGCGGCCACAGCATGCTCGAACTCGCCTTCTCCTGGCTGGCGGCCCGCCCTCAAGTCTCCAGCGTCATCGCCGGCGCCACCCGCGTCGAACAGGTCGAGCAGAACGTAAAGGCGATCGGCTGGGCGCTGAGCGCGGAAGAGATCGCGGAGATCGACGGAATCACGAAGTAACAGCGCAAGCGGCCTATCCCGTGCCGCATACACCCTTGACGGTGCGATAGCCGCCGATCGCCTGGAAGACATATTTATCGGTTTCAATCACGCGACGGGCGGTGTCGCTTCGGCTCCGCTGCTTGACCATGAAGGCGGAAAAGCTGCGCGCATCGGGCAAGGGGAAGGTGAAGCGAATTTGCCCGGTCGGCTGAAGAAGGCCCGCGGCAAGGCCAAAGGCAGCGGTGCCGTTGGGTTGGACGGTCCGCGGCGGGCGAACCACGCCAAGCACGCGTTTCCCTTCGTAGATAAAGCCCTGCTCGTCGAGCCAGCGCCGGTCCGCCTCGGCGGCTGCCGCGGTCGCGGCGGCGCTCTTCGCATCATCAACCGGATAGATGTAGGAATGCACGATCGGATAGAATCGCCATTCGCGCGCCGGTGTGATGTAGGAGGCGTGCCATGCGAGCGCATCGCCTGCAAACGGCA
The DNA here is from genome assembly GCA_038244925.1 of Hyphomicrobiales bacterium. Taxonomy (GTDB): domain Bacteria; phylum Pseudomonadota; class Alphaproteobacteria; order Rhizobiales; family Xanthobacteraceae; genus Bradyrhizobium. The sequence goes on along the minus strand of JBBRSX010000018.1, from coordinate 33,285 downwards.
CCTTCCGTTCCTCGACGTCGCGCAGGGCCGCATATGACAGCGTCGCCTGATGTGGATCGCCCTTGCGCCCGTTGGCATAGATCGGCGTCAGACCCACCGAAATATCGTCGCAGCCGCCGTTCAGGCCCTGAAAATCCAGGCTCTGCAGCGCGAAGCTATGCGTGAACGGTTGCGTCGGATCGTTCGCAACCGGCCGCATGGCCGGCGGCAGCCCGTCCTGATCCACACGTGTCCCGTTGACGCGGACATCTACCTCCACCCCCAGGGCTTCCGACTTCCGAAACGCCGACGTACTCAAGGTGAAGACCGTATAGCCGACCCCCTCGGCGTTTTGACCGGCCAGGGTTTCCAGCGAAGGCACGACCCATCGCCGTTCCACGCTGCCTGCCTGCGCATACGCCATCCGGAAGGCCGCATAGCGCGATGGCTTCACCGCGGGAGGCACGGCCTCACCGGATTTCGGGCAGATCGCCAGCCAGCCGGTTGCCAGCGCGCCAGCCTGGCAGACGTTGCCTTCGGTGCAATCGAACATGTCGTATTCGGCTTTGACTTGCGGAAAGCTCGATGGGCGCTGCATGCAAATCTTCGTAATACTGGTCGGCTGCGTCGACAGGCTGCTGGTTGCCTTGATCTCCGGCGCGATCGTGCCATTGATAAATTCGCTGTCCGCCGGGTAGGAAATATCGACTTGATAATAAGGCTTGCCGCCCGAATCGAATTGATTGGTAATTCGTCGGGTGATTGGCCCTTGGCTGCTGCGGAGCAGGTTGACCATCAGGTTCTCGGAATATTTTTCGGTGTCCTTGCTGACGCTCCGGGCGAAGTTGAAGCGAAAGTCGATCGGCGACGGCCAGCTGGCGGCGGGATCACCCGGTGCAAAAGATGTATTGATTTTACTGAACGCCGGCGCCAGCTTTTCATTCATGCATTTCCGGATCTCGTCGTTTTCAAGCTTGGCAACTTCTCCCGACATTTTGTCCGGCGCACCGCGCAGCTCCTTGACTTTCCGTTCGACGGTGAGGCCCGATGACACGGAATTGACGATCGCATGCAGCGCGGCCGAGATATTGCCGCTTTCGGTTTGGGTATGAGTTGAAAGGCAGGCCTGTTCGGCGAGGCCGACGAGCACTGTCAGCGCTTGCAGGCTGCGGTCCAGATCGTTCGACTGCCGCGTGGCTATTGCGCCCTGACCGGATTGGGCCTGCGCCTGCGGTTGATTAACAACGCAAGCGACAAGCACCATCGCGATCCACAGCGAACGCGGCACCGCGCCGGCTGGCCTCGAATATCCGCCCTCGTCACCCCAGAGTCTTTGCAAGGTCACGAATCTTCTCCGACCACGGTTCCATGCATTTTCTGATGTCGTCGTTCTCGGTCTTCTTGACCGTCTCCGCCAATGAGTCGGCCGCGCCACGCAGCGCTTCGCGGCCCCGCGTTACGCTGCCATCCCCCGCAATCTGCTTGCTGATCAACTCGAGCTTGAGCTTGATCGCAGCACTCTGCGCGTTCGAGGTACTGGACAGACACATTCGCTCAGCCAAGCCCGCGAGGTCGCTGAGCTGCTTGACCTTGGGATCCGTCGGAACCGGGTCCGGGTTCGGCCCGAAGAAAAAGACGACGCCAAGCGCGACGAGAAGCAAGGCGGCAGCCGCGAGTACATACTTCATGGCGTTTCATCCGTGTCCGCCAGCGATCCCTACCACAACCTTGGCTTTTATTCAATCATTGGTCGTGTCGCAGGGGAATCGCTCGCGCGGCCTGCTGCCGGACGGTTGGCGGTTCGGATCAGGGCAAGCGATTGAGCAGGCGGCGGCACAACAGCAGCGCGGCGTCATATGGCAAGGCAACGATCTCCTTAACCACATACCGGCTCCACCTCCACAGCCCGAGGTGGGCGAGTTCGGGCGGCATGCGACCGATCCGGACGCTATACCCGAGTATTCTGAACAACAGCGCGCATCGGAAATTGTGATAGCCGCTCGAACAGGGAACCAGCAGATCGACATCGCTCCTGCCGCGAAGGATCGCATGGCAGAACAGCACCGACTGCAAGGTGTCGGTCGCCCGGTCCTCCGTCAGGATTTCCTGTTCCTGGGCGCCAGCAGCGAGCAACAGATTACGAATGACCTGCGCTTCGGCCGGTCCGTAGCGGCCCACGCCGCCGGTCGCCAGAAACAAGCGGGGTCGTACATCCCTGGCAAGAGCCAGGGCGCCTTCGACGCGGCGTGCCAGACTGCCGCTGGGGGTGCCGTCGGCGCGGACCGCGGCGCCAAAGATTACGAAGTAGACGGCCATATGGCTCCCTCGACCTGAGCCGCCCGACTCATCCCACCAATCCCTGCATCGGCTTTACCTGCGCGCTGTCGGGGAACACCGTTTCCGCCAGCACGCGCTCGGCCAAACCGAACTGGTCATGCAGCACGCCTTTCATCACCGCGCGCAGGTCGGTGGTGGGGGCGAGGTCGCGGCCCTGATAGAGGTTGGCGGGTTTCAGTCCTGGCCAGTCCGAGATCACGCGGCCGCCTTTCACCGCGCCGCCGGCCAGCAGGGCGATGGTGCCGGTGCCGTGGTCGGTGCCTTGGGTGCCGTTGATACGCGCGGTGCGGCCGAATTCGGTGGCGACCACCACAACGGTCTCGCGCCAGCGCGCGCCGAGCCCGCTCTCCAATTCCGCCAGCGCGCCGTCGAGGCCGCCGAGCAGTTGCGCCAGCCGGCCGACCGGGCCGCCTTCGTTGGCATGGGTGTCCCAGCCGTCGAAGGCGAGCGCGCCGATCCGCGGACCGTCGTCGGCCGCCATCAGTTTTGCAGCGCCCCGCGCCACCAGCCGCATCGCGCCGACACCATTGGTGCCGGGCTTCGGCTTCATGTCGTCTCCCTGCGCGGCCTTGTCGAGCGCGAGGCCCTGCGTCAGTGCCGTCGCCAGCGCGGGATCGCGATGGGCATAGAGTTCGGCGAGCCGCATCGCGGTGTCGTCGGCGGCCTGCGGTACCGCGACCGGCGCCCAGCCGACGGTCGGCGCAGGTCCGCGCAGCACCAAAGGCGTAGTCGGGCCGACGCCGAGCGCGCTCATCACCCGCTCGCCCTTCGGCAGCGATTCCAGCGCGCGGTTTAGCCAGCCGGACTGCACCCGGCCGGGCCCGGCAAAGCCGCTTTCGAGCACGTCCTGCCCGTCGAAATGCGAGCGGTCGCGATAGGACGTCGCCACCGCGTGAACCACCGCCGCCTTCTTGTCGCGATACATCCGCGCGAATTCCGGCATAGCCGGATGCAGCGAGAAAAACGAATCCAGCGGCAGCGCCGCGTTCGAACCGCTCGGGCTCAGCGCAATCGCACCATGCAGGCCGGCGTAATCGGGGTCGCCGACCGGCGCCACGGTGGCGAGCCCGTCCAGCGCGCCGCGCAGGATGATAACCACCAGCCTGGGATCACGGCTGTCGGCGGCGCGCGCGAATTTCGGCAAATAGGCCCAGGCCGCAAAGGAAGCGCCGCCGAGCAGCAGCGCGCGGCGCGATGTGACCGGGCCTTCGCAGCAATCGATTTTCGATTCCATGCCCGTCATCTCCTCTGGAATTCCGGCGACATCAGCAACAGCGCCAGCGCCTGCTGCCGCGACTCCGCGCGCTCGATGGTTCGCCGTGTCTCGACGGAAGCTGCATCAGCGGCGACGAGTTCGAGCAGATCGCGGGGATCGACGCCGTCAGCAAGGCGCGAGGCGATCTGCGCGGAGATATCGAGCCGCAGCTTCATGCCTTCCGGCGCCGCCCACGCCGCGTTGCTATCGGCAAAACCGTTCGGCCCGGCGGGCGACCACAGCGGTTGACCGAGCACGTTGAGGCCGTTGAGGTAGCGGCCGGGATCGCCCGGAATTTGCGCCAGCAGCCGCCCGCTCGCCAGCAGGAACTCATAAGGCGAGCGCATCTTGGTCAGCGGCGCTTTCCAGGCTTCGTCGGAATCCAGAAGCGCATTCGCCAATGCCTTCAGATCGCCGTCGGACTTGACGAAGACATCCGTGAGCCGCGCCACCAAAGCCGGCGGCGGATCGTCCGCGACGAAGTGCCGGGCAAATTTAGTCGCGACGAATTTCGCGGTCGACGGATGCCGCGCGATATCCGCCAGCACCGCCTCACCCTGCGCCACGCCATTGGCCTCATAGACCTTGCCCATCACGCGCTGCGCACCGGGCTGGTGCGCATTGGCGTTGAACACGAAAGTGCCGGGCGTGCCGAGTTGGCCCTGCCGTCCGGCATAGGTCCAGCCGGTGATGATCCGCGCCAGCGACGTTACGTCCTCCTGCGAATAGCCGCCGCCGACGCCGAGCGTATGCAACTCCATGATCTCGCGCGCGAGGTTTTCATTGAGGCCGCGGTTGCGATTCTGTCCCGCGCGGGACTCCGGACCGAGCGATTGCTGGTTGTCGAGAAAGAACAGCATCGCCGGGTGCTGCTCGACTGCCTTCAGCATGTCGGCGAAGCGGCCGAGCACATGGGGCCGGATCGCCTCGCGTTCGAACGAGCCCGCCCACATCCGCGCCAGCCCGCCCTTGCCGGCGGAGATGCAGAAATGATTGGACCAGAACACCACCAGCCGCTCGACGAAACCGCAGTCGGCGATGATGCCGCGCTGCAGCCGCGCCAGCGCCTCGGCGCGAAACGTCTTCTGGATGATGTTGAGCGGTTGCGGCGGCGGTTTTGGCGCGTTGGGCTGCATCGCTTCAGCCGGCAACATGGTCGCGTTGGCGTTATCCGCGGTCTTGTTGTCAGCGCTCTTGTTGTCGGCGCTCTTGGCCGGCGGCTCCTTCGCGGTGATGTCCATCGCAATGCTGTTGAGCGATAGGTTTCGCCGCTGTGCTTTCGCTTCCGGCGGCGGCTGCGGCGCGGGCGCTTCGGTACCTGTGCCGGGCGCGGCCTTGGCGGCGGCGTCACGCGCCTGCTGGATTTCGAACTGATAGTCGAACACCGCCTTGCCGAGCGCCGGCGTCGACTGCAATCCGGGCACCTCGAGCAGCGCACCGTTGGGACGCAGCAGTTCGGCCTTCACAAAACCGCGCGGATCGGAGGCCGCGTTGACGAAATCGCCGGATGCGCCGCCCCGCGCGCCCAATCCGAAGCGATTGAGCGCAACAAGCGCTGCTTGCGAATCGCGGGCCATTCGATTTCCCTCAGCGCGTTCCCGGGCGTATATTGCGAGGCACTATACCGCCGTTCGACATGAACCCGATATTAATTCCGCCTGCGAATACGGCCGCATTCATGACAAATCGGAAAGAAAGCCAGCCCTCGCGCCGCCTCGCTTGCGCCGTTTGCGGAACCGAATTCGGCTGCGACCGGTCCGGGCCGTGCTGGTGCATGGAGGAAGCCTATTTGCTGCCGATGCCTTCCGACGGCGGCGACTGCCTGTGTCCGGATTGCCTGCGCCAAGCGGCGGCGCGTGCCGCCGACGCGGCGCCGACGTGACCGACCCGTGGAACGTCAGCGCCGTGCTGCTCGACATGGACGGCACGCTGCTCGACACCGAGCGGGTCTATTTCGACAGCCTGGTCGCGGCGCTGAACGCGCACGGCTACACCGAGGATGTCGTCACGCTGTGCCATGCCATGGTCGGCCTTCCCGGACCGGAATGCGAGGCGATGCTGCACGCGCGCTACGGCGAAAAATTTCCGCTGGCCGCGATCAACAAGGCTTTCATCGCCAGGCGGGACGAGATGTTCGCGGCCGGACTGCCCGTGAAAAACGGTGCTGTCGAACTGCTCGATGCGCTGCAGGCCGCCGAATATCCGATGGCGATCGTCACCTCCTCGTCGCGGCGCACCGCGGACGCGCATTTACGGCTGGCCGGAATCCGCGACCGCTTCGCCGCGATCCTGACCCGCGACGACGTTGCCCAGGGCAAGCCGAGCCCGGATCTCTATCTGCTGGCGGCGTCGCGGTTTGGCGTGGCGCCGACATCCTGCGTCGCCGTCGAGGATTCCAATTACGGCGTGACGTCGGCGCTGGCTGCCGGCGCGATCACGATCATGGTACCCGACATGGTACCGCCGACGGACGCCTCGCGCGCGAAATGCGCTGCCGTGGTGCCGGACCTCGGCGCCGTGCTCGACATGCTGCGAACCCGCTGCCGGTTCTGACGCCGCGCCCGGTCGTCGCGCATCCGTCAAATTTTAAGTGAAAATTTTTCGATCCGTTCAGGATCGCATCGGCCCGTGGACCGACGAAAACCGGAAGAAGCCCATCCATTAACCGGTTGCATGTAATCTGCAGGCGTATCCTTGGGTGAGTCAGGTCGATGAACCGTATCTACATCTATGTGGCCCTGGCCTTCGTGGCCTAGTTCGCCGGTGTATCGTGGGCCGCGCGCGGCTTCCCTGTCGGCGCCGGCTCGGAGAAGATGGTGCTCGGCGTCGCGAAGGCCTCGACCGCCGCTCTCAGCTTTTCTTCGCCGCAGAACATCGGCACGTTCGCGAGCCTGGGACAATCCAGCTTGATCTGCTCGACAGCCGCCTCACGGTGGCCGCGGCGCAGGCGTTCGGCTAACCCGGAATTACAATCGGGGATTTTTCCGAGACGATTCGCTATGACATGCTGCGCTTCGGCGGCCCTGCCCTCCGGCCCGGGATTTCGTCCGTCTGCGAACCCCGGCAGCGCACCAACGCGCTGAGAATGCGATAAGCGAACGTGGCTCCCGCGATCGGCCGATGGTCGAAACGCGGACGATCAGCGTATCGACAGCCCGGCTGCCGCAGCTCTTTGATCTAGAGCAAAACAGCCCGGCAAAATGTGGAGCTTGGTGGCCTTCGGGTTCACCGGCACACCTCAAGCGGGAGGTCCTCATGTTCGTGGTCCGCCTGAAACGGTCCAATGAAGATTTCGATTTCAAGACGTTCGACTCGGCGAAGGCCGCGTTGGCGCGATTCCGAACCGCGCAACAATTGATGATCGGCGGCGAGCTGGAGCAATGTGCGCTGTTCGACGCCGTGGGCGCCGACGCCGAGCACGCCGTCGAGTTGGTCAATCAGGGCAAGGCGATGCTGATCGAATGCAATCTGGATTCCGATACGGGGCCGCCGGCTCCGCCGCACACCACATGATTGCCACCACCCGACGACGGAGGTCAACGCGATGAATACCTTGACCAAGCTGGCGCTTGGCGCCATGGGGCGGTTGCATCCGAAGCCTGCGCAAGGCGACGCCGCCCCGCGGATTACGCTCCCCGCCCCTGACAGATCGGGCGGACTGCCGCTGATGCAGGCAATCGCGAAGCGACGCTCGGACCGTGAATTCGCACTCCGGGAATTGCCGCTGCCGATGCTCTCCAGCCTGCTGTGGGCGGCCGACGGCGTCAATCGCCCCGACGGCGGACGCACCACGCCCTCGGCGATGAACGCGCAGGAGATCGACGTCTATGTCGCGCTGCCGTTGGGCGCATATCTGTACGATGCCGCCGCCAACAGCCTGAAGCTGGTCGCGGGCAGCGACATCCGGCGCGTCACCGGCTACCAGGATTTTGTCGACGAGGCGGCGCTCGATCTCGTCCTCGTCGCCGACCACAGCCGCATGAAACTGATACCGGCCGCTCAACGCGAGGGGTTCGCCTTTGCCGCGGCCGGCGCGGTCTCGCAGAACGTGTACCTGTTCGCCGCCAGCAACGGATTGGCGACCGTCATTCGCGCCTGGATCGATCGCGACGCGATTGCGAAAGCGCTCGGACTGGACCACGACCAGCAGGTGCTGCTGTCGCAGACGGTAGGCTTTCCGAGGGCCTGACTCTACAAATCGTGGCCCGGCGACTTCCGCGCCATACCGTCGAACGCGTCGAACAACCGCTCGCGCCAGGCATGGACCGGATCGCCTTCGGCGAGCAGCCTGAACGGGCTGACCACGCGCGCCCACTGGAACGGACCGAACACGATATAGTCGGCGTAGTTCGGCGCGGCGCCGCCGAGAAACGCTTGCGTCTTCAGGGTCAGCCGCAGCGGATCGAGGCTTTTTCGAAAACCTTCGACCGCCTTGTCACGCCCCGCCATGATGTCTTCCAGCGGCTTTCCGAAGCGCGCTTCGCGGCTCTTGCGGAAATAGGCGGCGTCAACCGGCTTCAGATTGAGCGGGATGTCGGCGATGATCATGGGGAAGATGCCGCCGACCACATGGAGGTCGCTCCACCAGTTCAGCATCCTCCCCATCGCGCGGGCCCCCTCGCCGCCGAACAGCGACGGCCGGTCCGGATAGGTATCTTCGAGGTAGTTGGCTATCGCCCAGGAATCGACCACCGAGGTTTCGCCGTCGAGCAGCACCGGCACCTTGTCGGATTTATGCGGCGCGATCGCTTCCTTGTCGGTGAAGCACCACGGTATCGTTTCCGCCGACAACCCCTTGTGCGCCAGCGCCATCCGCGTCCGCCAGCAGAACGGGCTGAACGGACGGCCGGCGTCGGCGCCGACGAGTTCGTAGAGTTTGAGTGACATTGGGCATGCCTCACACCTAGTCGTCATTGCCGGGCATAGTAGTCTGACTTGCGCAGACTACGTAAACTCGTCTGCCCCCGGCAATCCATCTTTTCAGGAAGATGGATACGCGGGTCAAGCCGGCGCATGACGCGAGGAGCGCGCAGCGCGCGCTATCGCGTCACTTCACCACCGCCGCGGTCTGGCCGAACAGCAGCTTGCGCTCTTCGTCGGTGCGAATCGCGGGCTGGCCGAAATTCGGATTGACCTCTTTCGCCTTGGCGTAAGCGCGCTCCGTCGCGGGCCGGGCGCCGATGGTTTCCATCCAGCGCTTGAGGTGCGGGAAATCGTCGATGTTCTGGCCCTGGTTCTTGTACGGCACGATCCAGGGATAGGCCGCCATATCCGCGATCGAATAGTCTCCGGCAATGAATTCACGATCCGAAAGGCGCTTGTTGAGCACGCCATAGAGCCGGTTGGTCTCGTTCACGTAGCGGTCGATCGCGTATTGCAATTTTTCCTGGGCGTAGTTGCGGAAATGATGGTTCTGGCCGGCCATCGGACCGAGACCGCCCATCTGCCAGAACGTCCACTGGATCGCGTCGTAACGACCGTAGAGATCGCTGGGCAGGAATTTTCCGGTCTTCTCGGCGAGATAGAGCAGCATCGCGCCGGATTCGAAAATCGAGATCGGCTTGCCGCCGCCCTTCGGCGCGTGGTCGACCATCGCGGGAATCCGGTTGTTCGGCGCGATCGCCAGAAACTCCGGCTTGAACTGATCGCCCTTGCCGATGACCACCGGGAAAATCTTGTACTCCAGCCCGGTCTCTTCGAGAAAGATCGTTATCTTGTGGCCGTTCGGCGTGCTCCAGTAATGAAGGTCGATCATCGGCGTTGCCATCCCTGCATGAAATTGAAGCGCATCTCGAAATGGATGCGGATGCATGAATGTGAGCCGGGAGCCTCGCCCGAGTCAATGGTATCCGCCCGCTCGCGCGCGAATGTGATGACGGAGTTCCGCGCGCTCCGCGCATTGAGGCTACGCCTGTTTGCGCCTAGGCTGCCTGCAGGTTTCGCGGATTGACCGCAAAATGATGGGGAGGCATTTCGATGACCACGGATCTTGCCCGCCGCGATTTTCTGAAAGCCACCGCCGCCTTCGCCGGCGTTGCCGCCGCCAGCGCCTTCTCCTGCGTCGAGATCGCGAGCGCTGCGCCGATTGCCGTGCCGACGGTGGACAAATTGTCGATCAAGGTGCTGGTCGATTCCAGCTTCGACCAGTTCTTCCGGCCCAAGCAGGCCAACGGCGTCGCGATCACGCCGGCGCCAAGGGGCGGCGATTTCCGCAAACCGCTGCATAGCGAGTGGGGGCTGTCGCTGTGGCTGGAATCGCAGATCGCCAGCGAGCAGCGCACGCTGATGCTGGACTATGGCTATACGCCCGAGGTTCTGATCAACAACATGGAGCTGGTCGGCGTCGATCCCGGCAAGATCGACGCGCTGATCGTCAGCCACGGCCATTACGATCATTTCGGCGGCCTGCTCGGCTTCCTCGACAAATTCCGCGACAAGCTGCCGGCCGAGGTGAAGCTTTATGCCGGCGGCGAGGACAATTTCTGCCACCGCGTCAACGCCACGCCCGCCAAAGGCCAGTTCACCGATTTCGGCGCGCTCGACCGCCGCCAGCTCGCCTCGCAGAAAATCACGACCGTGTTATGCGAGACGCCGACCGTGATCGCCGGCCACGCCTTCTCGGCTGCAACATCGGTCACTATCTGCCGGCCGAGATGGAAGGCAAGATCGTGCCCGACGAGCACATCCACGAACACGCGACCTGCTTCAACGTCAAGGAGATGGGCCTCGTGGTGATCTCCTCCTGCGGCCATGTCGGCATCGTCAATTCGGTGAAGCAGGCGCAGGAAGTCTCCGGCATCCAGAAGGTTCACGCCATCGTCGGCGGCTTTCATCTCGGACCAGCGCCCGCCGACTACCTCAAGCAGGTGGTCAGCGAGATCAAGGCACTCGAACCCGACGTGCTGATCCCGATGCATTGCAGCGGACTCAATTTCGTCCAGGAGGCGACGGCGCAGATGGGCGACAAAGTTCTGGTCACCACGACAGGCAGCCGCCTCACGTTCGGAATATGATTTTTCGTGTCGGCATCATTCTCTGGCTGATGCTGGCGCCATCGGGCGCGAGCGACGCACCCGCGCGCTCACCCGCGGAGATCATGGACATCCTGATGTGGAATCGGGAGCCGGTCGGTGGTCCGTTCGAGTTGACCGACCACGCCGGAAAGCCGCGCACCGAACGCGACTTTCGCGGCAAGCTGATGCTGGTCTATTTCGGTTTTACCTATTGCCCCGACATCTGCCCGACCGACCTGCAGGCGATTGGGCAAACGCTCGACAAACTCGGCGCCGAGGCTGACAGCGTGCAGCCGCTCTTCATCACGGTTGATCCCGAACGCGACACCGCACAGCATCTCGCCGAATACGTGCCGATGTTTCATCCCCGCCTGATCGGCCTCACCGGCAGCGCCGGGGCCATCCGCAAGGCCGCCGATGCCTACAAGGTCTATTACGCCAAGATTGATACCGGCAAAGCGGCCGATGGCGACTACACCGTCGATCACACTGCGTTTATCTATTTAATGGATCGCGACGGCAATTATCTCGGTTTCTTCCCGCCGGGCACCACGGCGGATCGCATGGTCGAAATTATCCGGCCGCGGCTCGCCGAGCCGGCGCGGTAGCGCCCAAGCCTATTCAGCCGACGCGTCCGTGGTCCCGCAAAAATCTCTCGCCGCCCTCGGTGACCGTGACCCGCAGCCCTTCCACCGTCGGCCGCCGTGCGACAAAGCCGCGATCGACCGCGTCCTCCCAGATCGTCAAACGCGGGCATGAGGTGCGCCAGGCCTCGATCACTTCGGCATAGAGCCGGGGCTCGCGCGCGACCCATTCGACGAGATCGAGTACCAGCGGGTCTGATGGATCGGTCATCGGATCTCTTCTCGCTCGGAAGACCAGATATCAAAGGACAAAGGCGCTCGTCCGCGACAACAGCAGCCAGCCGCCATACAGGACGTAATAGCTCGCCACCGTCGTGATCAGCCGGTTGGCCCAGGTGCGAAACTGCGTGTCGCTCATCGCTTCCAGAATGCGCCGCGCCAGCGTGGTGCCGAGCATTGACGCCATGATCGCAACGCCTGCCAGCACCGGATCGAGCGTGGCGGCCTGGTCGATGATGCCGCCGAAATAGATCAATTTTGTGAAATGGCTGGCGACCTGGCAGGTGGCCTTGGTGGCGACGATCTCGCGGCGGCCGAAATTGCCGCCGAGGAAGAACGTGTCCAGCAGCGGCCCGGACACGCCGGTCATCAGCATCAGCCCCATGCAGACGGTGCCGTAGAAGGTGCCCTGCCAGATGCTGTCCGGATTGGGCTTGATATCCTTCGGCATCAGTCGCGCCAGGAACGGAGTCACGCCCAGCAGGAGCAGTGCGATCGGCTTGTCCGGCACGTAACGGGCCAGCGACCACAGGCCGAGCGCGAGCGCGCAGCCGATCAGATAGACCGACACCGGCCGCCAGCGGATATGCGCGCGCCACAGGAACGCGCGCCAGCCGTTCGACGCCATCTGCGTGATGGCATGGATCACCATCGCGGTCGGCAGCGGCATGAAGGTCAGGAGCACGCCGATCAGGATCATCCCGCCGGCCATGCCGAACAGGCCCGAAAGAAAGGCTGTCGCGACCATCAGCAGGCCCAGCGCGGCGATCAGAAGCGGCGTCATTGGATCGATTCTCCGAGTTTTATTTGTGCCGCGCTTGGACGGATCGTGCAAACCGAGTTATCTTGCCCTGGCATCAGTTTTCCTGAGGGTTATGTGCGGCGACTGCTCTTTCTCAACGGCATCAAGGCATTCGAGGCGGCCGCGCGCAGCGGCAGCTTTGCCGCGGCCGGCACCGAGCTCAACGTGTCGGCGGCGGCGGTCAGCCGGATGGTGCATCTATTGGAAGAACGGCTCGGCGTCGCCTTGTTCGAGCGCAAGGCCAACCGGCTCGAGACCACCTTGGCGGGGCGCGCCTACCAGAGCGGGCTGACCCCGATCTTCGACGCGCTGGCGAGCCTCACCGCGCAGGTGACGGCGCCATCCGGCGCGCGGGTGCTGACCATCGGCGTCGGCCCGACCTTTGCGATGCGCTGGTTCATCCCGCGGCTGGTGGATTTTCGTAAGGAAGAACCCGACATCGAGGTCCGCATCACCACCGGCGGCGCGGCGGCCCCCTTCGGCGACGACTGGAGCTGCGGCATCAAGCTCGGCGACGGCGAGTGGCCGGGCCTGATCGCCGAGCCATTGTTCGCCGCCGACCTGACGCCGGTCTGTGCGCCCCGTCTGGCCAACGGGCTGAAACGCCCCGGCGATCTCAAGGGGCCGACATTGTTGCGGGTCGCGCATTCGCCGGATGATTGGCCGTCATGGCTGAAGGCCGCCGGTGTTACCCGCGTCAGCGCGCGCGGGCCGGAGTTTCAGTTCTACGGCCAGGCGCTGCAGGCCACGGTCGACGGGCTCGGTGTGGCGATGGGCATCCGCCCCTATATCGACGACGACCTCGCCGCCGGACGGCTGGTCGCGCCGTTTGCGTTGAGCGTGCCCAAGGGCATGCGCTGGTATCTGGTCTATCGCAGCATCCGCACCGAACAGCGCGACTTCGTCGCGTTCCGGCGCTGGATCATTCGCGCCGCGGCGGAGCCAACCGGACGCCGCAAGGGCGCGCGCCATGCCGGTTGAGCAGGTCGAGACCCTGGTGATCGGCGGCGGTCAGGCCGGGCTCGTGATGAGCCACCGGCTCAAGCAGCGCGGGCTCTCGCACCTCGTACTGGAACGGCAGCGGATCGCCGAACGCTGGCGCAGCGAACGCTGGGACGGTTTGAAATTCCAGTTTCCGAACTGGTCGGTGCGGCTGCCGGATTTTCCGTTTCCGCACACCGACCCGGATGCTTACGCGACGACGGATGAGATTGTGAAATTCATCGACGCCTATGCGGCCTTCGTCGCGCCGCCGATCCGCTGCGGCGTCGAGGTGACGCGGCTGCGGCGGCGTGATGGTGCGACGGGCTTCATCGCAGAGACTGCGGATGGCACCATCGAAGCAAATAACGTCGTGGTCGCCACCGGTCCCTATCAGCGCACGCTGATCCCGGATCTGTTGCACGGGTATCCGGTGTTTCAGGTCCATGCTTCCAGATACCAGAATCCGGAACAGCTTCCGTCTGGCGCTGTGCTGGTGGTTGGCGCCGGCGCCTCGGGTGCGCAGATCGCCGAGGAACTGGTTCGCGCCGGCCGCCGCGTCTATCTCTCGGTCGGAAGGCACCGCCGCCTGCCGCGCCGTTACCGCGGCCGCGACCTGATCTGGTGGCTCGCCGAGATGGGCCTCGACCAGACCCCGACCGCGCAGCGCGGCGCTTCGGCATTGGGACCGGTGATATCGGGCGCCTATGGCGGCCGGACCATCGACTTCCGCGCCTACGCCGCCGACGGCATGATGCTGCTGGGACATTTGCAGGCGGCGCGTGACGGGGTGATCGAGATCGCGACTGGTCTGGCCCAAAGCATGGCTGACGGCGACCTCGTCTACACAACCTTTCTCAACATGGTGGACGGCTACATCAAGCTGCATGGCCTGGATTTGCCCGACGAACCCGGTGCCCGCCTGGCGCTTCCGGACCCGCGCTGCGTCACCGAGCCGTTGCAACGCCTCGACCTCGGCGCTGAAAATATCGGCGCGGTGATCTGGGCCACTGGCTACGGCGTCGACTTCGGGTGGATCGATATCCCGGTGAAAGACGCCAACGGCGAACCGGTTCACCAAAGCGGCATCACCGCTGTGCCCGGCCTCTACTTCCTCGGCCTGCCGTGGTTGTCGAAGATGAAGTCCTCGTTCCTGTCAGGCGTCGGCGACGACGCAGCCGTGCTCGCCGAACATATCGCCGCCCGCGGCTGAGGCACGCAAATTTCAGGATACCGGCGGCAAATTGCCGACGGAGAAAATTCCGGCGACCGACAAGGCGACACGCAGCATGCGCGCCAGATCCAGCTTGCGATAGGGCTTGGCCAGCAGCAGCACCCCGGAATCGAGCCGGCCATGGTGGATGATGGCATTTTCGGTATAGCCCGACGTAAACAACACTTTCAGCGCCGGGCGCCGCTGCGCCATCTCGGCGGCGAGCTGCCGGCCGTTCAGGCCGGGCATGATGACGTCGGTGAACAGCAGGTCGAACGCGGCGCCATTATCGGCGATCGCCAGCGCCTCGGCGCCGTTTGCCGCGGACAGCGTCTTGTAGCCGAGGCTCTCCAGTTGCGTGTTGACATAGCTGCGAACCAGCGGATCGTCCTCGACCACCAGGATGGTCTCGTGGCCGCCTTCCAGTTCCGCACTCAACGGCCCGGTTGCGATCTGTTCCGGCGAGAGCCCCGCCTGCGGCAAATAGAGTTTGAAAGTCGTACCAAAACCTTCCTCGCTGTAAACCTTGATGTGCCCGTCGGATTGCTTGACGAAACCGTAGACCATGCTGAGCCCGAGTCCCGTTCCGCTGCCGACGGCCTTGGTCGAGAAGAACGGGTCGAACACCCGGTCGCGGATCGCTTCGGGGATTCCGCTGCCGGTATCGCTCACCGCGATCATCACGTAGTTGCCGGGGAGAACATCGCCGTTGTCGGCAGCATAGCTCTCGTCGAGAACGACGTTCCTGGTCTCGAGCGTCAGCTTGCCTCCATGGGGCATCGCGTCGCGGGCGTTGATCGCCAGATTGAGCAGCGCGGAACTGAGCTGGCCCGGATCGACCATGGCGGCCCAGATCGAATCCGTCAGCATCGACTCGATTTCGATGTGCTCGCCGAGCGTCGGCCGCATCAATTTTGCCGCGTCGACAATCAGCCGGTTGACGTCGGTGTCACGTGGCTGCAGCGGTTGCTTGCGCGCAAAGGCAAGAAGATGCGCGGTGAGTTCCGCACCCCGATCGGCTGCCTCGCCGATCAGCCTGGTGATCGCAACGAGATCGGGCCGGCTGGAAACTTCCTCCGCCAAAATCTCGATGGTGCCGGTGATGACCGTCAGCACATTGTTGAAGTCATGCGCGACGCCGCCGGTCAACTGGCCAACGGCCTCCATCTTCTGGGCCTGCCGCAACTGCTCGTCCGCTGCGATCTTCTGCGTCATATCCCTGATGAAGGCGTTGAAGACATAGCCGCTGCGACGGCGCAGCGCCTTCAGCGACACTTCGATCTTGACCGGATGTCCATCCTTGCGGATGGCGTCGACCTCAAAGCGTTCGCCGGCGGCGGCGTTCTCCTCGTTGCGTA
Organism: Hyphomicrobiales bacterium; assembly: GCA_038244925.1. Taxonomy (GTDB): domain Bacteria; phylum Pseudomonadota; class Alphaproteobacteria; order Rhizobiales; family Xanthobacteraceae; genus Bradyrhizobium. The sequence continues at coordinate 17,484 of JBBRSX010000018.1, read as the reverse complement.
GCAGTTGCTCCCGCATTTTCTTGCGGTGTGGCTGCAGCGCTTCCGCCAGCAACAGGCCGATCAGCTGCTTGCCCAGCACCTCCTGCCGCGACCATCCGAAGATCGCCTCGGCCGTGGGATTCCATTCGAGAATGTCACCGGCCTCGTCGGTCTGGACAAAGGCGTCAAGCGAATTGGCGACGACGTCGCGCGCCATCTGCTCGCTTTCGAGCAGCGCGGTGGTCTTGGCGCGCGACTCGGCGGCCATGTCGGCGAAGGCCGCGGCCAGCACGCCGATCTCGTGGCCGCCGCCGGCCGGCAGCGCGACGGTCTCGCCGCGGGAAAATCCCTCGACCACTTTGGTCATCTGCACCAGCGGCCGCGTCAGCGAGCGGGCGACGACAATGGCCAGCAGGAAGGCACAAAACGCCGCGGCAAGCCCGGCGATCAGACTGGAGTCGCGAACCGCGACGGTCGCGGCCATCAGCTCCGCATAGGGCAGCGCCTCGATCACGGCAATTCGCGGACCTTCCGCCAGCCTGAGGCTCACGATCCCGACCCCGAAGCGGCTGCCGCTCCGGTCCTCAACCACGCGGGGCGCCGCAGCGCCGGTCGCCAGGATCTCGGCGAAGTCCGGAAACTCGTCCTGGATCCGCACGGGCCTGGCAAATTCGAAGCCGAATTCGAGGTCGGGATCCGGATGCATCAGATAGTCGCCCTGGTCGTTGACGACGAAGCCACGACGGCCACTGTTGGTGGCCATGCGGATCCGAGCGAAGGCCGGCCGCATGTCGACATTGATGATCACAATGCCAAACGGTCGCCCATCGGGCGCGTATAGCGGCGTGGCGACGCGCAGCACCGGAACGCGAAGCGTTTCGATCGCACCATTTTTCTGATTGAGATCGACCGCCGAGACATAGACCTCGCCTACCGGCAAACGGATGGTCTCCGTGAAGGCCGGGCGATCGGCCTTGCGCTGCAATTCGCCGTCCGGGACCGTGCGTGGCGCACCGCCTGGTCCGGAACGATCGACTCGCACCAGTTCACGCCCGCCGTCATCGACCCCGATGTAGCGGAACTCGTAATAGTTCGGCTTGGAGGCCAGCTCCGCCTCGAAGCGCTGTCCTAGACGTCGCCGCAACTCCACCTCATGGGCTGCCGCCGCCGGATCGTTAGCCCGGTTGAGGTGCGCATTCATGATGTCGATGGCCGCGACGGCGGAGCGAAAACCGATCACGTCGGCGCGGGCGCCCCGGACCGAAGCGGCAAGCTCGCTGCCGAGCAGTTCGGCGTGGGTCTGCAGCCGGTCCAGCGCCGCGGGCAAAGCAAGTGCTGCGATATTGCGATAGGTCAGCACCCCGACCGCTGTCGTCGCCAGCAGTACCAAGGCGACCATCGCCACCGTCAAACGCGTCGACAACCTCATGGATTGTCCTCTGGTGTGCCGAATCCGCCGTTCGTACACATAGCGTCTTCGAGTGAAGCATGCCCTCGGACTTGATCCGGGGGTGGGTACCGGTTCACATCGCAATCAAGTTTATGTCAGCCCAACCCGGCACTCGGTCAACCCCCAATTGGTATCAAGCCATTTCAAACGCGCGATCGGGCCGCGGCACCCACGCACCTCCTCCCGTAAAAATGCTGGCAGATGTGAACTCGTTCACACTGGCTGCCGGCGCGCCATGTTCTTCTGACCCCGGGGCAAATTCCGGGAGATGCGCCATGAACTATGGCGGCTTTGAAATTCAGTCGTTCGAAGCGGGGAGAGGGCTATGGCACGCCAGGATTCAACGGATCGATCTGGAGCCGGTGGTGATCGATGGCCTGTCGTTTCCGATGCTCGAAGTCGGCTTCGCCTGGCCGGATCCGGAAGCGGCGATCGCGGACGCGAAAGCCCATATCGACCGCTTCAAGCCACGATTTACGACGGCCCGATCAACGGCGGCGGCCTGAACCCGATCAACGGCGGCGGCCTGAAGCCGGAAGCATCAGCCGAACAGCCTGCCAGGTTGACCAATTGCCCGGATTGCGACGCCGCGCTGGCGGTGTTGCGTATCATCCCCGGCCGCGCCGACGCCGAATACTGGACCATGCGGTGTACGCGCTGCGGCGGAATTCATCTCGACATCGTCAGGGCGAGCGAAGGCACGCAGGATTCGGACAATCTGCGGGTGTAGCGGACCATCGCCTGGTTCCGCCGGCGCGTTACTGCCATCTGCTGACAGGCTTTTCGTAAAGCTAACCCACGCCCTTCGCCCGGCCCTTTGCCCTTTTCTCGGCCCCGGACTCATCCCATATTCCGGTTATGGCGAAGAACTCCGATACCCCCAAAAAGTCCGCAAAGTCCCCGAAATCCAAGGCGCCAAGTTCCAAGGCGTCGCGCCCGGACGTGCAGCCGATCGGGCCGGCGCTGGCCGAATTGCTCAATCCCGCGATCAACCGCGGCGACGCCGGCATGGGTTCGGGCACCGGCCTGCAGCCACCTCCTGACAATTCCTGGGATCGCCGCGCCGGCGGCGAGGCCGCCGCGCACCGGGCGCGGGCTTCCACGCGCAGCACCGGTGAAAATGTCGCCAAACGCGACGCCAAAGGTTTCGACGAGGCGCCCCAAAGCGAATTCAAGTCCCCCAACTACGGCACCTCGGCGACGATCCCCACCCTCGACCCCGAACTGGCGCGGCAGCTCGGCCTGCCCACGGCGGAGGACGATGACGAGGCGCTGGCGCGGCCGCCGCGCAGCAAGATGGAAGCGTTCGGCGTCAAGGCCACCGCCGACGCACTGGAAAACCTGATCCGCGACGGCCGCCCCGAGTTCAAGGGCGACGACGGCGAGGTCCGGATCTGGACGCCGCACCGGCCGCCGCGCCCGGAGAAATCAGAAGGCGGCGTGCCCTTCGTCATCAAGTCGGAATATGAGCCGAAGGGCGACCAGCCGACCGCGATCAAGGAATTGGTCGAAGGCATCCAGCGCAACGACCGCATGCAGGTGCTGCTCGGCGTCACCGGCTCCGGCAAGACGTATACGATGGCCAAGGTAATCGAGGCCACTCAAAGACCCGCCATCATCCTGGCGCCGAACAAGACGCTGGCCGCGCAGCTCTATGGCGAGTTCAAGAGCTTTTTTCCCGACAACGCCGTCGAGTATTTCGTCTCCTATTACGATTACTACCAGCCCGAGGCCTATGTGCCGCGGACCGACACCTATATCGAGAAGGACTCTTCCATCAACGAGCAGATCGACCGCATGCGCCACTCGGCGACGCGTGCGCTGCTGGAGCGCGACGACGTCATCATCGTCGCGTCGGTATCGTGCATCTACGGTATCGGCTCGGTCGAAACCTATACCGCGATGACCTTCGCGCTGAAGAAGGGCGAGCGCATCGATCAGCGCCAGTTGATCGCCGACCTCGTCGCGCTGCAATACAAGCGCACCCAGGCCGACTTTACCCGCGGCACCTTTCGCGTTCGCGGCGATGTCATCGACATTTTTCCAGCGCACTATGAAGACCGCGCCTGGCGCGTGAATTTGTTTGGCGACACCGTCGAAAATATCGAGGAATTCGATCCGCTCACCGGCCACCGCCAGGAGGATCTCGAATTCATCAAGATCTACGCCAACTCGCACTATGTGACGCCGCGCCCGACCCTGGTGCAGGCGATCAAGTCGATCAAGGGCGAATTGAAACTACGGCTGGACGAACTCAACAACCACGGCCGCCTGCTGGAAGCGCAGCGGCTGGAGCAGCGCACCACCTTCGACCTCGAAATGATGGAAGCGACCGGAAGCTGCGCCGGCATCGAAAACTATTCGCGCTACCTCACCGGACGCCGCCCCGGCGAGCCGCCGCCGACGCTGTTCGAATATGTGCCGGACAATGCGCTTGTCTTCGCCGACGAAAGCCATGTCACGGTCCCCCAGATCGGCGGCATGTTCAAAGGCGATTTCCGCCGCAAGGCGACCTTGGCCGAATACGGCTTCCGCCTGCCCTCCTGCATGGACAACCGTCCGCTGCGGTTCGAGGAGTGGGACATGATGCGCCCGCAATCGGTCGCCGTCTCCGCCACGCCCAGCGGCTGGGAGCTGAACGAAAGCGGCGGCGTGTTCGTCGAGCAGGTGATCCGTCCCACCGGGCTGATCGACCCGCCCGTCAACATCCGCCCGGCGCGCACGCAAGTTGATGATCTCGTCGGCGAGGTCCGCGCGACAGCTCAAGCCGGCTATCGTTCGCTGGTCACGGTACTGACGAAACGGATGGCGGAGGATCTGACCGAATATCTGCACGAGCAGGGAATCCGTGTCAGGTACATGCACAGCGACATCGACACCATCGAACGCATCGAGATCATCCGCGACCTCAGGCTCGGCGCGTTCGACGCGCTGGTCGGCATCAACCTGCTGCGCGAGGGCCTCGACATTCCCGAATGTGCGCTCGTCGCGATCCTCGACGCCGACAAGGAAGGCTTTTTGCGTAGCGAGACTTCGCTGATCCAGACTATCGGCCGCGCCGCACGCAACGTCGACGGCAAGGTGATCCTCTATGCCGACCGGATGACCGGCTCGATGGAGCGCGCCATCGCCGAAACCGATCGCCGCCGCGAAAAACAGGTCGAGTACAACACGCTGCATAACATCACGCCGGAGAGCATCAAGAAGTCGATCGGCGACATCATGAACTCGGTCTACGAGCGCGACCACGTGCTGGTCGAGATCGGCGACGGCGGCATGGCCGACGATGTGATCTCGATCGGCCACAATTTCGAAACCGTGCTGGCCGACCTCGAACTCCGGATGCGCGAAGCCGCCGCCGATCTGAATTTCGAGGAAGCCGCAAGACTGCGCGACGAAGTCAAACGGCTACGTGCCACAGAGCTGGCTGTGGTCGACGATCCCACCATCAAGCAGCGCGGCGTCGCCGCGAAAGCCGGCGCCTATGCGGGGACGAAGAAATACGGCGATGCGGCCAATTTGCCGGCGAGTACGATGAAGAAACGCGGCGGTGCATCTTCCGCCAAGAGCCGAGGTCCCTCCGTTCCCTCCCCCCTTGCGGGGGAGGGTCAGGGAGGGGGGTCCACGAGTCGTGGCCCATCCAGAGTCCGCAAACCCCACCTCGATGAAATGCACGGCCCTGAGTCCCTGCCCTTCCGCCCCGGCGGCGAGCTGCCAACAAAGCCGTTCGGCAGCACAAGCAAGGTTATTCAACCCACCGACTCGCGCCAGTCCGGCCCCGAGTTCGGGCCAAGCCCGCGCTCGAGCGGCGGCGCGCCAGGACATCGGGGCGGGTGGAAGAAGAGGTAGATTGGAGCTGAGCTGGCAATTTTAACGAGTTTAGCTACTTTAGCGTTATGAAACTCGGCTTTGAAGAATCCCAATCCTCTTACACCAGCGGCTCGCAGAACGCGCGCTTGTGGACGGAAACCTGGGTGAAGGCTTGGGCCTATTGTCCGCACTGCGGCAACGCCAGGATTTCATCGTTCCCCAACAACTCTCCGCTGGCCGATTTCTTTTGTCCAACCTGCAATGAGGAATTCGAGCTCAAGAGCCAGAAGGGAAAATTCGGAACGAGAGTCGTTGACGGCGCCTTCAAGACGAAGTGCGAGCGGCTTGCCGCCAGCAACAATCCTAATCTGCTTCTCATGAACTACGACCTCAAATCGCTCGCGGTCGTAAATTTGTTCATCGTACCAAAGCATTTCTTCGTCCGGGAGATCATCGAGGAACGAAAGCCGCTGGCGCCCACCGCGCGGCGCGCCGGATGGATCGGCTCCAATATCTTGCTCAGCCGCGTCCCGGACTCCGGAAAGATTCACATCGTCCGGAACAGCGTCGTTCGCGCAAAGGAACTCGTCCTTGCTGACTGGCAGAAGACGCTCTTTCTCAGAAGCGAGTCTCCGGAAACGCGCGGCTGGTTGCTCGATGTAATGAAATGCGTCGAATCCCTCGGCAAGCGAGACTTCACGCTTGACGAGGTCTACGCTTTCGAGCGGCACCTCGGCGATCTTTATCCCGGCAACCAGAACGTCAAGCCGAAGATTCGGCAGCAACTCCAGTATTTGCGCGACCAAGGGTTTATCGATTTCGTTTCGCGCGGAAATTACCGTTTACGACACTAGGGAGGTCGACCATGGCCTGGTTTCTGAACTTCTATAAGTGCGAGAAGTGCCGGCGGCGCTGGACAGACGAATGGTCCTGTATGTGCGACGACACCTGCCCGAGCTGCGGCGCGCGGGACATGACGCCGCACGACAGCGAAAATTTGACGATGTTGATAGAGGAGGAAGCTAAGGAGTTTGTTGTCTTGGGGTCGCCAGATTCGGTGGAGCATGATCCTGATTACCGCGAACTCGGCCGTTTTCCGACGCTTGCGAAAGCCGAGGAATTTCTGGCGTCGTCCGAAGCAGATTAAATCGTCGTTCTGGAAGCCCCGTCGTTCTGGTAGCCCCGTCGCAACTGTCCGAAATCCATACGCAAGATCGCGCGTGATGGGTTCTCTGATGTGCAATTGCACATCAAAGTTTGCCGGCTCGGGGCGGCCCGGAATGACGGCTTACAGCTTCTCCTGCCCTGCCGGGGCCCGGGTCTGGCGCTGCTGGTCCTGGTCGCGATCCTGTTCGTTGGCGCGGTGGCGGCCGTAGGCGCAGCCGGCGATGGCGCCGAGCACGCCGTGGTGTCCGGCATAGTGACCGGCGACGCCGCCAACCACGGCGCCCTTCAGGCAGCCTTTGGCCTCGGCCGGCGAAGCGGCAGCGAACGCGAGTGCGGCGATCGCGAAAATGGCGGCTGGGGTTCTCATGATGCGATGTCTCCCGATGGGTTTCGCACCATTAACGGCGATAACGGGCGGGAGTTCCCTGCCCGCTCACCATCGTCGTCACCCGCGAAGGCGGGTGACTCAGTATTCCAGAGCCGGTCCCGATCGACCGAGAACCCGAGGCGTACTGGATACCCGCCTACGCGGGTATGACGGTTGAGTGCGGGCGCGAGCGCGTGCCTTCGCGCGAGCCGCGCTAGTTCAGCTTCTTGCCGCCATCGGTCACGCCGTCGAGAAACGCCCCCGTCTCGCGGTTGAGAAACTCGACGTCGGCCGGAATGCCGCCACCGGCCGCAGCGTGGCCGGTGACGCTTCCCGGACTGATCGTCAGCATCTTGACGTCGGGAATGGCCTTGCCGGCTTCGATCGGCTCGAACTCCGGATTGAGCAGGTCCTTGGTGCCGGTGAGGATCAGCGTCTTCGCCTTGATCGAGGCCAGCGCCTTTGCGGTGTCGCCACCGAAACCTGCCGTGGTGCCGACGTCATGCACCTGATAGGCCCAGGTCTGGTAGATCCAGTCGTTGGCGTCGAACGTCTTCATCGCCGCCGTCTCCTGCTGCTCCATCCAGGGCAGCACGTCCATGCCGTTCTTGAACTGCGCCGAATACATGTCGGGCGTGCGCGCGGCGAGCAGGTTCAGAATGTCGCGCCACAGACGGATGCCCTTCTCCGGCGGCGCATCGTAATTGCCGTCCTTCCAGGCCACGTCGTTCATGATCGCCTTGCGCGAGGCTTCCAGCACCGCGACATTCCAGGCCGGCGTCTTCGCCAGCGGCACCATCGCCACCAGCGCGTCCATGGTGTCGGGATGGCTGACGCCCCATTGCAGTACCTGCATGCCGCCCATCGACGGGCCGATCACGGCGACGACGTGGTCGATGCCGAGCTTTTCCTTCAACAGCCGGTACTGCGATTCCACCATGTCGCGGATGGTGAATTTTGGAAAGCTCATGCGCGGCTGCGCCTTCGAATTGCTCGGCGACGTCGTCAGCCCGTTGGCGATCGCATCGGTGCAGATGATGAAATACTTGTCGGGGTCGAGCGCCTTGCCCGGCCCGATCATGAAATCGAGCCGGTGGTGGTTGCCCGAGATCGCGGTCACCATCAGGATGGCGTTGGACTTCTTCGCGTTCAGCGTGCCGTGGGTGACGTAGGCGATCGAGAAATCCTTGATCGCCTCGCCGCTCTCGAGCTTGAGGTCGCCCTCGTTGTAAAGTTGATGCGGCGGCTGTTGCGGCGTGTGCGCCGCGGCAGGCAGCGACAGCAGCAGGCCGGCGGCGACAAGACAGGCGATGTGCTTCATGGTGTTTCCCCAATCCTTATTTTCGTGTCTGCGGCGGTTTCGACGGCCGCCTTGCCGCGCGGACGATACGGGCTGCACGGCGGCGGGCAAGGGCATAAGACAAAGATATGCCGGCGTGGCCGCGCGGAATAAATCGAGGCGCTTGCGGTTACCTCGCCCGCAGCCCATGCGGGCATTACTGCAAAACAAATTCTTGCAGCTGTGTGACCGTTCTCACGCCGTCCTTGGTAGTTTTGCGAATTGATCCTCCCATCATTCCGCCCACAATGCCCGGCATCCAGTGAGTCGGGTACGCCCCCGCGCCCGCGGAGAACAGGATGAGTGCGGAGCTTCACCGTCGGCGCGTGCTGAATTTTCTCGACGCGTTCTACGGCGGCGATACCGAAGCCGCACTGAAATGCTGCGACGACGACATCGAGTCGATGGTCTATCTGCCGGTCGAGTTGTTTCCGCATCTCGGACTGCGGCGCGGCAAGGCGGCGATCTCCGAATTGATTGAAATCCACGAAGCGCGCTACAGCAGCCGGCGCTTTGAGGTCAAGTTTCTGGTCGCGGACGACGAGCGCGCCGCTGGGATTATCGACGTCGTCTTTACCAAGCGCACCGACGGGCGGGTGCTGACGATGCCGAGCGGCCTTTTCCTCACCTTTCGCCGCGGCCTGATCACCGAGCTGCGCAGCTTCTTCGATACCATCGACATGATCGCGCAACTGACCGGCCGCGATCTGGTCGGGCCGCTGCTGCGCGAAGCCGGACGCGCGCTGCGCCCGCCGGAATTGCCGCCGTCGTCTTCCGCCGCGCGCGCCAACGAGATCTGAGCGGCCGATGCATTATCAAAAAAGTACACCTAACAGCCATTAACCGTTTTCGGACCGGCGCCGCCGGCGCGTCGATTACTTTTACGAAAATTATCCCGTGCTACTGCGCTGCCATGAAACCGGCCGCAAGAGCCGGACCCAACCGGGCGGAGAAAATGCGGATGAGCGCGGAGATCAATCGTCAGCGCGTGCTGAATCATCTCGACGTGTTCTATTCCGGCGATATCGAAGCCGCGCTGGCACGCTGCACCGACGATATCGAGTTCACCGCCAACGCCCCGGTCGATCTGCTGCCGCATATGGGCCATCGCCAGGGCAAGGCCGCGATGCGCGAGATGTGGACCACCATTCACGCCAGATATTCCGACATGCGCTACGAAGCGTCGACCCTGGTCGCCGAAGGGGACAAGGTGGCCGCTCATATTCGCGTGTTTTTCCGCAAACGCAGCAACCGACGGATGGTGCAGTTCGACATCGCCTCTTTCTTCACGCTGCGCGACGGCCTGATCGCCCAGATCCGGGAAATCATCGACACCTTCGATCTGGTCGAGCAGGTGCTGGAGCGCGACGTCAGCGGGATTCTGACCGGCAAGCCGGAAACGATTTAGCCCTCTCCCGTCATTCCGGGGCGTGCGAAGCACGAGCCCGGAATCCATACGCACGACGTGGTTATGGATTCCCTGATGCGCAATTGCGCATCAAAGCTCGCCGCTGCGCGCCGCCCCGGAATGACAGCGAGGGTTACGCGCGCAGCAGTCCGCCACCTATTTCCGCCACGGCATTGAACCTCACGGCCCCCGCCGTGACACACCACAAGGCTGTTTCCGGGCAAGAAGAACATATGAAGATCGCGTTGCTGGCTCTGTTGGGTTTGGCGTTGGGGGCTCTGGGGGGTGCCGCGCTCGGTATCGGCGCCGGGCTCGCCTGGGTGGAAATCTTTAAAACCTCGAGTTTTGAGGGCTATAGCGACATGCTGGTGTTCTTCACCTTCATGCCATTGGGGGCCGCGATCGGCGGTATCGGGGGCGCCCTGCTGTTCGGTGTGATCGCGATCCGCGATGCCGAAATCGCCATCGAACGCGAACCGGTCGGCCACGGCGACCGCTAAATCGCCGCTTAACGACACCAGATCACGGGTAAATGACTGGAAGCACTGCATTTGTGCAATGCAAAAACGTCAATTGTGCTTTTCCAAAAAACACCTATTGTTAGTATACCAACGAAATTGAAGTTATCCGCCCGGCGTCGATGAAGACGCTTATTTGGGCGCGTTCGCAGTTTTAAAATCCAGTTCAGGGGCCACATCCAAATGACAGAGCATAGTCTCTGGCGTTTTTCGCGTGCGTTGCATCGCGCGATCAATGAACGCCAGCCTGCCGACCTTGAAGCCCTGCTCGACGACGACGTCGATTGGGCGATCTATGGTCCGATCGACATGTTTCCGTTTTTCGGGTCGCGCCGCGGCAAGGCGGCCGTGATCGAGGTCATCCGGCAGATCGCCGACAACGTCCGCGTTCATCGCTTCGACCGCGAATCGATCATGCTGGGCGTTGATTCCGCCTCCTCGATGATGCGCTATTCGCTGACCGCGCTGGATTCCAACAAGCCGATCAGCCTGCGGATCGCGCATTTCGCGCAGTTCAGGGGCGGCCGGCTGACCAACTTCCGGGTGCTGGTCGACACGTTCGACCTGGTCGAACAGACCGTCGGCTATCCGATCCACCTGCCGCGCATGGCGGTGTAACCAGTCTTTGTCGGCAGTCTCATTCTCTTTCGTCATGCCCGGGCAGAAGCGCGTCGTCGCGCTAGATGTCCCGGGCATCCACGTTCTTTCTTCGCCAGCCCCAGGAAAGACGTGGATGGCCGGGCCGCAGGCAAGTTTACGCAGTCTGCGACTGCTATGCCCGGCCATGGCGGATACATTTGATGGATGCTCGTCCGTCATAATTTTGCACCAGAACGAACGCATTCTGGGCAACACTTGGAATGCGGGCAGGCAATGAATCCCACGACAGGCTATGAGCGGACGAGGCTGCTGGCGCTGGCGGCCGGCATCCTGCTGGCCTCGGCACTGACCGCCGCGGCGCAGACGGCGCCGGCCGACGACGACGCCGAGATGTCCGCGGCGGAAGACGCCGCGGTGGCCCCTGACGTCAGCGACCCTGATATCATGAAGGACATCGACGTCAGCAAGCTCGACTGGAGCCAGCTCAACGTCGATGCCTCGACCCTGACCGGCCCGGCCGCGAAGAGCCGCGCCGCGCCGAAGGGCTCCAGTGCGGACGCCGCCTGGTCGAACAACGCCAAGCCGAACGGCGCTTCCGCCGTGTCGGTCAAGCAATCACTGACCCCGTTCTGGGATACCCGGATCGGCGCCGACATGACGGTCGCCCGCCAGGGCACGCTGACGACGTCGGAAGAGCTCAACGCCAGGCTTTCCAATGGCGGCAGCCTGCCACAATCCTCCGGCACCGCCTGGGCGGCGATCACCGCGCCCGGCGTCGCCTCGATCTGGGACAAGACCGCGGTCGAAGCCCGCGTCGACCCCGGACAGGAACAGACCAAGCTCGGCACCTCCCTGAGCAAGTCGATGTCGCTGAGCGACGATTATTCGCTGACCCTGAAGAACGACTACAACCTGATCCAGCAGGGCATCGTGCCGGTGCCGGGGATCATCAGCCGCCCGGCGCGCTCCTACGAAACCGACCAGTCGGCAAAACTGAGCATTGCCGATACCGGCACCAGTTTCATGGCGGGGCAGACGCTCTCGACCAATGACGACAAATGGCTGCGCAAGGTGGGCGCCGAGCAGAAGCTGTTCGACGGCGTCACCATCTCCGGCTCGATCGGCGAAACCTCTACCGGCAGCGCCAGCAAGAGCCTTTCAGCCGGTTTCAAGCGCAGCTGGTAGGCGCCGCCTCCCCCTGCGGCCCGCGGCCTTCCCGGCAGTCCCAGGAATGATCCATCATTGCCGCATATTGGCCCAGATGCGGTCAAAATCGGCAGACCAGATGGCACCGTACCACTTCGTCGTGCGGGGGACGTCCGCGCTCGCTTGAAAGCGAAACAGAGGAATAGCCGATGAACGCTACCATTCGTTCCGAAGACATTGAAGAAACCACGGAAGTCGATACCAACCTCACCGCCGTATCCGAGGTCGAAGCCGGCATCCGCGATTTCGTCCGCAACGACATCGCCTATCTGCGCCGCCCGGCAACGGCGACCCCGGAGGCCACGACGCTCGACGCGACCGCGGAGGCTACCGTCAACAACGTCAACTCGCTGATCCAGCGCGTCGCCGGAACCTCGCTCGCGGAAATCGAGAAGCTGATTTCGGAACTCGAAAGCCTGCGCGACCTGCTGCATGCCGAAGGCCAGCGCGTTCAGCGCGAAATCTCCGGCTATGCCCAGCTCAGCCAGGCCGCGATGAAGTCGACGCGCATGATCGCCGACAACGTCACGCAGTGGAAGCGCGCCGCCGACGGCTTGCGCAACAGCTAAGCGCTTCCGCGTCAAGACTTGACCTGCCGCCGCCTCCTGTTAAGGGAGCGCGGCGGTTTCGTTTGGAAAGCGTTTTCGAGTGAAGTGGGTACCGGTTCACGACGCAATCAAGTTTACGCAGATTGCGTGGACTTATCTGCGGTAGAAAACGCGTCAAGATAAAAGAGCAAATCGATTTGAACTTGCCGGCTGTTGGATGCGACCAACGGCAGGCGCCCTCCCCCGCAACGGGGATCGGGGCTGGAATTTTGGGGATGGTCTCGATGGAAAGCGTACGGCCGGACAACGCCGATCCGATTCCGCTGCAGCGTTCGCAGCACAATGTCGGCAGCATCATGCTCCGGTTCGTCGGACTGCTGCTGATCTTCGTGGTTGTGATGGGGCTGCTCTGGAGCCGCTGATCTTTCGGCGGCGTTTTTTTCGCTGGACCTGATTCGCGAAAAGCCCGTTCCCGCGAATATTTCTGGAGCATGCTTCAACTGAGTTGAATCATGCTCGTCGATCATCTTGTTTGAGCATGATCTTTCGAAAAACCGGTGCCCACTTTTCCGGATCATGCTCTATGGTCAGCGAATTCTCGAACTACCGGCTGGCGAAGGTGGTGCTCTCGAGCGAGTAGCCGCCGTCGGCATAGGTGTTCACCACCGTGGCGGCGGTCAGCATCACCGCAAGGGTGATGGTAGCAAAGATAAAGCCGACGAGTTTCAGGCCGCTGCGATCCGCCATAATCATCCCCTCAGTATTTTCCCTGAGAACAGATATGGCAGGGACAAAGTTCACAATGCGTTAGCGAACAAACCGTTCCCCGGATTCATCAATACCAATCGATTAATGGCGCAGTCCGGTAACCATGTTCTTCCGGCACGCACTTCGTCATGGCTGGACGGAAAATATCAACCCGCCTTCCGTCGCGGCACGAACGCGGTCGCCAGCATCGAATACACGGCTTCGCCGCGCTGGTTGGTGCCGCTGTTGCGGGCCTGCAGGATGCCCCATTCCGGTCGCTTCTCCGACGTCCGCTTCGATTCGATGACGCTGGTGAAGCTGACGGTGTCGCCGGCCAGCACCGGCCTGATCCAGCGCAGTTCGCGAAATCCCGGCGAAGGCCCCCACGCCGCGATTTTCTCGCCGCGCGCGGCCACTTCCCGCATCAGGCGCTGCCCGTCCGCCACCATCAGCTTCATGCACACCGACCCGACATGCCAGCCCGACGCCGCAAGGCCCCCGAACAGCGAGTTGCGTCCCGCCTCCTCGTCGAGGTGAAAGGCCTGCGGATCGAATTGCGCGGCGAAATGCTTGATCGATTCGGCGGTGAAGGTGAACGAACCGACCTCGCGCCGCGCGCCGATCTCCATATCCTCAAAGAAACGCATGGAATGTCCTACTCCGCCGCCGCGCCATCGCGCCGGCGCACGATGATCGGCGACACCATCTCGCACAGGGTAACGCCTGCTGCATTGCGGACCACGCCCTTGAAGGTCACGATCCCGGTGTCGGGACGGCTGCGCGAGACTCTGGCCTCCGCCACCTCGATATCGGCGGTCAGATCGTCGCCCGGCCGCAGCGGCGCCAGCCAGCGCAATTCGTTAACGCCGGGCGAGCCCATCGACGCGGTACGGCCGATGAAGCCGTCGAACATCATCCGCATCAAGAGCGAACAGAGGTGCCAGCCCGAGCCCGACAGCCCCTGCAGCATCGAGGCCTTGGCGGCCTCCTCGTCCAGATGCATCGGTTGCGGGTCGTATTCGGCCGCGAAGGCCAGAATCTCCTCGCGCGTGACGTGGCGCGGGCCGTAGGTGCCGAAATGGCCGGGCTTGAAGTCTTCGAAGCTGAGCGTTGTCATCAATGAAAAATTTGGATTGAGGATTATGGCGGACGAGCCTGATTGTGGCCGTTATTTGCAGCAATCTCAACCCGTCCACTCGCATGGCTCGTTCGCTGCGGGCGAGCACCGGCTGCGGCGCTCGCCTCTGGCTTGCCCGAAGCGGCATTCGGAGCTAGCCCTGTGCCGGCAGGCGTTGCCCATATTGATTTGCCGGGAGAACCATCGATGTTCGATTTTCAGGATCTGTTTCAGTGGGACCGCTTCATCACCCCCACGATCATCAAGACGTTCTACTGGCTGGTGATCGGACTGATCATCCTGTTCGGCATCTCCGGAATTTTCTCGGGCCTCGCCACGATGGCGATCAGCCCGTTCGGCGGATTTATCCTGCTGTTGTCCTCGATCGCAGGCGTCGTGGTCGGCGTGGTGTTTTCACGCATCGCCGCCGAATTCATCCTGATCGTGTTCCGCATCAACGAGCATCTCGGCGCGATCCGGGATCAGGGGCAGATGCGTTGAGTTCGTCATTCCGGGGCGATGCGAAGCATCGAACCTCAGATGCGCAATTGCGCATCGGGGAATCTCGAGATTCCGGGTCTGGTGCTTGCGCACCATCCCGGAATGACAGCGACAAAAATCAGTTATTAAACCTGAAATGCATCACGTCGCCGTCGGCGACGACGTATTCCTTGCCTTCCAGCCGCAGCTTGCCGCCGTCGCGGGCGCCCGCTTCACCGCCGAGCGCGACATAGTCGGCATAGGCGATGGTCTCGGCGCGGATGAAGCCTTTTTCAAAGTCGGTATGGATCACACCGGCCGCGGCCGGGCCCTTGGTGCCGCGGTGAATGGTCCAGGCGCGGGCTTCCTTGGGACCGACGGTGAAATAGGTGATGAGGTCGAGCAACTGATAGCCGGCGCGGATCAGGCGGTCGAGCCCGGCCTCTTCGAGGCCGAGCGTGTCGAGGAAGTCGACGCGCTCCTCGCGTGACAAGGTCGCGATCTCGGATTCGATCTTGGCCGAAATCACCACCGCGACCGCGCCTTCCTTCCTGGCGTGCTCGAACACCTGCTTCGAAAAATTATTGCCGTCCTTGGCCGAGCCTTCCTCGACGTTGCAGACGTAAAGTACCGGCTTGGAGGTCAGGAGGCCGAGCATGCCGAACGCGCGCTCTTCCTCCGGCTTGCGCTCGAGAAACCGCGCCGGCTTGCCTTCCCGCAGCAGCACCAGCGCGCGGTTGACGAGGTCGAGCGTTTCCTTGGCGTCCTTGTCGTTGCCCTTGGCCTTTTTGGACAGGTTGTCGACGCGCTTCTCGAGGCTGTCGAGATCGGCCAGCATCAGCTCGGTCTCGATGGTCTCGATATCGGCCAGCGGCGCGATCTTGCCTTCGACATGGGTGATGTCGGAGTCTTCAAAGCAGCGCACCACATGCGCCACCGCATCGACCTCGCGGATGGTGGCAAGGAACTGGTTGCCGAGGCCTTCGCCCTTGGACGCGCCGCGCACCAGACCGGCGATATCGACGAAGGTCAACCGGGTCGGGATGATCTGGGCCGATTTGGCGATTTCAGTCAGCTTGTCGAGCCTGGCATCCGGCACCGCGACCTCGCCGACATTCGGCTCGATGGTGCAGAACGGATAATTTGCCGCCTGCGCCGCTGCCGTCTCGGTCAGCGCGTTGAACAGCGTGGACTTGCCGACATTGGGCAGTCCGACGATACCGCATTTGAATCCCATTTCGTCCTCAACATTCTTTGTCCGTCATGGCCGGGCTTGTCCCGGTCATCCACGTCTTTCGCTCCACAGAAAGAAGGAAGACGTGGATGCCCGGCGCAAGGCCGGCATGACAGCGGAGAGTTCAACCTTGCTTCTCTCCACCGTCTTCCTTTTCGAAAAATCCCTTGGCCTGCAACGCCAGATGCACCCGGTTCTGGAACGTCGAGTCCTTCTCCGTCGCAAGCAGACCGGCATTGTCGGCGACCGCTTCGCACAGCGCTTCGACCCAGGGCCGATCGCTCTTGGCGAAATCCGACAGCACGTGGCTGTGCACCAGCTCCTTGACACCGGGATGACCGATCCCGAGCCGCACCCGGCGATAGTCGTTGCCGATATGTGCGGAGATCGAACGCAGCCCGTTATGACCGGCAATACCGCCGCCGATCTTGACGCGCACTTTGCCCGGCGGCAGTTCGAGCTCGTCCTGAAACACGGTGATCTCGCCGGCGGAGAGCTTGAAGAAGCGGGCCGCTTCCTGCACCGCGCGACCGGACTCGTTCATGAAGGTCGTGGGCTTCAGCAACACGACCTTGTCGCGGTCGATCGCACCTTCGGACGCCTCACCGTGAAAACGGCGGCGCCATGGTCCGAAACCATGACGCCGCGCGATTTCATCGACGGCCATGAACCCGATGTTGTGGCGGTTGTTGACGTACTTTCCGCCGGGATTACCGAGACCAACAAACAGGCGCATGACGCGGCATCCCGCGTTCGCTTACTTCTTTTTATCGCCGCCAGCCGGCGCCTTGGCAGCCGCCGGGGCCTTCGCACCCGCCGCAGGAGCCTTCGCACCCGCTGCCGGAGCAGCACCCGCAGCCGGAGCAGCACCCGCCGCCGGGGCAGTACCCGCAGCAGGAGCCGCACCACCTGCCGCAGCAGCAGCCGCCTTGATTTCTTCGGCGTAGCCGGACGGCGGCACGATGGTCACCAGCGTCGCGTCTTCACGCGACAGCGACTTCACGCCGGCCGGCAGCTTGATGTCGGACAGATGCAGCGAGTGGCTGATTTCCAGCGTGCTGGCATCGGCCTCGATGTACTGCGGAATGTTGTCGACCGAGCATTCGAGATCGATGGTGTGGGTGACGATGTTGACGGTGCCACCACGCTTGACGCCCGGCGAGGCTTCGCCGTTCACCACGTGCAGGGGAACGCTGACGCGGATGGTCGCGCCTTCGCCGAGCCGCATGAAGTCGACATGGATCGGGAAATCGCGCACCGGATCGAGGTGGAAGTCGCGCGGAATCACGCGGTGCTTCTTGCCCTCGAGATCGATGTCGTAAATCGTGGTGAGGAACCGGCCGGCCTGAATGCGCAGGCGCAGTTCGGCATCGTCGACCGAGATCGGCGTGGGGGGCAGGTTGTTACCATAGATCACTCCGGGAACTCTCCCGGCGCGACGCTCTGCCCGGGCGGCCCCCTTGCCGATCTGCGGACGCGCGGTCGCCTTCAATTCCTTGACGGTCGCCATTGTC
>JBBRSX010000017.1:0-61377 GCA_038244925.1 Hyphomicrobiales bacterium | reverse complement strand
CGAACAGGATGAAGGAAATCCGCGCCATGGCGTCGCTGTAGAGCCGGCCGCCGATCGCGCGCGGGAAGATGGTGTAATAGGCGATGTAGGTCGGGATCAGCCAGAAATAGACGATGGCGTGCAGCGTCCAGGAGAAGAAGACACGCGCCAGCCCGGCATCGATCGTCGATCGCAGGCCGAGCGCGACGGGAAGAATCTGGAAGATGATTTCCAGAGCGGCGCCAACTGCGGTCCAGCCCCAGAGACAGGAGCCGGCGACATTGGCGAACATCGCCAGCGGCACGGGCTTGTCCGGGTTCTCGCGCTTCCAGATCGCCATGTTGATCGACATCAGCGCGACCCAGATCCATGAGCCGACCACGACCATGACGACGCCGATGTAGTAGAATGGATTGCCGACCATCGGCGGGTAGAACGTGTACAGCACCGAGGCTAAGCCCAGCGACACCGGGATCATCGCCACCACGGCGCCGATAGCGACCAGAAAAAACCCGGCCCACGCCCAGCGCCGGCCAACCAGCGGCTTCTCCAGCGCCGATTCCGTGATCGCATAGCCAAAGCCCATCGCGACCAGGGTCGGAAACACATAGCCCATCGCCGAGCCGTGCGCGGTGACCGAGCGATAGTAGAATTCCGGATTGAAGTGCCAGGCGTTGAGCGGGCTGCGCACGAACATCTGCCAGGCGCCGAGCACCAGCGCCGCGCCGAACACGATGAAGGCGAGCCAGAAATGAGAGAGGATGAGCCGCTTGTTAGTCAACACAGGTCAGCCTCCGCTTTGCCGCCGCAAGCTTCGCAAAGGCAGCCTTGTCCACCACCTTGACCTTGCCCCACATGCCCTGATGGCCGATGCCGCAAAATTCCTGGCACGGCATCACGTGATCGCCCGGCGTTTTGAAGCGCACCGGCAGGTCGGAGATGTAGCCCGGCACTAGCATGGTGTTGATGTTGGTGCCCTCGATCAGCAGGCCATGCACGACATCCGCGCTGGTGGCACGTAACTTGACCGGCGTGTCCAACGGCACCACGACGCATTGCGGCGTGAAGGAATATTGCTGCCCGATCGCGCGCACGGTCACGGAGCCGTCGGCCTCGACGGAGCTACCGAGATTGCTTTCGACGAATTCGCCGGCGAGATGCAGCGTCTTGGGATCGGCGGTCTCGACATGACCCTGCGGCATCGTTGCCTGATGGATTCCGATGTAGGTCGCCATTCCGACGAGAACGCCGACGATCACGATCGACAACGTGGCCCATCGCCGCTCGATGCGGGCCGCGACGGCTTCGCCGATACCGTGGTCTGTCTCTGCCGTCATGCTCACACGCTCCGCGGCAGAAACACGAACAGGTAAAACGCAAACCACAATGCGATCACGATTGCGGTCGCAATGCCTGCGACAGCAACCGCACCGCCGGGACCGGAACGCACGATGGCATCGACGCGCTCTTCCTCGGAGCCCAGCGTGGTCGCCTGCGGCGGGGACGAATTTATCATGACGCGCCTCAGTTCAGCGTTGCCGCGCGGAGTTCATTGGCCTGCCGCGCCGAGACCGGCTCGCCGCGATTGCCCCAGGAGGTGCGGATGTAGGTCACGACGGCCGCGACCTCGTCGTCGGACAACTGGTGCGCAAACGGCGGCATGCCATAGGGCATCGGATTGCCCGCGGTGCCCGGCGGATAGCCGCCATTGAGCACCATGCGGATCGCGTTGACGGCGGAGACCATCTGGATCGACTGGTTGCCGGCCAGCGGCGGGTAATGCGGCGGCATGCCGAGCCCCACCGCGCCATGGCAACTGGCGCATTCGCGGTCGTAGATCTGCTTGCCCAGGCTGAGCAGCAGGCTGCTTTCCGCCGACGGCAGCGGCGCCACCGGCTTCTCCGGCGAGGTGCCCTGCGTGAGGCTCTTCAGATAGATCGCCATCGCGCGGGTGTCGTCGTCGTTGAGATATTGCAGGCTGTTGTAGACGACTTCGGCCATCGGCCCGTAGACCGCGCCGCGCTTCGAGACGCCCTTGCGCAGATAGTCGGAGATCTCCTCGATGGTCCAGTCGCCAAGGCCGGCCTCCTTGTTCGAGGTCAGCGAGGGCGCGTACCAGTTCTGCATCGGAATCAGGCCGCCTTCGAAGGCCTGCGATTCCGAACTGCCGCCGAGCGCATTGATCGCGGTGTGGCACATGCCGCAATGGCCGAGCCCCTCGACCAGATAGGCGCCCCGGTTCCACTCGGCTGATTTGGTCGCATCCGGCTTGTATTCACCCTCCCTGAAGAACAGCGTGCGCCATCCGAGGATCAGCGAGCGGTTGTTGAACGGAAATTTCAGATCGTGCTCGCGGTTGCGCTGCTTCACCGGCGGGATCGAGCGCAGGTAAGCGAAGATGGCGTCGCTGTCCTCGCGCGTCACTTTTGTGTAGGAGCCAAACGGCATCGCCGGATAGACCAGCCCGCCATCGGGAAAGCGCCCGTTATGCATCAACTGGAAAAACTGGTCTGAGGTCCACATGCCGATACCGGTTTGCGGATCGGGTGTGATGTTGGACGTGTAGATCGTACCGAACGGCGTCTTCATCGGCAGGCCGCCGGCAAAGGTCTTGCCTTCACGCGCGGTGTGACAGGCGATGCAGTCGCCGGCGCGGGCGAGATACTCGCCTTTCTTCAACAGCGCCGCATCCTGCGCCATCGCCGGAGTCGCGCCGATCAGCAGCAACGCGGCGAAGACCGGGAGCAGAGCATTCAAGATTTTGGGCATCTTGTGCGATCTCCCTTTCACTTCGGCTCACTGCCGCATGCCAGTGGCATTGGCAGGCTGCCGTGCTTGGCAAAGGACGGATCCGACGGCGCCGGGCGCGACGACAGGTACGCAGCCACTGCCTTGACGTCGTCTTCGGTCAGGAGGCCAGCGACGATCTGCATGCAGTCAGGTGTGGCCGCTGTACGCGTGCCGTAGCGCCATCCGCCGAGTTGCGCGCTGATATAGCTGGCGCGCAGGCCGAGCAGCCCGGGGATGGCCGGCTCCATGCCGCCGAAGGTCGGGCTGTGGCAGCCCGCGCAGGCCGGCAAGCCGCGCTGCGGATCGCCCTGCGTCGCGATCGATTCGCCACGCGCGAGGATTTCCTTGCTGACAGTCGGAACCGCCGGCGGCGGAAACGGCGGCCGCAGCGAGGCGAAATGTTCGGCGATCTTTTTCAGGTACTCGTCAGGCAGAAAATCCAGCAGATAGTTCATCGGCGGGTATTTGCGCCGTCCGTCCCGGAACGCCACCAGCTGATTATAGAGATAGCCTGCGGGCTTGCCCGCCAGCCTCGGGAAATAGACGTCGCTGGTGCCCTCGCCTTCAGCGCCGTGACAGGATGCGCAGGCGAGCACGCGCGCGGCCATGGTATCGGGCGCTTGCTCCTGGGCATCTGCGGCGTCCAACGGCAGCGCGATGGAAGCAAGAAGGGCGAATATCGGTAAAAATCGGCGCATCACCGTCGCGACCCCATCTCAACAACGAGACGGAACTTTTACACATCGCATCGGCGGAGGCAACGCAACTCGTACCGCGAAGCTGCGTCATTCGCGGATGGATCAGTTGAATCTATTTGCGATAGACTTTGGTCGGATCGAAGTGTCGGTCCGCATCGACAAATGACAACCGTGTGTCGCCATCGGCCGCGTCGATCTTGCGATAGAAGCAGGAGTGGCGCCCGGTGTGACAGGCCGCGCCCACCTGTTCCACCCGAATCCAGATCGCGTCCTGATCGCAATCCATCCGCATCTCGATCACGCGCTGGGTATGTCCGGAGCTTTCACCCTTGCGCCACAGCGCCTGGCGCGAGCGGCTGTAATACCAGGCCTCGCCGCTGGCGACGGTCTTGCGCAGCGCCTCTTCGTTCATGTGCGCGACCATCAGCACGTCGCCGGTCACAGCGTCTGTGGCGACGCAGGTCAGAAGACCCGACGCGTCGAATTTGGGCTGGAATGCCAGCCCTTCCTCGCGGTCATTTGGTTCTGCAGAAGTCGACACGGGCAGCCCTCGCGAAAATCGAAAGCGAGGGTCAGCGCAGCCCTCGCACCATGGACAGGAAACGCGCCTGTTCCGTCGGATTGTCGCGGAACATGCCGGTATAGCGGCTGGTGAACGTCGTCGCACCGTGCTTGGCGACGCCGCGCACCGACATGCAGGTATGCTCCGCCTCGATCACGACCGCAACGCCGCGCGGTTTGAGAATTTCGTCGACGGCGGCCGCGATCTGCGCGGTCAGATGTTCCTGGGTCTGCAGCCGGCGCGCGAAAATATCGGTGAGCCGCGCCAGCTTCGACAATCCCACGACCCGCTCGACCGGCGTATAGGCGATGTGCGCCTTGCCGTAGAACGGCATCATGTGATGCTCGCATTGCGAGGTGAATTCGATGTCGCGGATCAGGACGAAATCGTCATAGCCCGCGGTCTCGCCGAAGGTGCGGTTGAGCACCTCGGCCGGGCACTGGTGGTAGCCCTGGTAAAGTTCGTCGAAGGCCTCGACCACCCGGCGCGGGGTATCCAGCAGGCCCTCGCGGGCGGGGTTCTCGCCGATATAGCTCAGCAGCGTGTGCACCGCCTGTTCGGCCTCGGCGCGCGACGGCCGCGGCTGATCGGCACGGACGGCAGCAGCGAGGAATTCGGCGGGATCGAGCTCGGCGGGGCGGGTTTCCGGCGCCACGTCGGGCGCCTTGATATCGGGGCGGAGGGATTTGATCAGCGCGTCCATGTCTTCTCCGTTCGACCGGCCCTTGGAGACCGGAGTGTCACCGGGCAGACGGGGCGGTTTTAGCGCCGGACGCCTGAGTCCCATCCTGGTATAGGTTAGCGACCGAATGAGTATCCATTTCGGGCGCCTTCGGCAAAACGGCCGGGCTGTTTTTCCGCCGTTCCTGTCCACATATAGGACGGTGAAACCCTGCCGCCAAGGGCGCTTCTGCAGGCCTGCCCGGGACCTCGATCTATGCTGAACGACATCTACAACAAGCGGATCATCGAACTGGCGGGCAATATCCCCCGCCTCGGCCGCCTCCCCGACCCCGATGCCAGCGCCACCGCCCATTCCAAGCTGTGCGGCTCGACCGTCAAAATCGACCTCAAGATGGACGGGCCCGTGGTCACCGACTTCGCCCACGACGTCAAAGCCTGCGCGCTCGGCCAGGCCTCCTCCTCGATCATGGCAAGCCATGTCGTCGGCTCGACCGCCGGCGAACTGCGTGAACTGCGCGAAACCGTGCGCAAGATGCTGAAGGAAAACGGCGGGCCCCCGGAGGGCAAATGGGCCGACATCGGCCTGCTGGAGCCGGTGCGCGACTACAAGGCGCGCCATGCCTCGACCATGCTGACCTTCGACGCCGTGGTCGACGCCATCGGCCAGATCGAAGCCCGGGCCAAGCAGCCGGCATCGGCGTAGGGCCCGTCATTCCGGGGCGCGCGAAGCGCGAGCCCGGAATCAATAACCACGATAATGCGTATGGATTCCGGGCCTGCGCCAAGCGGCGCATCCTCCGGTGCGCAATCGCGCACCGGGGAATGACGAGGACCTACTTCTGCGCCTGAACCGGCGTCGTCGCCGCGCCACCGGTCGGCACCACAGCCTCGGCGGTCTTGGTCGCTTTCACGGGCTGCGGCACAGCATCGCCTTCGACTGCGGAACTGACGAAGCGATCCTGGGTCGGCTTTGATTTCAGCTCGGCCATCGGCGTCGACACGGTGTCGTGCGGCAGCACGTCGGCGACCGCCTCGGTGGTGGCGAGATTGGTCAGCCGCAATTCGTCGCGCGACAATTCGTGCAGATCTTCCCACGGCGGCACGCTGAGCGCGAGCGACAGCAGATCGCCGGCGCCGCCCATGTCAAAAGTGTATTTGGCGAGACGGCCGATGTCGCGCTCGACGATCATCAGGTCCTGCGCGGAATAGCTCGCCGCCTTGGCATCGTCGGCGCGATCGCCCATCCAGATCTGGTGCACGCGCACATGCGCGGCCTCCGGCACGTAACGGGTCTTGCCCGACAGCAGCAGGAACACGCACATCGACTCGCACCAGGCTTCCGGCACCACGCTGGCGCGCTCACCCTGCGCGGTCTGCGTCCGCACCGTGACTCCGATCGTCGTCTGCGCGCCGAGGCCGCGAAAACGCCGTCCGAGCGCAATGGAATCGTTGACCGAACCGCCGCTGGAATCCAGCACGATGGTCGCGCCGCCCAACTGGCGACCGCGCGCGAATTCGTCGAACTCCCTGGGACTCTCAGATGTGACGATGCCGACGGCCGAGACCCAGCCCTTGCAGTCGGGCTGGCACGCGACCCAGCTGAAGTGCATCGGCAATTTGCGTTCTTCGAGGGTGACGCCGGCATGTGCCGAATTGCCCAGCGTCGTGATCGCGCCGGGCACGAGGAGAGCTAAGGCGGTGGCGCCTGACAGCGCCCAGCCGCGAAGTTTCAGCGACCTTGCAGACCTCAATTCGGTTCCTTCCCCAAGCCCCGTAGACGAGCAGCGGCAACGACCCCAATTCAACGCTTCATGATTCTGTCACCCAAGCGTTATCAAAACGGTAGCTGTGCGAATCGCGGTCGTCCATAGAACCTTTGCTGCACTGCCATCAAAGACGGCCGATATTTTGCTGAGTGTGGCGCAAATATCTGCGACGATCCGGTTCCTGCTCTGGAACCCCGCAAATCTACGCATATGATTGCAGCACGCTGCCCAGGAACCATCCATTGAATCAATTATCACCGGATTCTTCACACTGCGCGAATTGCGCCAACGGCGTCCGACGCCTGCCGCGCAACGCCGGGCGCGCGCTGATCTGGATCTACCGGCATACGCTGTCGCCGCTGGTCGGCTACAACTGCCGGCACCTGCCGACCTGCTCGGTCTATGGCGACGAAGCGATCGAGCGTTTCGGATTGTGGAGCGGCGGATGGATGACGCTGGCGCGGATTCTGCGCTGCCAGCCCTGGGGCACCTCCGGCATCGATAACGTACCGCAGGCGAGGCCCGCCGGCGCGCGCTGGTATCTGCCGTGGCGCTACGGGCGCTGGCGCGGCGTCAACGCCTGATCCGTTCGCATCAGCCCCGCGCGGAACTTTGGTTCCCGTTGTACATTGTTTTGATGCTCCCTCGGGAGGAGACAAAACAATGCGCTGGAAAATCAGCCATCACGGTCAGGATCCCCGGCAGATCGACTTGCTGGCGATCCTCGCACTGCTCGTCGTGATCGTTGCCGCCTGGCATTACTTCGACGGCAGTTCCCAACCGCAGAGCACAACGGCCTTCATCGTGCCCAGCCAAAGCGTGCGATGGTGATCGCAGCGCGCGGTGGTAACCGCAGCGGCGATGGTCGTTGCCGTCAGCGGAACCAGAACAAGCCGCCACTTCTGGGCTGCGGCCCGACGGGCGTCGGCGGCCGAGGTTTTCGCGACCGTGGCGGCGGCGGCTCGTTCGACGAAGCCGCCTCGGGGGCAGCAGAGCCGTCGTCCGGCAGCCGCACCGACAGCAGCAAATTCGATTCATGGGTCCGCCAGCGATAGCCGATGCCGAAATCGATCGGCTGCGCGCGCCGGAACAATTCCGCGTAGGACTCCTGGTAGCGTCCCGGAAATTCGCTGATCGGTCCGGCATAGCGGCCGAACGGGAAGAAGCGCCATTTCTTCGCGCTGTAATAGGTCAGCGGAATTCCGGAATCGTCCTGGATGACGGTGGCGCTGTTGGCGAGGATGAAGTCGCGCGTGGTGGTGAAGCTGCCGGAGTACAGCAGGTAGGACGCGCTCTTGAGCAGGCTGTTGCCGGGCGCAAGCGTCGCGCAAAACTTCAGGAAGCCGCTGGCCTTGACGCCGGGATTGGAGAGATCGGTCGAGAAATAATACAGCGTCTTTTCCACCCCATCGGAGCCGGAAAACACGATGCGCGCACCGCGCGCCGCGTTGGGGCCGGGATTTTCGCCGCCGCTATGCACCGCGCCCTGATCGTCGATCGCGACCGGCGTGACGGACTTGATCGTCTTGCCCGAGCGCGCCAGGAATACATAGAGCACCGGCAGCGTGCCGCCGATCTGGCCCGCATGCAGATCGACCTTCATATGCTTGGTGATGAAAAAGCTGAAGCTCAGGATCGAACTCATGGAGTGTTCGACGTTGTAGAGCGCAGCGCCGACGCCACCGCGGGGCAGTTTCGCGAGGTCAGGCACCGAGCCCGGCGGCTCCAGCGCGCTCAGCACATAGGTCGTCGCCTTCGGATAGAAGGCATTGGCGTAGAGAAAGTCTGGCCCTGAGAACATGTAGAACATGGTCGGCCGCGGCGCCGCCAGATTGGCGTCCGACCAGGCGTGGATCCGGGAAAGCTGCCGCTGCTCGAGCTGGGCGAAGGCGGAATCGAAGAATTTTGCGTGGCGCTGCCAGGACGGATCCCTGGTCAGCGGCGTCAGGGGTGAGTCAGCCGACGGCATCATGCCCGCCAGAAACTTCGCGGTGTCGTCCGCGCTCGCCGTGTCGGCGGCGCGAGCGGGAAATGCGGCCGCAAGCAAAACCGCGGCCGCCAGCGTTGCAACTCTTACCGACTGCATCATGCTCATTCACGACCCGAAGATGCGACCACGGGACCTGCCCGCCTGCGGAAAACCGCGTAGATCAAAAGTCCCGAAAGCATGATCAAAATACCAAGGGCCGACTGCAGCGGGCGCTGCGTCAAGAGATAGTACATCATGAAGCCGGTCACGAGCAGGAAAACCACAGGCGTCACCGGGTATCCCCAAGCACGACAGGGCCGCGACAGGTCGGGCCGCGTGATGCGCAGCTTGATGACGCCGAGCACGCAGAAGAACGAACAGAACAGCAGCGCGAACTGGATGAAATCGAGCACCGCCTCGAAGCTGCGCGTGAACAGCATCAGGGTTGCGACCACCAGCTGAAACAGGATGGCGTAAGCCGGCGCCCCGCCGGTCGACCTGACCGAGAACACCCGCAATACCGGAATGTCCTCGCCCATCGTCATCATCACGCGCGGCCCGATCCACATCATCGCACTGATCGAGGAGATCAATCCGAAACAGATCATCGCGCCGACAATGCGGCCGCCGACCTCGCCGAAGATATAGCTGCCGGAAATCCGGGCGACGTCGAGTTGTCCCGCCAGTTTGTCGATCGGCGCGGTGTGCAGGAACACCGCGTTCAATGCGACATACAGCACCAGCACGATCAGCGTTCCCGTCAGCATCGCCCGCGGCACGTTGCGCTCGGGCATGTGCACCTCGCCGATGATGTAGGTCGCTGCATTCCAGCCGGAGAACGAATACATCACGAAGACGAGGCTGATCGCGAACGGCGCACTGGCGATATAGGCCAGATCCGACGAGGACGGCGCGAACCTGATGGGCTGCGGCGTGCCGATCACAAATCCGCTGACCAGGAAGGCCGTGATCAGCAATACCTTCAGGATGGTCGCGATCAACTGAAAGGTCGATGAGTGCCGGATGCCGGTGAGTTGCACCAGCGACACCAGCCAGACCACGCCGACGGCAAGCAGCAGCGGCGGCGCGTCGGGAAACACCGACTTGCCGTACTCGCCGAACGCCATCGCGGCCAGCGCCACCGGCGCCGCGAAGCCGACGGTGGCCGACACCCAGCCCGCCACAAAACCGAAGGCCGGGTGATAGGCCCGGCCGAGAAAATTGTATTCGCCGCTCGAGCGCGGGAACATGGCGCCGAGTTCGCCGTAGGAAAACACCCCGCACAAAGCGACGACGCCGCCGACGGTCCACAGCAGCAGGATCGAAAAGCCGGAGGGGATGTCCTTGACCTGAAAGCCGAGGCTGGTGAAGACGCCGACGCCCACCATGTCGGCGACGACGATTGCAGTGGCGACCATGACCGAGACGGTCGAGCCGCTCCCGGGCAGCGGTCCGGTCAAAGCCGCGCTTCCCGTATCTGATGCCGCCATATCGACCGTACCTTCAGCGCCGCACGCCGGAGCCGTTTCATGGTGGAGGCTGCCGCCTCCCAATTCAAGCAGCGTTAACAATGATTTAAATCATGGCAAGATTTAGGTGCCTGAATACCATCGCGACATTGCGACCGCGTCTGCCGCGGTGCGACATTGCGAAAAGCGCGTGCCAGGCCCACAATCGCGACACGATTTCGTGGTCCTCTAAAGGCTTCCGGATGGGGAGTTTTTCCGGAAGCTTAACGTCGCCTGAACACGTGCGAGCATACGCCGGTTACCCGGTGGATCTCTTGGGTGGATCTCTTGGGTGGTTTCTTGGGGCAAGGGGTGGATGGTCGGAGCTAATCCGAAATTCCCGATTGTTGATCGTTCCGACCCGGCGTTTCGTCCGGGCACGCGTCGTCATGCCCTGCCCGTTCATCACATCTTGCCCGTTCGGTGGCGCTGGGTTGCGATCGCTGCGCTGTTTGTGCCGCTGTCGTTCGTCCTGGTTCAATGCGGCAAGGCGCCGAGCGCCGGCATGTTGGCGGCGAACACCCAAGGCACTGGTCAACGCACTGGTCAAGGCACCGGCGACAATTTTGAGGAACGCTTCCCCAAGCCGCAATTCAAGGACCGCTTCCCGACCGCCAAAGAAAGCCTTACGCAAGTCCAGAGGCAGGTCGCTCTCGCGCCGCCCCAGCGTACGGTTCGCACCGAGCCGGTCCGGGTGGCGTCGCTGAACCCGACCCTGACCCTGCCCAGGCAGACCGAGCGCGAAGAACTGACCACGCTGGTCAGCATGAAATCCTCCGCCTTCCCTTATTTCGGCAACAACCCGCGCTCCGATGCGCCGTTCCTCAACGCCTCCAGCGGCGAGCGCAAGGGCCATCGCAGCTATGGCGGCCGGGTCTACTGGCAGGACGAGACCTACAACGACAGCCGCGTGCTGGTGCACGTCCCCGAGACGTTCGATGCCCGCAAGCCCGGCGTGATCGTGGTGTTCTTCCACGGCAACGGTGCGACCCTCGAGCGCGACGTTCGTGATCGCCAGCTGGTGCCGCAACAGATTTCGGATTCAGGCGTCAACGCCGTCTTGCTCGCGCCGCAGCTTGCGGTGAACGCAGCCGATTCCAGCGCCGGCAAGTTCTGGCAGCCCGGCGGCTTCAAGCGCTTCATCGACGAGTCAGCCAGCCACCTTGCCCGTCTCTACGGCGATCCGAAGTCGGCGCAAACGTTTGCCAACATGCCGATCGTGATCGTCGGCTATAGCGGCGGCTTCCTGCCGACCGCCTGGAGCCTCGAGGTCGGCGGTATCCCCAACCGTGTCCGCGGCGTGTTCCTGCTCGATGCCGTCTATGGCGAACTCGACAAGTTCGCGGGCTGGATCGAGAAAAATCGCTCCGGCTTCTTCGTCAGTTCCTACACCCGCTACACCAAGCCGCGTGACCGGGAACTGATCGAGATGCTCCGCGGAAAAGGCATCACGGTCACCGAGAGCATGGACGGACCGCTGCGGCCCGGCAGCGTCGTGTTCGTGCAGACGCCCACCGGCATCACCCATCGCGATTACGTCACGCAAGCCTGGACCGAAAATCCGGTCCGGGAAGTGCTGGTGAAGATGTCCGAATCGCCCGCGTTCACCCGAGTGGCGACCGGACCCTCGGCCGTGAACCGCTGATCGGCGTTTCCCGAATGCGAACCATCAATCGCATTCCCGAATGCGAACCATCAATCGCATTCCCGAACGCGAACCATTGATCGCGTTCGAGCACGCCGACACATCGCATTCACCTTCCTATCATACCGTTAGAACCAGACGGCTGGTCAAACCCAGGTTCCATTCTGACATGCTATGTCGGCATAGCGACATCCACCGGGTTCCAATGCCTGCTGCTGAAAATGTGATGTTGATGGCCGCGTGATTCGCTTCACGCCGCATTGTTCGACACCTGCTCGCGCCATAGGGTGCCGCCGTGTGGGGACAGAACTTCCGGGGATGGGTTTTGCAAGAAGGTCTATACAAAGTTGAATTTCATACCGTGCATGGAACCGGCTCCGGCGTGATTTACGCCATCAACGGCAAGCTTAGGGGCGGCAATTCGGCGTTCGCGTTCATCGGCAGCTACGCCGACAAGGGCGACGGCATTCAGGTCAAGGTGACGACGCAGCGCCACAACGCCGATCCGGCGTTCAAGCCGCTATTTGGAATCGACATGATCACGCTGACGCTGAAGGGCGCGGACCATGGCGGCATGGTGGATTTCGAGGGCACCGCGCTGCAATTGCCCGGCGTCCACTTCAAGGCGATCCTGACGCGGATCGCCGACTAGATTTTCTTGGGTTTGGTCAAAATCATCAGCATCAGCGCCAGCGCGACAAAGGCCGCGGCGACGTAACCTGCGGCATGCAGCAGATCGTGCGCGTAAAGCCAGCCGCCGATCGCGGACCCGACCGCCTGTCCGACATAGAGCACCGAGGTATTGAGCGACACCGAGGCCGAGGCGAGCGCGGGGGCTGCACCGACCAGCCGCACCTGCTGCATCGAATTGGTGGACGCAAAGCCCAATCCCCAGATCGCGACGGATGCCGCCATCAGCGGATAGAAGCCGGCGCTGAGCGCCCAGCCGAAAACGCCCGCCAGCAGCAACACCGTGAACAGCACCGAGGTTTTCCAGGCGCCCCAGGAATCGACGATGCGGCTTGCGACGGCAACCCCGATGAAACCGCACACGCCGTAACACGCGAACGCCAGCCCGATTGCGTCCGGCCCCGCCCCGGTCAGTTTTGCCAGTAGCGGCCCCATGAAGGTGAACACCACGAACTGGCCGGACATCTGCAAAGTCGTGATCATCAGCAACAGCAAGATCATCCGGTTGCGGCCGACCGCGGCCCATGTCCTGAGGTCGACCGGCGTGCCCACCAGCCCACCCGGCAGGCGCCACGCCAGCAGCAGAAAACTCAGGCCACCCAGCGCGCCGATGCCGCCATAGGCCACGCGCCAGCCATAACGGCTGGCGGCGAACGTAATCAGCGGCAGGCCGATGGCGGCCGCCAGCGACCAGCCGAGAAAGATGTAGGCGATGGTGCTGCCGCGTTTTTGCTCGGGCACGATCAGGGCTGCGGTCCCGGCGGCCTGCGGTGTATAGAGCGCGCCGACCGCCAGCATGACGAGCCGAATGACCAGCAGGCTGGTGTAGTCGGGCGCAAAGGCCGAGGCGGCATTGGTAAGCGCGAGCGCGAGCAGCGTCGCCGCCAGCAAGCTGCGGCGATCGATCCTGGATGTCAGCCACGCCGTGAGCGGTGAATCGATGCACAGCACGATCGCACCGAAGGTGATCAGCAGCCCCGCGGTGGCAACGCTGACGCCGAGATCACCTGACAACTCCGGGAGCATGCCGGCCGGCGCGATCACCGAACAGCCGGTGACGATGTTGCCGAGCATCAAGGCGGTGGGAGCAAAGCGTTTCACGCCGCGCGTATATCAGCTGGCGATTTTAATGCAACTGCATCCAAATGCATGCCACGCGGTCGATCGCAGGTCTTGTCCGCCTCGGCGGTCTACCTGGCGGGAGCTGCGTTGAGGTTGGTTGACGCCGCCGGGCGGGCGCCGGTCGCGGGGCACGATGTCAGGAGCTGCGACCACGACGTCCCGAGGCCAACCGTGTCGATGTCGAATGTCGCGAGGTTGGCCTTGCCTTCGGCCGCCTGGGTGCCCTCCCCCATTTGCAGGCGCGGGGCCGCAAGGATTGCCTCCATGGCGTCAAGCGCGACGACTTCGCTCCAGACTTCATATTTGCCGACGCGCGCGGGGAATTTTCCGAAGGCCACGGACTTTTCCGTGCCCGCCATCATCATCACCGTGCTGATGGTTGCGGCGCCGGGATCGGATTCCCGGACAAACATCAGCCGCGCACGCTTTCCGTTCTCGCAGAACAGGCGCCACTCCATCGCCCGAAACGATCCGCCATCGCCTTGTTTCGCCACGGCGACCTTGCGGACATAGGGACGCGTCGCGGCTTCCAGCGTCCACGCCGTTTCCGGCAGGGCGCGTGTATCGATGCCGAAGCGATAGAGTTCGGTCCGGGTCAGGGCGTGAATACTCTCGAATTTCACGGTCTTGATGAGATCGTCGAGTTTGCGGCTGATGCCCATGGAAACGACGAAGGCCGCGCGCTCGCGGTCGGCTTTCGCCATGCCGCGCTCCCTGAATTCCGCGACCAGCCGCGGCGGGGGCTGTCCGTGGACCACCAGTGTCAGCTTGGAATTATGCACTGCGACCACCGCATCGGGCGCGACCTCGCGGGTGGTGGCGCCGAGAAACAGATAGCTGCAGGCCGAATTGCACATCGCATTGCGGGTGTTGAGTTCGGCCTCGACCTCGCCACCGGCGGTCTTGATCTTGAGGCAGGCCGCATCGACCTGGGTTCCGCCCGCGCACGCCGTCGCGAGGGTTCGCCCCACCCGGGCGATCGCCTTCCGGCCGCGCAGCAGGCGGCCGATGACATAGGACTGCTCGACCGCACCGCCCGGCGAGTGGAAATAGAACGGGCGCCTGGTATCCTTGGCATCGGCCAGGAATCGACGAATGCGCGCACCTGCACCGGCATCGACTTCGCCCTCGACCGCAATCCAGCGATCGCAGCCCGGGCCGCATGAATCGGGCGCGCCCTTGGCATTGTAAATGATCAGCCTCGGCGCAAACCCGTGCTTTTCGGCCGCCGACGGTTCGGCGCGCAGCGGGCTTTGAACCAGCAGCAAGGCGGCGGCGAAGAGGAAGCGGGATATCATCGGACCTGCACGATCAGGCGGTGGCGCAACGGAAACACAGGTAGCGAAGCTAGACAATGCACGCCAGTCCCGCAACCGTTGGTGGACGGGGGCATTTCACGTGACAGCGAAAGCAGGCGGCCACGTTTACGACGCATGTCAGGACGCGATTTTCTCGATTTTGCCCGATTGCAGGAGCCGAATCCCCTGCTATACCCCTGCTTCCGCTTACCTGCGCTCGTTCGCAGGAGTGAGCACGAGGAGATCAACATGCCTGACCAGAACACGCCTGCCCCGGGATTCCAGTATGGCCTTGCGAACTTGAAGCCGGCCGAACCCGAGACGAAGATCGCCCTCACCTTCCCCGATGGCGCAAAGCGTGAATTTCCAAAGGACATTACCGGGCTGGAGATCGCCAAGGGCATCTCGCCGTCGCTGGCCAAGCGCACGGTTGCGATGGCGCTGGATGGCGTGGTCGCCGACCTCAACGATCCAATTTCGCACGACGCCAAAATCGAATTCGTCAACCGTGACGATCCGCGCGCGCTGGAGCTGATCCGGCATGACGCCGCGCATGTGCTGGCCGAGGCCGTGCAGGCGCTTTGGCCGGGCACCCAGGTCACCATCGGCCCGGTGATCGAGAACGGCTTCTATTACGACTTCTTCCGCAACGAGCCGTTCACGCCGGAAGATTTTGCCGCGATCGAAAAGAAGATGCGCGAAATCATCGCGCGCGACAAACCGTTCACGAAAGAGGTCTGGTCGCGCGAGAAAACAAAGCAGGTGTTCCGCGACAAGGGCGAGGCCTTCAAGGTCGAACTGGTCGACACCATTCCCGGCGACGAGCCGATCAAGATCTATTACCAGGGCGACTGGTTCGACCTCTGCCGCGGCCCGCATATGTCGTCGACCGGCAAGATCGGCAACGCCTTCAAGCTGATGAAGGTGGCGGGCGCCTATTGGCGCGGCGACAGCAACAACCCGATGCTGACGCGGATCTACGGCACGGCATTCGCGAAGCAGGAAGAACTCGACGCTTACCTCAAGCAGATCGAGGAAGCCGAGAAGCGCGACCACCGCCGGCTCGGTCGCGAGCTCGACCTGTTTCACTTCCAGGAGGAAGGCCCCGGCGTCGTGTTCTGGCACGCCAAAGGCTGGACCATCTTCCAGGCGCTGATCGCCTATATGCGCCGCCGCCTGACCGGCGATTACAGCGAGGTCAACGCGCCGCAGATCCTCGACAAGGTGCTGTGGGAGACTTCAGGCCATTGGGACTGGTATCGCGAGAACATGTTCGCGGCGCAGTCGGCCGGCGACGAAGCCGAGGACAAGCGCTGGTTTGCGCTGAAGCCGATGAACTGCCCCGGCCATGTCCAGATATTCAAGCACGGCCTGAAGAGCTATCGCGACCTGCCGCTGCGCCTCGCCGAATTCGGCATCGTGCACCGCTACGAGCCGTCGGGCGCGATGCACGGGCTGATGCGGGTGCGCGGCTTCACGCAGGACGACGCCCATGTGTTCTGCACCGAGGCGCAGCTCGCCGAAGAGTGCCTCACGATCAACGACCTGATCCTGTCGACCTATGCCGATTTCGGCTTCGACGGCGAACTGACGGTCAAACTATCTACGCGGCCCGAGAAGCGCGTCGGCACCGACGAGATGTGGGACCATGCCGAGCGCGTGATGGCGACGGTCCTGTCGGAAATTCAGGCCAAGGGCAGCAACCGCATCAAGACCGCGATCAATCCGGGTGAAGGCGCGTTCTACGGCCCGAAGTTCGAATATGTGCTGCGCGATGCCATCGGCCGCGATTGGCAATGCGGCACCACGCAGGTCGACTTCAACCTGCCGGAACGGTTCGGCGCGTTCTACATCGATGCCGACGGCTCCAAGAAGGCGCCGGTCATGGTGCATCGCGCGATCTGCGGTTCGATCGAGCGCTACATCGGCATTCTGATCGAACATTTCGCCGGCAATTTTCCGCTCTGGCTGGCGCCGGTGCAGGCCGTCGTCACCACCATCACCTCCGAGGGCGATGAATACGCCAAGGTGGTCGCGGCCGCCGCGCGTCGCGCCGGCCTGCGCGTCGAGATCGATCTCCGCAACGAGAAGATCAACTACAAGGTCCGTGAGCATTCGCTGGCGAAAATCCCGGCGCTGCTCGTCGTCGGCAAGAAGGAAGCCGAGGCGCATTCGGTCTCCATCCGCCGGCTCGGCAGCGAAGCACAAACGGTGTTGCCGACCGCTGAGGCCATCGCCGCGCTGGTCGAGGAAGCAACCCCGCCGGACGTCAAGCGCGCACGGCTGGAGGCCTGATGGCTGAACGCCCGCCCACCGACGAACAGGAACTGCCGGCCTATCCGATCCGGGCTTATCAATTGATCCCCGATCCCAACCAGCCGGCAGTGGTGGCCCTGGCGATCGAGACCGATCAGGGCCACAGCCTGTTCCTCGCGACCCGGCAAATCCTGGAAGATCTGGGCAAGGATCTTCTGGAGCGCGCGGCGAAGATGCCGGCCAGGAAGGAATGACCCGGGCGGGTCGGCCTTGATGCGGGCGAGTTCTGAGCGGCCCGGCATGTCGGCAGCCTTCAGCGCAGCCGACGCAGACCGGATCGGTCGCCATCGGCTTGACGCCTCCTCTACCACGCCATCGCGGTTGGCTCGGATTCAACCAACACCGCCGCCAAGACAATGTCCGCATCTTGAAACGGTTGCCTGTTACCCCTAAGCTCGGGACGGGCGCGCGTGGTTTGCGTCACGGTAGCGGGGGCTCCAGCGTCAAACATACTTCTTGAGTGCCCCCGAACCTGAATTCGGGAGTTCCAAAATGCGTATTTCGGAAATTGCCATTGCCCGTAGCCTGCTGGTGACGGCTGCTATCGCTGCGCTGGTATGGTGGGCACCCGCCGCGGCTCAATCGGTGTGCACCAACCTCTCCAGCGGCGCCGACCTTGCGAACGGGGCGCACTCGTTCGCGTGCGGTCCGAACGCCATAGTCTCTGGCGTGCTTGGTAACGCGGCCAATCCGGTGCGCGGCACGGCGATCGGTGACACCGCTGTCGCCGGTGGCGATCAGGCCACCGCGCTCGGAGCCAGCGCGCAGGCATTCGGCAACAACAGCACCGCCATCGGTCAATACAGTTACGCAGAGAATTCTTCGACGGCACTCGGCGCCGGCTCGGAAGCCATCGGCTCGCAATCCGTTGCGATCGGCACCGGCGACAACAACAACATCAACGACTTTAGCAATATCTATGGCGCGCGCGAGAGCAACGCCACTGCCGTCGGCTTCGCCGCGACCGCCTATCAGAATGCCACCGCAATCGGCCAGGGCTCCACCGCGACCGGAATCAATTCGGTCGCGCTCAGCATCGGCTCGGTGGCCTCTGCCAACAACACAACCGCTATCGGCGCCGGCAGCAGCGCGACAGCGGTTAATTCGGTGGCGCTCGGCTCGGGTTCGGTGGCGAACGCCGCCAACACCGTCTCGGTCGGCGCGGTCGGCAGCGAGCGCCGTATCGTCAACGTCGCCGATGGCGCCATCGCGACGGGGAGCACGGATGCGATCACCGGCGGCCAGCTGATGACCGCCAACCAGCGCGTCGCTGCCGCATTCGGCGGCGGCGCCGGCCTGGATGTCAACGGCCAGTTGACCGCGCCGAGCTATACGATCCAGGGCACGGCCTACAATAATATCGGCAGCGCATTCGGCGCGGTCAACGCCACCCTTGCGTATACCCGCGTCAACAGCAGCGGGCCGGCGGCGAACGCGTCCGGCGCCGACGCGATTGCGCTCGGCAGCAATGCGCAGGCGACGCAATCAGGTTCGATCGCGGTCGGCCTGAACTCGTCGTCGACTGGCACCAACGCCATCGCGATCGGCACCGGCGCGATCGCCACTGGCTCGGTGGCGGTTGGCGCCGGCGCGACCGCATCGAATGGCGGCGCCGCGTTTGGCGACGGCGCGACCGCAACAGGCACGAATTCCGCAGCCCTCGGCACCAACGCCTCGGCCACTGCGGCCAACTCCGTCGCAATCGGCTCCGGCTCGACCAACAATGTCGCCAACACGGTATCGTTCGGTTCGGCCGGCAATGAGCGGCGGCTGACCAATGTCGCCGCTGGCATCAATCCGACCGACGCGGTCAATGTTGGGCAGCTGCAGTCCACCGTCGCGGGCATCGGTTCGCAGATCGGAGGATTGCAGGATCAGATCACCAGCAACCAGCGCGAGGCGCGGCGCGGCATCGTCGCCGCTGTCGCGGTGGCGCCGGTGTTGATGCCCTCAGCCGCCGGCAAGACCACCGTTGCCGTCAATACCGGCTACTACCGCGGCGAGAGCGGCGTCGGCATCGGCGTTTCGCATCGGCTCAATCTCGCGGTGCCTACCGTGGTCTATGGCAGCTATTCCAACGGCGGCGGCAACGAGCATATCGGCCGCGCCGGTATGGCGGTCGAATTCTGAGTAGGCTAGAAGCCTGCATGCTCCGAACTCGCCTGCCCCCGACGATCCGACAAGGCGCCCTGCTCGCGGCGTGGTTCACGGTTTTTCCATACGCCGCATTTGCCCAGCAGCAACCTGCACAGCCCGCCCCACAGCAATTCCAGGAATCGACCGAATGGAGCCGGCTGCCCAAGATGCTGCTGGAGCGTCAGTTCGCCGGGCCGTTGCAGGATACGGTAATCCAGCGCCTCCGCGACCCCGTCGACGGCACCATCTGCTATCTCTATCTGCCGATCTCGGCACCGCATTCGCCGACCACGGCGACCGGATTCGTCCAATATGGTCCGAACAACATCGGCAGCATCAATTGCGTGCCGCCACCGCCCGCCGCTCCTGCGCCGGCCGGCCGCAAATAGCCACGTCACAATCGATCTAAACCGGCTTTCCGCAGCGTTGCGGCCACCCTATCTTGATGGTCACAGCCATCCCGTAAGAAAGACCTCCGTGCCCGACGCCCTTGAACTCCTGAAGATCCGCCGCTCGGTAAAGCCCCGCGAGATGAGCGGTCCCGGCCCCTCGCCAGAAGAAATCGACACCATCCTGACCATCGGCGCGCGGGTGCCGGATCATGGCAAGATGACGCCGTGGCGCTTCATCGTGTTCGAGGGCGACGCCCGCGTCCGCGCCGGCGACATCATCGCGAAAGTTTTTGCGAAGAAGAATCCGGCCGCGCCCGCAGCCGAGATC
Organism: Hyphomicrobiales bacterium; assembly: GCA_038244925.1. Taxonomy (GTDB): domain Bacteria; phylum Pseudomonadota; class Alphaproteobacteria; order Rhizobiales; family Xanthobacteraceae; genus Bradyrhizobium. Next base: position 41,494 of record JBBRSX010000017.1, on the reverse strand, counting down.
GAGATCGAGAAGCGCCGGTTGATCGATGCGCCGCTGGTGATCGCGGTGGTGAGCTTCACGAAGCCGCATCCCAAGGTGCCGGCGTGGGAGCAGGAACTATCGGCCGGCGCCAGCGCGATGAACATCGTCACCGCGGCCACCGCGCTCGGTTACGGCGCCAATTGGCTCACCGGCTGGTTCGCGTTCGATCGCGACGTCCTCGACGGCTTCGGGCTGAAACCGGACGAAAAGCTCGCCGGCTTCATCCACATCGGCACCGCCAAACCTGCCGAAGACCGCCCTCGCCCAATGCTGTCGGATATCGTGACGCGGTTTTAGGTTCAGCGCTGGAGAAATAGCCGGGAGGCGCGAATACCCTCTTGACCCGTCCCCTGGGGCCACCCCGATAAGGATCACGGTCTGCCAGCAATGAGGTGATTCGTGACCGCTCCCGCACAATTTCTGCACCCGTCCGAAGCTGCCAAACGATCCGGCGTATCCGCTAAAGCCCTGAGGCTTTACGAGCAGCGCGGCCTCGTCACTCCGAAGCGCACCGCGGCAGGATGGCGCGTCTACGGGCCCGACGAGATGAGCCGCGTGGCCGAAATCGTCGCCTTGCGCGAACTCGGCCTCAGCATCGGCCAAGTGGCGCGGGTGCTGGAAGGCGACGCGACCGGCCTGGAGGCCGCGCTTGCCGCGCACCAGGCCGTCATCGAAGGCCGGCTGCATCAACTCGCCGATGTCGCGGACAAGGTTCGCCGTGTCAGGACGGATCTCGCCAACGGCAAGACGCCCGTTACCGCGGAGCTTGCGCTCCTGATCAAACCGACTGCCGCGATCGCTGTCGCATTCGATCTGCCGTGGCCCTGGGGCGGCGAGCCGTTCGAGCTGCGCGACATCAAGCCACTCAACTACATCGTTGGCCCGCTCGGCAGCGGAAAAACGCGACTGGCGCAGCGTCTCGCTGAAACCCTGCCCGATGCCATCTTTCTTGGCATGGAGCGTTTGGCGGACGGCGGTGCCAAGGCACGCGCTGCGCTGGACGCGGACCCGCCCCTGAAATGTCGTGTCGATCAAACCCTTGGCTGGCTCGTCGAGGACGGCGCCACTACGTCGGAAGCACTGGTGACGTTGCTGGTCGCGCTCGAGGCGCAAGGATCGGCCATCCCGGTCGTCGACATGCTGGAACAGGGCCTGGATCACGAGACCCAGGAAGCTCTGATCGCGTGGCTGCGCCGCCGCGCGCCCGACGCCAAGCCGCTGTTCTTTCTCACGCGTTCCAGCGCCATCCTGGATCTCGACGCCGTCGGCATTCACGAGGCGATCATCTTTTGTCCCGCCAACCACAGCCCGCCGACCATCGTCGCGTCCTATCCAGGCGCGCGTGGCTACGAGGCCCTCGCCTCCTGTCTGGCCGCGCCGGACGTGCGGGCGCGGACGGAAGGCGTCATCGCATGGCGGCCCGAGGTCGCCTGACCGTCCGCCAGCTGCTGCGACACAGCGAGTTGCGTCGACTTACGCCGCCTTCGTGGTGCGCGATCCAAAACCGGACAACAGCGCCGCGAGTTCTGCGGCCGGCCTCGCCGCGCTGAACAGAAACCCCTGCACATCGTTGCAACCTTCGGCGCGTAGCCAGTCGAGCTGGTCGGTGGTTTCGACGCCTTCCGCGGTCGTGGTGATATTGAGGCTGCGGCCGAGGCCGGAGATCGCGCGCACGATCGCGACGCAATCCTCGCGCTCGGCCAGATCTTTCACGAACGAGCGGTCGATCTTGATCTTGTCGAACGGAAAACTTCTGAGATAGCTCAGGCTGGAATAGCCGGTACCGAAATCGTCCATCGATATGCTGACGCCGAGTTCGCGCAGCTGATGCAGGATCGCCAGATTGGCCTCGGTCTCGGCGAGGAAAACCGACTCGGTGATTTCGAGCTCGAGCCGCTGCGGCGATAATCCGGAATGCGCCAGCGCCGAAATCACCACTTGCACCAGATTGCGGCTGCGAAACTGGACCGGCGACAGGTTGACGGCAACCTTGACATTGCTGGGCCAGTTCATCGCCTCCGCACAGGCCTCGCGTAGCACCCATTCGCCGAGCTGGACGATCAGTCCGATATCCTCGGCGACCGGAATGAACTCGGCCGGCGAGATCATGCCCTTGTCGGGATTGCGCCAGCGCAGCAGCGATTCAAATCCGCTGATGCGGTTGGCGGCGAGATCCACCAGCGGCTGATAGTGCAGTTCGAACTCGCCATTGGCAAAGGCGCGACGCAGGTCGCGCTCCATGTCGCGGCGCTTTTGCGCCTGGCGGTCCATCTCGCGTTCGAAGAAACGGTGCACGCCGCCGCCATCCGACTTGGCGCGATAGAGCGCCATGTCGGCGTTACGCATCAGCTCCTCGCTCGACGCGCCGTCGCCGGGCGACAGCGCGATGCCGATGCTGGCGCCGACGACGACCTCGAGGCCGTCAATGTCGTAGCGTTGGCTCAGCGTTGAAATCAGCCGGTCGGCAAAATCGCTCACCTCGTTCGGCGAGACATCCGACGTCAGCACGATGGCGAATTCGTCGCCGCCGAGCCGGGCGACCAGATTGTCGCCGCGAACCTCGGACTTCAGCCGTTCGGCCACCAGCTTCAACAGGCGATCGCCGACGGGGTGACCGAAGGAATCGTTGACGTTCTTGAACAGGTCGAGATCGACACACAGCACCGCCACCCGCTTGCTGCCGGACCTGTCGCGGTCCAGCGCCTGGCGAAGGCGATCCTGATAGTAGTCACGGTTCGGCAGATTGGTCAGGCCGTCGTGGTGGGCCATGTGGGCGATGCGCGCTTCCGCCTCGCGGCGCTCGGTGATGTCGACCACCGCCACCAGATAACCATCGCAGCCGTCGAAGGCGACCCGCCGCCCGAATGTCAGCACGTGGATTTCACTGCCGTCGGCCTTGAGGTGCCGCCAGTCATGGCTGGAGTTGTAGACGTCGCCGACATGCTGCAGCGCCTGGCTATGGGTTGCCCATTCGTCTTCCGGCCAGATCTCGCGAAGCTGCATGCCGAGAAAGGTTTCCCGGCTATAGCCGTAATGCTGCACGGCCGCGTCGTTGACGCTGAGGAACTTTGTGGTCTCGGCATCGAATACCCACATCGGCATCGGATTGTTGTCGAACAGCAGGCGGAACGAAACCTCGCTGCGCTTCAGCGCGGTGACATCGGAGACAGTAAGCGACAGCATGTCGCCGAACGCCGTCACGCCCAGTCGCAGGCTGCGATCTTCACGGTCGATTTCGATCTGTCCGCCGTTGCCGTCGCGGATGATGTCGCGCAACCGCTGGATCACCTCGGGGGCGCACAGCAGGCTTCCGCCATGGCCGAGCCGGCGCCACAGCAGCGCCGTCGACGGCTGCCGCAGCAGGCGCGCCGCACCCTGATTGAGATGGACGATCTGGAAATCGGACGGTTGCCCGCTGGCGTCCCGGATTGCCGCCAGCGACAGCACGCCTTCGTCGGTCGCGGAAAAGATCGTGTCGAGCAGATTGTATTGCGTGTCGCGCTCGTTGACATAGGCGCCGACCAGCGTGCCGCCCCAGCGCGACGACGTCGGCAGCGCCAGCACGTCGTAGGTCCGCACCAGCCCGTCGCGCACGCAATGCGCCGAGGCGAGATAGGGACGGCCGTTGGCAAGCGCGCTCGATGTCGCCTCGCCGAGCGCGGTGGCGCAATCCGGCGGCAGCGCGCTTAAGGGAATGTCCCAGCGCGTGTCATTCAGCCAATGCTGGATGTAGCGGCCGGTGTGCGAGATCGCGAGCGCGCCATCCTTGTCCCTGAGCAGGACGATGTGATCCGCCAGCCGCCCGAGACTGCCGAGCATGACGTCTTCGTAGCGTGGCAATGTTTCGCCCGGACGCAACGCCGCCTGCCATTTTCGCTTCAGGACCGGTACGTCGCCAAACGTATCGTTGTTGAATTTTTCCGCCCCTGACGACTTCTTCGCCACACCCATGACCTGCCCCGCTACGCCTAAGCTCGACACGCGGCATCAAGTGCAGCCGGGGATTTAAGGCCGTGTAAAAATTGCGGGAGCGGTACGCCGATGTGGCGATTATGACAGTTTTTAGTCGCGCGATGGTTAGTGCGAATTAGAAACTATGACAGTGGCGAAATGATTCGTCATTACAACCGGCGAAGAAACCAGATCGAAGAAATCAGCGCGCGACGACTTCGACCTCGCCGTCGACGCCGTTGACGACGTTGAAGGGCCGCTCAAACACCTTGCCTTCGTTCTTGGCGATGGCGCGATATTCGCCCTCGGACAGCACCACGCGCGGAAACGCGCCGATCGATTCCTTGATCACGTCGCCGCCCGGCGTGATCACCGACCATGCGGTGTTGGCGAGCGCCTCGCCGCCCTTGTCGCTGACGAGCTTGAGCGTGATCACGGCGGCGCGATGGGTGACGATCACGTCGGTCAGCTTGCCGGCCTGGACGCGGATATCGGAGCGTACCACGGAATTGGCGTCGCCGTAGTTGGAGATGATGTAGTAGGTGCCATCCGGCAGCAAGGCGACGTCGCCGGCCGCGACGTTGGGCACCAGCGCACCGCGCTCGGAGGTTTCAAACTGGCTGCCCTTGTAGATCGCGAACGAGATCTGGTTCTGCGGAATCTTCGAGGTGCCGACGCGGCCTTCGATACGCAACCCGCCGGCCGGAAGCACGAACGATTCGCGATCGGTCTCCGACTTCAAACTCACGGCGCGAACCGCGCTGACCAGACCAAGCGCGACGTGGACCACGTAATTCCCCGGCGGCAGCACGATGTTCGGGGTCGCCCCGCGATCCTCGCGGATCATCTTGAAGGTGCCGGTCTCGTCGGGCTTGTCCGCGAACACCCGCCACACCAGCCCGTTGCTGATGATCGGCAGGTCCTTGCCGTAGCGCGCCGTCAGCGACAGCACCGCCTGGCCCGCGGTCGAGGAGGCGCCCGGCGGCGGCGTCACCGGCGGGATCGTGGCGATCGACGGCGGCACGATGGCGGGCTGGGTCAATGGCGCGGGAAGACTGGGGATCGATGCCGGACCGGACGGCGGCGCCAGATTCATCGCAGGCCCGCCCGGCGCGTCCGGAACCGCGGCCGGCGGTACCGGCGGTGGCCGGTCCGAGAACATCTGGGCTGAGCCTGGGGTCGGCAGCAGCGAAACCAGGGCAAAAGCAAGCATCAACGCGAGCGCAAGCGCCCGGAAAGGCCACCCGGCCCGCCCGCCTCCACCGATACCGTTACCCCTCGCAGTCATGGCCATGCTTTTCACTGAAAACGCGGCAAATTCAAGCCTCCAGCATGCCCTGGCAACCCCGGCCGGGCGGAACCCGGCGCAGCGCCCAATGTTAATCCAGCGGCCGTGGTCCAGTCACAATCGCCGCCTAGGTCGATTTAGCCGGGCATAAACCATGCATGGTGAAGATCAGGTGAGGATGCAGGCGATTCTGGCAGGTCCGCGTCGCGGCGCATATCGTAAGGCCGCAGGAGAGTTTTAGTGTTGGATAATTGGATGGGCCGCGGCCAAAGAGGCTCGGACGGCCGCGACAAGGTCGAGTTGGACAAGGTAGGTCTTGGCCCCGTCCGCCGGCCGGTGATCGGGCTCGCGCTGGGCGGCGGCGCGGCACGCGGTTTTGCCCATATCGGCATCATCAGGACGCTGGCCACCCACGGCATCGTTCCCGATGTCGTGGTGGGGACCTCGATGGGTGGTGTGGTCGGTGGAGCCTACGCGGCCGGACGTCTCGACGCGCTGGAGGAATGGGCCCGCAGCCTGCAGCCGCGAAACATTCTCTCTTATCTCGATATTCGCCTCAACGGCTCCGGCCTGATCGGCGGCGCCAAGCTCGCCGCCGAGATCGAGACCACCCTGGGCCGGCACCTGATCGAGGAACTGCCGCTCAAGTTTGCCACCGTCGCGACAGAGGTTCGCACCGGCCACGAAATCTGGCTGACCCATGGCAGCATGGCCGACGCGATGCGCGCCTCCTACGCGTTGCCCGGAATATTCGCACCGGTCCTGATCGGCGACCGCTGGCTGGTCGACGGCGCGCTGGTCAATCCGGTGCCGGTATCGGTGGCGCGCGCGCTGGGCGCGGAAATCGTGATCGCGGCCAATCTCTCCAGCGACGTCTTCACCCATTCCACCACGATCTATTCCCATGGACCCTCGGTCGGCTCCTCGGTATCCGCCGCAGCGGACACCGAGCTTGAACCCGAGCCGCCGAAACGCGGGCTCGGTAAATTCTTCTCCGCCGAGCGCGCCATGAAGCGCGAGTTCTTCGGCGGCGGCGGACGGCCGGGCATTTCCAGCGTCATGGTCGACGCCTTCAACATCATGCAGGACCGAATCACGCGCGCGCGGCTGGCCGGCGATCCGCCGGACCTGTTGATCTCGCCCCGCATCGGCCACATCGGCTTTTTCGATTTTCACCGCGCCGACGACCTGATCGCCCACGGCGCGCGCGCGGCCGAACGCGCCATCGACGCGATCCAGGAAGCGATCGGCATTCTGGCGCCCTCGGCAGGCGAAGCGCAAAAGCCCATCGAGCAGGCGATGAAGGAATAGAACTTGAAGAACGCTCAGGCCGTCTTGATGTAATCGCGCAGCGCTTCCTGCTCGGTCTCGAATTCCCTGACTCGCCATTTGACGATGTCGCCGATCGAAATCAGGCCGACGACCATCCCCTCCTCGACGACAGGCAGATGCCGGAATTTTCCGAGCGTCATCATTTCCATGATGCCGGCGACCGTGTCGGACTGCCGGCAACTGACGACCTTGCGGGTCATGACGGCGCTGACGGGTTCGTCGAGCACGCGGGCACCGCGCTCGCCGAGAACGCGCACGATGTCGCGCTCGGACAGGATGCCTTCGAGGCGGCCGTGGCTCATGACAAGCACAGCACCGATCTTGCGCTCACCGAGGATTTTCACCGCGCCCGCCAGTTTGACGTCGGGTTCGACGCTCAGGATCTGATGGCCCTTGGTATCGAGAATTGCACGTACCGTCATCGTAGCCTCCCTGAATCCGTTCGCACCCCCCAAGAGGGGTCCGACATGTTCGCGAGTCTTCAATCAACAGTTCCGCGCCGTTTTCGCTTCAAGCGTGTTTTCGTTTCAGGCGCGGTTCACTAGCACGGCTGTCATGCACGACAGCGGGCTTAGGCTTGCGTTACAACTTGTGGCGATGATGGATGAAATCGCCCCGCGCCGCAAGCGGCGATCAGACGCGGCCTGATCGGTCCGGCGATGACGCATCTGCAGCATGTTGCGCCGCGCGCGGCACCGGGTCGAACAGCGAAAACAACACCAGGCCGGCGAGAAAGCCGCCGATATGCGCCTGCCAGGCGACGTTGGCGCCTTCAGAACCGATCGCAATCGCGCCGACGCCGAAGATGATGTTGACGCCGAACCAGACCGCCAGGAATCCGAGCACGCGTGTGTTGCGCAGCGCTTCGGCCAGCGACAGAGCGGGAACCTTGGCTGCTGCTTCCGCATCGCCGCGGTTGAACGAAAGGAAGCTGCCCTGCACGAAGGCAAACCGCATCGCCGCCGCCATGGTGCCGGATACCGATGCCGAGGCGCCGATCATCGGCGCGATCGCATGTTCATGGGTGAGCAGATGCGCCAGCGCGCCGGCCGCCGCCGTCACCGCCATGAACACGAAGAATTTGAGAGCACCGAACCGCCGCGCCAGCGCGCTGCCGAACGGCAGCAGCCACAGCACGTTGAAGCCGATATGGCTGAGATTGGCGTGCAACAGCGAATAGGTGACGAAAGTCCAGACCTTGGCGCCGCTCCCGCCGGGGAAGGTGATGTCGAGCAGCGTGGAATCGTAGCGCTTCGGGATGAAGCCGAAGACGTCGATGGTCCAGTTTTCCAGTTCCGGCGGCAGCAGCACCCGCAGATGAATGACCGCGATCAGCACGACATAGGCCGTCAGCGCGCCCGGCAATGTCAGGATCGGCTCGCGGGGAGGTTCCGGCGGCAACTCCTGGTGGGATTCGTTCGGGGAGTCCAAGGGTCCGGAACCTTAACGTCGTGGTTTTGGGGGCGGTTATCAGTCCAGATAGGCGGCTTTACCCACCCTGTGCAAGTGCACAATCGGCAAAGAAAAAGGGCAAAGAAAAAGGGAGAGCGCTGAGAACGCTCTCCCTGGTCTTGTCGGTCTTTTCGCGCCCTGGGGCCGGGATCACATCCCCACCCCTCCCCGCGCGATGACCAAACTTGTTCGGCGCCACCTGTGTACCAACCCGCCCCGGTCATCTGGATAAACCGGCGCTGTCTGATGCGTTCCACCCTACGCAGGCCGCAGCACCATCGCCAAGCTCGTAGTTAATTTAACGTTAACAACGCAAAGCCGCGCCCGAACCGGCCAAATCGCGTCGGCGGCATGGACGCTGCAATGCCCATCCTGCACAACCAACCAGGGAAGGCGCGTGCACGAAAGCGGGACAGATCTGTCCCGGCAAGGCAGGCGCGGGGTAAGGCGTACAATGAAACATCCATCGAGCCGCGAGTTCTTCGCCTATTGGAACGCGCAGCGCGGCGACGCGCGCGCACCTGAGCGCAGCGAGATCGAACCCAGCGCGGTGCGCGAACTGCTCGGCGACATCTTCGTGCTGGCCTATGACAACGACGCCGGCTATCCGTTTCGCGTGGCGGGAACGCGGGTCAGCGCCCTGCTCGGCCGCGACCTCAGGGATGTCGGCTTCTCGGCACTGTTCGCACCCGACGCCCGCCGCGAAATCGAGGACGTCATCAGCTACGTCGCCGAAGAAATGCTGCCCGTCATCGCCGGCATCACCGCGACCTCGGAAGCAGGCCAACCAGCGCATCTGGAATTGCTGCTGCTGCCGTTCAACCACCGCGCCCATGCACCGATCAGCCTGACCGGATCGCTGGCGCCGTTCGAAGGCGACCTCGGCACGCTCAGCGATTTCAGGCTGACGTCGTGGCGCTATCTGCACCCGCCGGAAAGGCTGGTGCCCCGCGCCTTGCGAAAACTCGCGATCGCGCGCGGCTTCATGGTGTATGAGGGGCTGCGCTAAGCGGCGGCAAGATTGCCGGAACGACTTGCCGCGCGATTCACTTGTCCAACAATCAAGCACGACGTGGCTCCGCGTTCTCGCGGCGCCATGCGCCCGGAGTTTTGAAAGAAACCTTGCCGCTCTGAAATCAGAGGGCGCAGGGAATGCCGGGTGCGCGCTGCACCCGCGGTCTCGCGTGCAATAGATGCATCAAGGATGCGCACACGAGCATACAGGTCAGCGGAGAACACTCCGACATTCCCTGCGCAATGGCTTTACGGCTTATACGAGGTCGTCCTGGTGACCGGCTTTCTTGCCACCATCGTTATTGGAAGCTTTCGCTCCCGCCAACTTGACGCCAGCACCGGGGCGTCGAACCCTCACGACTTCACCGTACGCAACGACATCGCTCGTCCGCGTGAAAATTACGCGCCGACATCATCGCGTCCACCGCGACCTCCCCCTCGTTCGTGACGACGGCCGACGCCCCTCTTGGCGGGAAAGGATGCGTGTGTTGTAAAGGTGCGTCTACCTAGGCGGCAAGAGGATTATTTTCATGCAACAGGATTGACCAACATATGGCGTGATTTGCCCGTTGGGGTTGGGCAGGTATGGCGGTCAGAGCTGGATAATGGTTGCGTGCATGACGATCATCGCTGGAGCACTCATGGCAAAACACCGGATCTATACAACGAGCTTCGCAAGCGTTTACCCACTTTATGTTGCGAAAGCGGAAAAGAAGGGACGCACCAAAGCAGAGGTTGATCAGATCATCTCCTGGCTGACAGGTTATGTTCAGAAGAAGCTGGAAACCGAGCTGGCAAAACAGACGGACCTTGAGACATTCTTTGCAACAGCCCCCGAAATGAACCCTTCGCGAACCCTGATCAAGGGCGTCGTTTGCGGTGTCCGGGTGGAGGATATCAAGGAAACCACGATGCGAGAAATTCGCTACCTGGATAAACTGATCGACGAACTGGCGCGGGGAAAAGCAATGGATAAAATTTTGCGAACGAAATGATTGTACGCGATCAACCTCCGTCCACGGCGCCGCTCACCTCATGCACCGCGTCGCACGCAGCCCATAATTACGTAATCGGGACAGCGTCACCGTAATTCTGGCGAGGCCCATTTAACCTATCGCATGTGAACCAGTTCACGTGATGCGACGGCTCACAGCTTTAAGATGCAACAGGAACGACAATCTCGGGTCTGGAGGTCGCTATGCGTGTATTTTTGACAGTATTCTCCTTGGCCTTTTTGCTGAGCGTCGGCGCGGGAGTGGAGTCGGCTCGGAGCGAGAATGCTAACTTTAAGCTGACCAACTCCGCTCCCAATATCATTCATGCCAAACTTTTCTCGCAGAGCCGTCACGGCTGGCAATGGCCGAGTTCCAAAAGGCATTGGATCTTAGACGATAGCAAGCAACACACATTGACGGCTGGCAATTGCCAGCCTGGAGAAAAGGTCTGCTACGGAGGATCATACGAAAATAAAAGAACCCATTGGGGGCTTGGACTTGATGGGAACAGACCTTGCGCACATTGCTGTATCACGTGCGGATCATCGCACGCCTGGAATCTGACAGGGGGGGCTTCGGATGTCGCGCCTCGGCCTTCGAGCGGGCGCTTCGACGACGGCCCCGTGCTTGTGCCATTTGATGATTAATCCCATTTCAGCGTAATAACGGCATGATCCAAATTTGACGGTTGAGCGCGGGCGGCCCCTTCAAGAGCCAACCCGCGCCACAGCAGCAGTACATCGGTGCGGCTTAACTCTTGATTTCCAGGAACTTGATCGCGTTATTGTTTAAAACGTGACCGTAAACACGACGGCGCACATAGATCGTGAAGCCTAGCGTGGTCCGGAATTACGGAATTACGGTGACAGTGCACTTAATTGACAAACTGCTTTCCGCGGGCGATCATGTCCGATGGCTCGTCTCGCCCGCGTCGTCATTCCCGGCTTGCCGCACCACGTAACGCAGCGCGGCAACGGTCGCGCGCGTACTTTCTTCAGCGACGACGACTATGCGCTCTATCGCGATCTGCTCTCCGCATCCTGCCGCGGCGCGGACGTGGAGATCTGGGCGTGGTGCCTGATGCCGAACCATGCTCATTTGATCCTCGCGCCTGCGGATGCGGACGGGTTGCGTCGCGCGCTGGCGCCGGTGCATCGCCGCTACGCCGGCATCATTCACGCGCGCCGCAAGCGGACCGGCCATTTCTGGCAGGGGCGATTCGGCTGCGTGGCGATGGACGAGGCGCATCTCGCCGCCGCGCTGCGCTATGTGTCGCTCAATCCCGTGCGGGCGCGTCTGGTCAGCCGCGCGCGCGATTGGCGGTGGTCGAGCGCGCGCGCGCACCTCGCCGGCCGCGACGACGGCGTCACCGCACTCGCACCGGTTCAGGAGCGCATTCCCGATTTCGCGCATTTCCTCTCCGAAGAGTCCGATGCCGACATGATCGAACGACTACGCGGCGCCGAAAGCGTCGGCCGGCCGATCGGCAATCACAAATTCCTCGACACGCTGGAACGGTCCACACGGCGTATCCTCAAACCTGCCAAACGCGGCCCGAAGCCGGGCGACGGATCAGGAGAGAGTTAAGTGCACTGTCACCGTAATTCCTTTCAAGCGAAGTGAGTGCCGGTTCGTACCAAGAAAGCGCACCAGAATAGAGAGTTGGACTCTTTCCGATTCTGTCGGCGTGGAAAGGGCTATACGGTACTGGCGAGTCAATGTCCGATGGACGAGGATGGCCACGTCAATGAGCCGAATAGTTGTATCCTCCCTGGCGCTGGTTGCATGCGGTGCGGTCGCACTTGTCTACGGCATCCCGCACGTCGCCCGCGAACCAGTTGAAACCAAGACCGCAACCGCCATGTTGGTAGTTGCGCCGCCGGCTTCAGAATCGCGGAGCGAAAGTTCGGCCTCCCTATCATCGGTGCAAGCACAAGCAAGCGCCGTGGCGACTACACTGGCGCCGTCGCCGCCGTCCGGTACCGCTGGCGAGGTGCCCCGTTTCGACGTTGCCCGCATTGAGCCCACGGGCGAGGCGGTGATCGCAGGCCAGGCTGTGCCAGGCGCGACGGTGGAACTGCTCCGTAACGGCGAGCCCCATGATCGGGCGGTCGCAGATCAATCCGGACAGTTCGTGATGGTCCCGTCCAAGCTCCCCCCCGGCAACTACGAATTGACGTTGCAGTCCAGACAGCCAGACGGCAAGCAGGCAGTTTCCGAGCAGAGCGTGGCGGTCGCTATCGAGTCGAACCCGCAAGAGAAGCCGGTCGTGGCGCTCCTGACGCCGGATAAACCAACCGTCGTCCTGTCGCAGCCAACGGCGCTTGAATCGATGGACGGCAAGATCACCGTGGAGACGGTCGAGACGGCGGCCGGCGGCAAACTCTTTGTGACCGGCCACTCGCCCCCGGGAGCCGCCGTCCGGCTCTATCTCAACGACAGCTTTCTCGCTTCGAGTACCGCCGCTACGGATGGACACTTTGCGTTCATCATCGATGGCGGTGTCAAACCGGGCGCGTACCGCGTCAGGCTGGACCAAGTGGCGTCCAACTCCGGCGCGGTGAGATCACGCGCCGAGGTACCGTTCAACGTTCCTGATATCGCAGGGGTCACCAGTTCCGTACCGGCTAGCTCCCCCAAGCGGCCGGGCATTACCCTTTCGCAGCGGCCGGACGTAGCTGCCGCCACGACCACCGCTCCGCCCGACAAAAGTTCGCCGTCCACCGTGGTCGTGTCCGAGATCGTGACCACCACCGTCTCCCGTGGCGACAGCCTCTGGCGCATCAGCCGCGTCACCTACGGCGCGGGTCAACGATATGCCGTCATTTACAAAGCGAACCGCGACCAAATCCGAAATCCGGATCTGATTTATCCCGGCCAGATATTCGTCCTTCCTGCGGAGCCGCATTGAAACGTGGCGGCATTGATCAGCGGGCTCAAGATGTAGCGGTTTTTGCTAACTTCGCCCCCGCGAAAGCGAACGTTCGTGACCCCGGTTCGCATGGCGAGCGACGGTCGAATTACGGAATTACGGGGACAGTCCAGGATTAGGATTACGGTGACAGTGCACTTATCTCTCACATCTATTAGATGCACTCGTAAATGCACTCGATTGCATCCGATTGGTGAGACACGAATTCCGGTGACAGTGCACTTATCTCTCACAGCTATTAGCTGAACTCGTAAATGCACTCGATTGGTGAGACACACTGACTTCCCTCCCCCTCAGCCCCCGCTGAACCGCGCCGCGCGTTTCTCAAGAAAAGCATTCCGGCCCTCCACCGCGTCGGCGCTCAGCCGGATTTCCGCCTGGGTCTCGATCTCGCGCCGGAACTGATCGGCATAGGTGGCGTGTTCGCTCTCGTCGAGCAGGCGGCGCGTCGCGACCAGCGCGCGGGTCGGGCCGCTGGCGAGCTTTCGCGCCAGTGCGAGCGCGCCGTCCATCAGCGCGGGCTCGTCGAAGACCTCGCGCACCAGTCCCCATTCTTTCGCCAGCTCCGCCGAAAGCGGCTCATTGGTCAGCATCAGCTCCAGCGCGCGCTGGCGGCCGACCAGGCGCGGCAGCAGCCAGGTCGAGCCGAGATCGGGAACCAGCGCGATGCGGCTGAACACCTGAATGAAGCTTGCCGAGCGCGCCGCGACCACCATGTCGCCGGCCATCGCGAGGCTGAAGCCGCCGCCCGCCGCGACGCCGTTGACGGCGACCACGATCGGCACCCGGCATTCGCGCATCGCCTTGAACGCCGGCCAGTAGTAGCGCATCACGCCCGCGGCGATGTCGTCGCCGAGGATGGCCGCGGCCTTGAGGTTTTGCCCCGAGCAGAAGCCGCGGCCGGCGCCGGTCAGCACCAGCGCTCTCACCTGCGGATCACCCGTCATCTCGCCGATGGCGGCGGCGAGATCGCCGAGCAGATCCGGCGTCATCGCATTCAGCGTCGCCGGCTCGTCCAATGTCAGCACACCAACGCTATCGGCGCGTTCCCGCTTCACTCCCGGCATCTTTTCCTCCGTTTATTGGCATTTTCGGGCCGCCCCGAACCGGCGCGGCAGTAACCCTAACCGTAGCTGGACAGCACCCCGATGCACAATCGGCTTGGCTGGACTTGACCAAAATCGTGATCCCCAGAGATAGTTGAGGGATAGTTGGGGGATGCTTGGGAGACAGTTGAGCGTATTGGAAGTGAGCCATGTTTGAGATCGGTATTGTCTGCGTCATTATTTTAGCGGTCGCCTATTGGACGGTGCTCTGGTTGATGGGCCGCCGCGAAGACGTGCTGCACGGCGAATTCGTCGAGGGCAAAGCAGAGCCCAAGGAATCCGTTCGCGCCACCGTCGCGGGACCGCAGGTTCGTCCCGTCTTCCTGGAACGCCCTGCATTCCCAGCGCGCTCTGCGTCGCCGGAACGCCCCACGCTCGCGGAACGAACCGCGTCGCCCGCGCGCTCTGCGTTGCCCAAGCCTCCCGTTTTTCCCAAGCGACCCACGCTGCCTGAGCGGCCCGCGCAAGCCACCGCACCGGAGCAGCCGGCGTTTCGTCCGGAGCGGCTGGAAAAGCTGCTCAACTCGATCAAGCAGGACCTCAACCAACTGGTTCAGAAGTAGCCGCGCCCGAGGGAACTCGCCTCCAAATCGCACGACGCCGTCCCTATATAAGGGCATGGCCAAGACATCCGCCAAGACATCTGCGATCACCACCATCCGCCCGCGTCGCGCCGCGCCGGTCTTCGTCTGCAAGAAATGCCTGAAGCGCGTCGATGACGGCCCTGCTCTCAAGCGCGAACTGAAGTCGGAATTGAAACGGCGAAGTGCCGCGCAAGGCGTCAAGCGTCCCCGTGTGATCATGACCGGTTGCATGGACATCTGCCCCAAACGCGCCGTGGTCGCCGCGAGCGGAGCAACGCTTGCTCGCGGCGAATATCTGTTGCTTGCCGATGGCGACGGGGCCGTGGAAGCCGCAGCACTTCTCACGCAGCCGGGCCTAAATCAGTCCGCGCCGATTACATCGCCGAACAGTTCCCAGGCCTCGCCGTTGAAGCGCTCCAGTCGCATGGCTTCGACCGGGAAGTAATCGGTCGGTGACGTCTTCAACCTGATGCCCGGCAGCATCATCGGCAAGGCGATGTCGAGACTGGCCGCCTGCTTCATGATGTTCTCGCCGGTCAGGGTGTCACCGCACTGCTTAAGCACCTGCACGGTGGCTTCCGCGACGACATAGCCATAGACGATGAGCTGGTCCTGGATGTTGCCCTCGGGAAAATAGTTCTTCATGAAGGCGGCCCAGTCCTGCACGTCCTTGTCCTGCTTCCACTGCGGATCGTTCGGATCCTTGAACGAGTAGGACGAGATGATCCCGGTGGAATGATCGAAGCCGGCCGGCTTCAGCACCGAGGTGATCGAGGTCGAGGTCGCGGCGAGGAAGAACATCTCCGGCTTCCAGCCGATCTCGCCGATCTTGCGGATCGCCTGCGCCGCCTGCTTCGGGATCGCGTGCATGAACAGCACGTCGGCGCCGGAGGCCTTCAGCTTGACGATCTGGCTGTCGATGGTCGGATCGGTCGGCTCATAGGTCGCTTCCGCCACCACCATCTTCTTGACGTTGTCGGGACCGAGCCCCTTCTTGAAGCCGTTGCCGTAGTCCTTGCCGGCGTCGTCGTTCTGGTAGAACAGCGCGATTTTTGCGTCCGGCTTCTTGGTCAGGACATATTTGGCGTAGACTGCGGTCTCGGCCTGATACGAGGCCTGAAATCCGATCGAGTAAGGGAAATGCTCGTGGTCGCCCCACAGCGTGGCGCCGGCGCCGACGAACAGTTGCGGTATTTTCTTGTCGTTGAGATATTTCCGCACGGCAAGGCCGGTCGGCGTGCCCAGCGGATTGAGGATCGCGGCGACCTCCTCCTGCTCGACCAGTTTTCGGGTCTGCTCGACGGTCTTGGCCGGGCTGTAGGCATCGTCGATGCTGATCATGTTGACCTTGCGGCCATTGATGCCGCCCTGGTCGTTGATCATCTTGAAGTAGGCGAGCTGGGCCTTGGCGATCACGCTGTAGGCCGACGCCGGTCCGCTGTAGGGCGAAGTCTGGCCAAGCTTGATCTCGGTGTCGGTCACGCCCGGACCATACTTCTTGTCTGCCGCACCTGCCGCTGATGTGACCGAGATGACGGCTGCCGCAATGATGGCTTGCCACTTCATGAGTTCGTCTCCCTGTTCTTGTTGTTGGGCGGCTTGTTGTTATGCCGCTCGTTGACGCCTCCTCATCTTCTCACCAGTTGCGGCCGCGGCACAATGGCCGTTTGCAGCGTCTCAACGCAAGTCTCGCTATGTGTAGCCCAGCCAGCGCCAATAGGTCGCGCCGAGCAGCATCACCAGCGCAAGCGCGATCACGGTCAGCACCAGGCCGGTACGTACGAAATCCCGCGCGCGAAAGGTTTCGGTTCCGTAGGCCACCATGTTTTGCGGCGCGTTCACCACCAGAATGAAACCGAAGCTGACGACGAACTGCAGCAGCATGGTCATGCCGATGACGTTGATGCCCGGCGTCTCGACCCCCTTGAGCACGGCGATGATGATCGGGATCATGGCCGATGCCAGCGCGGTGGCGCTGGCGAAACCAAGGTGGATCACGACCAGGAACAGGCTCATCACCGCAAGGATGAACATCGCGGTAGCGTGTTTCAGGCCGAACGCGTTGACGACGATATTGGCGAGCCAGGTCGCAGCGTTGGTCTGCAGCAGCGCGGTGCCGAGGCTGATGCCGACACCGAACAGCACGATCGTGCCCCACGGAATTCTGGGCTGCGCCTCTTTCCAGGTCATGATGCCGAAGCCCGGCATGAACATCAGCGCGACAGCCGTAATCGTCGTCGTGCTGGTATCGAACTTGTGCAGCACGCCTTCGGTCGCCCACAGTCCGATCAACGTCACCGACAGCAGCAACAGCTTGATTTCCGACGGCTTCATCGGTCCGAGATCCGACAGCGATTTGCGGATGCCGTCGCGGCCGCCCGGCACATGCGCGACTTCCGGCGGCATCATGATCGTCATGACGAAATACAGCGCGATGCACATCAGGATGCCGAACGGTCCGGCCGCGATCAGCCAGTCGAGCCAGGTGATGGTCTTGCCGAAAGCCTTTTCGATGAAGCCGATCGCCACCATGTTCTGCGCCGCGGCGGTCTTGATGCCGACATTCCAGATGCTTGCGGTCTGCACCGTCGTGATCATCAGCATGCTGGCAAACGCGCCGCGCCGGTCGACGCCGAAGGCTGCGATGATGCCGAGCGTGATCGGAACCAGGCAAGCCACCCGCGCCGTGGTCGAAGGCACCATCAGCGCGATCACGAAGCCGACCAGAATGGTGCCGATGACGACATTGCGGGTTTCGGTGCCGACCCGCGACAGGATGGTCAGGGCGATGCGCCGGTCGAGGCCGGTTGCGGTCATGGCCGCCGCCAGGAACAGCGCCGCCGCCACCAGCACCAGTGCCGTGTTGGCGAAGCCGCTGAACGCCAGCGCCAGCGCGGCGCTGGTGCCCATCAAGACCTTGGGATTGGCGACGCTGGGCGCCAGCCCGAGCAGCAACGCCATCAAGGCTGCGATGATGAGAGCCGAAACCGCGTAATCGACCGCCTCCGTCATCCAGACAATAACGGCGAAGCCGAGGATGGCGAGCATGCGATGCGCCGCGACCGGCAGGTCCGGTGGCGTCGGCAACATCAGAATGGCGGCCAGCGCCAGCATCGCGGTCAGGAGTCCCCAATTGGCGCGGACCCAGTTTTGGTCCTTGCCGCTCTTCACAAGACTGTCAGCCGCTGTTTGTTCTGCGGTGCTCATGGCAGATCCTCCCCAAGCACGCAGGATCGACCGGAACGCTCCGCGCCGTGTTGCGTTGGATCAAACGGCCGACAACGGCAGCGCCAATTCGGCCCCACAACGGGCGATATCCAGCAGCCGGTTTCGTTCCCCTCATTGATCTCGCGCAATGATTTCCCGCCCCAAGCGCTTAGCAAGAACCGAAGATCCTGCGCCAGGAGACGTCCATGATACGAAGAGTTCCAGATCTTTCGATTTCGCCGGAAAAGGTGTTCTTCATCGTCGCCAAGGCGCGACAGTCCGACGGCTCCGCGGCCGAACTCGACCAGAACTCCGGCGCGGCCGACGACGACGCCGTGCATGGTCTGGAAGATCCCGGCAAGCGCACCGACCGCTCGGAGCTTGCCGGCTTCATTCGGGATCTGAACGTGGACGAGCAGACCGATCTCGTCGCCCTGATGTGGCTCGGCCGCGGCGACGGCGATCTCGACGGCTGGAAGGATCTCCGCGCGGAGGCCTCGCGCGCCCACAACAACCGCACGGCGTCCTACCTGACGGGAACGCCGATGTTTGCGGATTATCTGGAGGAGGCCCTGTCGCAATTCGGTAAGTCCTTTGAGGACTTCGAACAGCCGCTCTGATCCATCCCGCGCTGGAGCACTTCAATGACCAAGATGAAAATCGGTACCGGCGACTGGGTCGTCGTTTGTGACGGCCGAAAGGCGCTGATCCTCGAGAATATCGGCGATCGCATGTTTCCGAACCTGCACACCAAGGAAGTCCGCGAGCACCCCGATCTTTCGACGCACGAACAGGGCAGCGACGCGCCCGGGCGCGTGCACGGGGCGATGGGCGCGCGAAGCTCGGTCGAACAGACCGACTGGCATGACGAGGCCGAACGCTCGTTCCTGAAGGCGCTGGCCGAACGGCTCAATGTCGCGGTTACGCGCGGCGAAACCTCGGCGCTGACGATGGTCGCCTCGCCGCGCGCGCTGGGGATGATCCGGGCGGACTACTCGGCTGCGGTACAAAAGGCGCTTCAAGGCGAACTGGCCAAGGACCTAGTCAAGATGCCCGTCCACGAAATCGAAAAGCAGCTGTTCGCATAACCACAGCGCCAGTCGACATCCGGAATCCGCGCGCGCGGGCTGGAGGCGGGTGCCCCGGCCCCGCATCTGGCCGCTGTCGTCAGACCGGATTGTCCCCGCGACCGCACGCCGCGTGACGCCCCAGCTTGGCGCAACCATCGCTAACTACTCGTTAACCTTGTCGGCCTTAGGGTCTTTTAGACGCCGAAGGACCGGCTGTCGGGTAGCCAGATGTCGTTTGCGCAGAAGAAATCCATGGTACCGGCTGCCGAAGAACGGCGGCGTTTCCAGCGCGTCAAGGTCCACCTGCTCGGCCGCTACATGCTGCCCGACCGGCGCGAATTTCCCTGCCAGATCATCAATATGTCGCCGGGGGGACTCGCCTTGCTGGCGCCCGGCATCGGCAATGTCGGCGACCGCGTGATCGCCTATCTCGACCATATCGGTCGGGTCGAGGGCCGCATCACCCGCATCATCGACAACGGCTTTGCGATGACGGTCGGCGCCACCGCGCGCAAGCGCGACAAGCTCGCCGCCCAGCTCACTTGGCTTGCCAACCGCGATATCCTCAACCTGCCGGAAGACCGCCGCCACGACCGTATCGTGCCGCGCAACCCGATCGCGCTGCTCACGCTCGAGGACGGCAGCAAGATGACCTGCCGGATCATCGACCTGTCGCTGTCCGGTGCTGCCATCGCCGCCGAAAACCGCCCGCCGGTGAAATCGCTGGTCATGCTCGGCAAGGTGCAGTCCCGTGTGGTGCGAAACCTCGAAGAAGGCTTCGCGCTCGAGTTCGTGCACGAGCAGAACGGCGACACCATCGAGGACGCGGTTACCGCAAGGTAAGATCGCCTCGGTGAGTTACTTGGCCGGTTTCGACAGATAATCCTTTGACTGCGCCTCGCTCTTCAGCGGCGTGACCTTGTCCGGATCGATCCGCACCATCAGATAGTCGATGTGGTCCTCGATTTTGGTGAACCAGTGCCCGGTGCCGGCCGGAATCACCACGACGTCGCCAGCCTTGATCTCATAGGCGATGCCGTCGCGAACCTCCGAGCCGTTGTTGCCGGGACCGTTGAACTCGACGACGGTGCGCATGGTCGCCGGCCGCCGCTGCCGGTTGACGATATCGGGACCGAGCACCAGCGTCGCCGCGCCCGACAGCACATGGTAGACCTCGCTGATCTGGTCGTGCTCCGCGACCGAATCCGGATTGGGCTTGTCCAGTTTGCCGCGATGGACCATCCCGATGCCGATATTGGCTTTGCCGATATCGATGTCCCGGACCTGCTGGTCGAGCAGCTTTTCCGCCAGCGCCTTCTTGTTGTAGGCCTCGAGCTCGCTGAGGGGGATATAGGTGCCCGGACACATCGGGCAGGTCGGCTGCGGGTCGGTGGGGTTGATCTTGGTCTGAGCCTGGGCCTGCGCCCCGGTCGCGATCGTCACGCACAACAATGCCGGCAAAGCCCATACAGACCGTTTCATAGCTACCTCCCTGTTTTTGCCCATGGAGGCACGGCCGCGTGGTTTTGCCAAGCGCCGCCTTTCGCGGCCGGATTTTCGGTCATCGCAGACAGCGTTAGCGCGCCGTAAACGGCGGACGCCGGCGATGGCAGGTTTTTCCGCGGCCAAAGCCACCTTTCGCAGCGCCGGACAGCGCCTTTCACGGGCCTGGCGCCTGCCGAAGGCGGTTAACGCCGGGCGCCTTTGTGCCGTGAACCGCCATTGCAACAACGCCCCGCGCGTTAATGCATAAAATTTGAATCAATTGCAGTTGTTTAAAATTTTAGTCGAATTCGATTCAAGTATAGATCGAATTTTCGGCAGCTTTTACTTGTATTCGCGTCAAATGTACTTGCCTGACTTAGCCGCCACGCAAAACCTCTGTGCGAAACATGGTCCCAACAAGAAACGGGGGCCACAATGTTTTTCAGGGGACAGGGAAAGGGACTGGCGGTCGTCGCCATCCTGCTGGGAATGAGCGTCTCGGCGAAAGCCGGCGACGCGCTCTATGCCAACCTCGGCGAGACCACACGTTCGCCGATCGGTTGGGTCGAATTTTGCGCCGAGAATCCCGGCGACTGCCGCGGTGGTGCGTCACAGCCCCGCGACATCGTGATGTCGCAGACGGCATGGCGGGACCTGGCGCGGGTCAACAAGTGGGTCAACGAAACCGTCAAGCCGATCACCGACATGGACCATTGGGGTGTGATCGAGAAGTGGTCGTTGCCGACGGATGGTTACGGTGACTGCGAAGACTACGTGCTTATGAAGCGCAAGATGCTGATCGACGCCGGATGGCCGCGCGAAGCGCTGTTGATCACGGTGGTGCGCGACAAGAAGGGCGAAGGCCACGCGGTGCTGACGGTGAAAACGGATAAGGGCGAGTTCGTTCTCGACAACCAGAACGAAAGCGTCGTGGCGTGGACCGAGACCGGCTACCGCTTCGTCAAGCGTCAGTCGCAGAGCGATCCCAATGTGTGGGTCTCGCTCGGTGACAACCGCCCGGCGGTCGCCACGGCCTCTTCACGCGATCGATAACGAACAAGGATTTTTGAACCCGCGACCCGGTCACATCCCCACCCCTCCCCGTCCCAGACTGGATCGCGCGCGGCCGAGCTTCCCCCAAAGCTCGGCCGCATCTTTTTTAGCGGCAGCCATTTTCGCTGCAGCCCTTTTTCGCTGCAGACTTGGCGTGTGTGGAATATCCGCAACGCACGATGCTGTCGTCGGCGTCATCCACAAGAGAGCGCGCCTGGCCTGAAGACATCCACGTCACTCCCCGCCTATGCTGACGACTCATCTCGGAGTCAAGCTCCGACGGGTGGGGAACGCGATGCGGAATGCTTTACTCGTCAATCCGTTTAATCTGAATGCAGGTCCGAGACCCAATGCTGTTGCGCGTGACACCCGCTTTACGCCGGTTTGCTCGCGCTGCCAGTCGGACGATCTCGTCTGCCACGCCGTCGCGCAGTGGAGCAACAGATCGCAGCAGTGGGAGCTGGCCAATACCTTCGACCAGCCGGTTCACTGCAAAACCTGTGACAGCCAGTGCACCGTGGCATGGCAGCCCCTGAACTGGCGCTAGCGATCTATCCCGCGGCAAGACTCTTGTTTGGTCTCACCGGCAGAAGTGAGATGATGACAGAGCTCTGAGGGAGAACAGGCTTCTGAGGGAGAAAAGCCTTTGGCCGGTAGCGAGATCGACAGCATCCGCGCTCTGCTCGGCTCGAAACCGCGCCCCGTCGGATGGGCCGAGCGGCGCCAGCGCCTTGACGAAGTCGGGTCGACCTGGCCGGTGGCGGCGGATGTCAATTGCGAAGCCGTCGATTGCGACGGCGTCCCCGGCGAATGGTCGCTGGTTGCGGACAGCGACCCATCACGCGTGCTGCTGTATTTTCACGGCGGCGGTTACTGCTCCGGTTCGATCGTCAGCCACCGCCACCTGGTGACGGAAGCCGGACGCGCGGCGCGGATCCGGACGCTTGCGATCGATTACCGGCGCGCGCCCGAGCATCCCTATCCGGCCGCGCATGAAGACGCGCTCACCGCGTGGCGCTTCCTGCGCAAGCAGGGCATCGCGGCGAAGCGCATCGCGGTCGGCGGTGACAGCGCGGGCGGCAATCTCACGCTGGCTCTGATCGCGCGGTTGCGCGCGGCCGGCGAGGATCTGCCCGGCTGCGCATGGCTGCTTTCGCCCTGGACCGACCTGACGATGTCCGGCGCCACGCTGCAGACAAAGGACACCGTCGATCCGCTGATCCACAAGGCCTATCTCACCGAACTCGCGGATGCCTATGCGCCGGCACCCGTCGATCGCCGCGATCCGCTGATCTCGCCGCTGTTCGCGGACTTCGCCGGCTTTCCGCCGACCCTGATCCAGGTCGGATCGGCCGAGACCTTGCTGGCGGACGCCACGCGCCTCGCCGAAGCTGCCGGAGCCGCCAATGTCGGCGTCACGCTCGAAATCTGGCCGCACATGATCCACGCGTGGCCGGTCTGGAATGCGGCGCTGGAAGACGGCCGCCGTGCGCTGGCAAGCGCCGGGCAACGTATCCGTGCGAACCTTCAGTGACCGGCAGCGTCATGCAGCGAAACGAACGCCGGCGGTTGATCCATCAGATTCGCCCTGCCCCGGAAAAGCCTGATTTTACAGGGGTTTCGTCCCGCGACACCGTCAACAACCGGTAAATCACGGGTTTTAGCGCTGCACAGCCTGTGGTATTCTGAGTCATTGCAAATCACCTGCGGCTTTGGAGTCTCATGACAGATTTTGCCTCCCGGAATACCAGCTCCCTCGGACGCATCGGCGGGCAGCCGATCGCCGTCGGCGCTGCAGCCCTTGCCATCGTTCTGTTGGGAATAGGCTCGATCACGCTTTGGCGCAGCTATACCGGTACCGTGCCCGAGACCGATCGGGTGGTCGCGACCCGGCAATTGCAGGCGCGCACCGCGCAAGCTTCCGAGCAACTGGTCGAAAAGACCAAGGGCCTGGAAGCGACCCAGCAGGAATCGATCGACCAGTTGCAGGTGGTGCAGGATCAGTTGACGACCGTGCGCCGCCTGCTCGCCGCGCAACAGGCCGACACGCGAAAACTTTCCGAACAAGTCGGGACCCTGACCGAATCAATCGACAGTCTGCGGCAATCCTTTGCCAGTGCGCGGACATCCGAACCAGCCTCTCCGCCGTCGACCCGTAACCGGTCGGCCCGGGGATCCGGCAAGGCGAAGCCGCACGGGATCAAGAGCGCGAATCGCAAGCGCGGCAAGACGCAGGGCTGAAGCCAAGGCTAAACGCAAAGTCTGACGGCGTAACGCTCCGGACACGATCCAGGGCAGCCCCGCTACCAGAAAAAACCGCGCGGGCGGATTCGCGATATTCCCGCTCCATCTCCACACCCTTCGGGTTGGTGGCCTTGACGCGCCGGAGCTTGCCGCTCGGATAATATGTGTAGACGTGCTCGAAGAAGACCTCGCCTCGCAGCATCTTGACGTCGCGGACCAATCGATTGTCGTCGTCGAAAGCCGATCCGATAGGCGTTTCCGCGCGCGGCGATCGCTTCCACCTCTTCCTCGGTGATTCGGTGGTCAGGCGGATCGGAAGCCCGTAACCGTCCCACCCCGCGAAATATTCGACCGGATCATGCTTTCGGGGCATGCGCTGCCAGGCGCCCCATCCCGCCAGTCCGGCGCGGAGCATAAGCACCGGTAAAATCAGTGTTTTCACGGAAGCGCGGTTCCCGAATGACGACGCCCATCGGTCGTCGGACGAGGCGGTGCGTTCAAACCCGGCCTCGCCTGCCCGGCGACCCAGCCCTGACGGCAGATTTCCGGCCGGCAGTTGCGGCAAAAAGATGCCCGCCGGAACTTTTTCCGGCGCGAGTGTGAACTGGTTCACATATCCCCGTGAAAATCCGGGGCATCCTGCAGTTCACCGGATGGCGTGAGCCGATTTCAATGTCCGGGGCTGGCAAGGTCGTTGACGGTATATTGCGTCGACGGCCTTGTTTTTTGTGCCACGTTTTCCGGTTCCGCGGCGCGGACCAGCCGAAATCTCGCAAGCAGGTGATTTGCGTTCATCCCGGTTTGTCGCCTGAATGCGCCTCCTGAAAATGGAGGAAATTCAATGAGTGCCGAACCCCTGCTGACCTCAGATGTCATCGGGCTGACCAAAGTGGCGCCCTTGTCGCGCCGCGGCTTCATGACCGCGTCTGCGGCTGTAACGGCCGGCTATACGCTGGCCGCCGGGCCGGTGCGGGCCGACGTGATCAAGACCGACACAAATGGCCTCACCGTCGGCGATGCCAAGATCAAGGTCGCCGACGGCGAGATGCCCGGCTACTTCGCCAAACCCAACGGCGTCAGCAACCCGCCGGTGGTGCTGGTGGCGATGGAGATTTTCGGCCTGCACGAATACATCAAGGACGTGACGCGGCGCCTCGCCAAGCTCGGCGCGTTCGCGGTGGCGCCGGATTATTATTTCCGCAAGGGCACTGATCTGACCAAGATCACGGACATCCCGCAATTGCTGCCGATCGTGAATTCGAAGCCGGATGCCGAACTGCTGTCCGATCTCGACAGCACGGTCGCCTGGGCCAAATCGCAGGGCGGCGATACTTCAAAGCTCGGCATCATCGGCTTCTGCCGCGGCGGACGGACGGTCTGGGAATATGCCGCCCACAGTCCGACGCTGAAGGCGGGCGCGGCGTTCTACGGCCCGCCGGTCGATCCGCCGAACCCACTCTGGCCGAAGAGCCCGACGCAGCTCGCGCCCGAGATGAAGGCGCCCGTGATCGGGCTCTATGGCGAGGCCGATACCGGCATTCCCGTCGCCGCCGTCGAAGCCTTGAAAGCCGCACTCGCCGCAAACAAGAAGACCGCCGAGTTCAAGCTCTATCCGGGTGCCCCGCACGGCTTCCACGCCGACTACCGCGCCAGCTATCGCAAGGAAGCCGCCGACGATGCATGGGCGAACATGCAAGCCTGGTTCAAGAAGTACGGCGTATTCAGCTAGTCCCTGGCCAATCGCGACACGACAAAAAGGGCGCGCGGCCAAGGGCTGCGCGCTCTTTGTTTGAGGCAGCCTATCTGACGCGATCGCGCCTGCGATTGGCCTTGGACAAAGCGTGCCTCGACGTCCGTTCGAATTCCCAGAGCACCCACACGAACGCAGTGCCCAAACTGACAACGATGCCGAGGAAGACAAACGTCAAAGCCGGGGTTGTGAGCATGTTCAACATCCCTGATGCAATGCAAACGGCGTACCAGCTACGTAACGCGAACGGCCTCGGTGTTGAAAACACCGGGGCCGCAGCTTTCATCCTCTGGCTCCTATCCGAAACGAATCCGCCTCAAGCTCAATTCAGCGGAACCCGTTGCGACGCAGACGCTTTATTCGCACACCTGCACCCGGCGAAGGCGCCAGCCATAGCGGGTCATCACGCGCTGCCGAGCGACATAGCAGCTGCCGTAACCACCATCCCCGTAATAATACGAGTCGTCATAGCCCGCGGGATAGGCTCCGTAATAGCCATCGTCATAGCCATAGCCATAGCCATAGAGGCCGTAGCCGAGACCGACGCCAACAGCGGCGGCGGCAAACGGGAAACCGCGATGCCGATATCCGCCGTGCCAGCCACCACCGTGCCAACCGCCGCCATGCCATCCGCCGGCACCGATCGCGGCTGAACGAAAACCGCTACCGCCGATAGCCGCGGCGCGGAAGCCGCCTCCACCGATGCCCGCGGCTCGGAAGCCGCCGCCGCCGAACCCGCCGCCGTGAAAGCCCCCGCCACCAAAGCCGCCGCCTCCGTGGAAGCCACCGCCGCCGCCGTGAAATCCTCCGCCGCCAAAGCCTCCACGGGCCGACGCCGTACCCGGCGCCACTACCGCCACTGACGCCATCGCAAATAACGCGATCAATGCTTTGCGTAACATGTCCTGTCCTCCGTGATCACTCGTATTCAACCACTCGACGCTTTCGACGTCAGACCCGATCAGATCTCGCAAGAAATCTAGGACGACTTTTCGCCCGCTGCGTGAACAACTTGCTCACTTCTGCGCGACCACGCAGCACCGCCCGGCAACGCTAGCAGCCACGGCAGATGCTGTTCAGCTTACGGTCGATCGTCTTGTTTTCCTGGTTGACGGCAGCGTCGCCGCCCCCGGTTGGCGTGGGTGCGGTGCCCGTTCCGAGCGATCCTGCAGAGCCGGTCGTCACTCCCGGCGCCGTATTGGCGCCCGACGACTGCGCGGTGCCGGCGCTATTGGTGCCGGGCGCCGTCGCCGCGCCCGGCGAGCTTGCAGCGCCGCCGCTGCCGGCGGCCGCACCGCTTGAGCTCTGGGCCAGGGACATGGCGGGTGAAATCAAAATCGCGGCGACTGCTATCGCTACAATTGTGGGTGCTCGGATCATCGCAAAAATCTCCTTTTGCGATTTAACGACGGCATAACGTGCTTGTTCCGGGGAACCATCTGCTTCACCCATCATTGAAGTCAGCGGAGCCCGGCCGGGAGAGATGACGCATGCGCAAATTGATTGCCTTTGACGAAGACACCTTCGCCAAGCTTGCTCGGCTTGGGCGCGACCGGATGGCGACAATTCAGGAGCTGGCCGATGAGGCCTTCGACGATGTGCTGAAAAAACACGGCATCCCGCTCGACCTCAAGGACGCGCTGCGCAAGAGCGCGGCGGTTCAGAAGACCGCGGCGCCTGCAAAAGCCAAATCGGGACGGTCCGCGAAAACGAGGCCGACAGCGCGGCTTAGCCGATCTTCTTCAGCCCGCTTTTGAATCGCGGCCCGTTGAGGGCGTAGAATCTCGCGGCACTTCCCATCGCCGTCACCTGCTCCGGCGACAGCGTGCGGATCACGCGTGCGGGCGAGCCGATGATCAGCGAGTGTTCGGGGAATTCCTTGCCCTCGGTGATGACGGATCCGGCGCCGACGATGCTGCCGCGGCCGATCCTGGCGCCGTTCATGACGATCGAGCCCATCCCGACCAGCGCGCCGTCTTCCAGCGTGCAGCCGTGCAGGATGACGTTGTGACCGACGGTGCAGTTCTTGCCGATCGTCAGCGGAAAGCCGCGGTCGGTGTGGCAGGTCGAGTTGTCCTGCACGTTGGAGCCTTCGCCGATCTCGATCCACTCGTTGTCGCCACGCAACACCGCGCCGAACCAGACGCTCGCCGAATCCTTCAGGCGCACCTTGCCGATGACGTCGGCGGTATCAGCGATGAAATAGTTGCCGTTGGCGGGAAGATCAGGCCCCTGCCCGTCGAGTTCGTAGATCGCCATAACAAAAAGGTCTCCGTTCGCGAAAGACCTTGGCATAGCGGCAGGCGCAGGATCAAGCGATGCGGGCGCGTAACTTTAAGCCAATTGGCCTCACGCCAAATCGCCTCAGGCCAGCACCCCGGCGGCGCGCAGCGTCATCACGAAAAACGTGCCGGACATCAGGCTCCAGAAGCCCGCCAGCACGGTCGCCATCATCACGAACTCTAAACGCCGGCGTTGGATCTTGGCGCCGCGCAGCGTGTTGCGCATGATGATGAAGGGTGCCGCAAACACCAGGAACGGAACCGCAGCGAAGGTCTTCGGCGCAACGCCCTCGCCGAGCAGCCCGAAACCTGCCGGCCGCTCTGCCATCGCCTGATAACCGCTGGCGAGCGCGCCCGCGAATGCAAAGCCGAGGCAGAGGGACAACAGGGAATTCAACGCATCGGGCGACATGGACACATCCGCTACTCGACTAAAAACCAGCGCCCTGCTTTCGCAAAATTGGCCGCGTGCCGCCACCTCATCCTTAAGGAAAGGTTAACGGAACGGCGGCCGCAATATCGCCTGCGCATGGCTCGCGCCGCCACGACTCCGGCGAAATCATGAGGAAATGTCGGGACACATGGCATATTCGCCAAGTGATTCGAACCTGGCGATGCCTCCTTCATGACCCTGCTTTCGACGGCCCAGCACATCGCCCGCGACACGCGGAAGGACCCGCGCGGCCATATGGTCCTGATCGTGGTTGCAACAACGATCACCGTCGGGGCCGTCGTATTGATCGCCTATTTGCTGTGGCCGACCTGGGGCGCCGGTCCTGCCGGCAGTCCGGACCGGTTGCCGGTCAGCGTCGGCACGACGCTGTTCAACGTGCCGACCTCGGCGATCCGCCGCAAGATCCAACGCCATTCCGGGCCGCAGGAACGCGTCGATCTCAGCTTCGTCTTCCCCTCGCTCGAGGCCCCGGAGGCGCCGAAGCATGTCAGCGCCGATATGGTCGAGGAAAGCGCGCAACAGCCGATCGACCGGATTTTTCTGTCGATCGCAGCCCATCACGACACGCTCGAGCCCGACACCAGGGTCCGCACCATCTACCCGCGCTACCTCGATCAGACGTCGACACCGATCGACGACGGCTTGACGATGCGCGCGTTTCGCGACGGCTCGCCCTATGCCAATGAAGACCTGTTCTCGGCCGGCGCGCCTGCCCTCAATGCCCGCTGCACGCGCGACGGCATGACGCCGGGCATGTGCCTGAGCGAACGCCGCATCGACGGCGCCGACCTGACCTTTCGCTTTCCGAGGACCTGGCTGGCGCAATGGCGCGAAGTGGCTAACGCGATGGAGCGTTTGACGGCGCAGATGCACGGGCCGCGGAGCTAAAGGCGCGAGGGCGCCTCAGCCGAGATCGACGAGGTCTTCCTCGAGGATCGCCATCTGGAACTGGAACGAGCGGTCGTCGTCCTCGTCATCGACGAACAGCACGCCGATGAATTCTTCCCCGATATAGACCTCGGCGGAGTCGTCCTTTTTCGGCCGCGGCACGACGCGGATTTTTTGATTGCCGAATACGCGCTTGAGATAGGCGTCGAGCTTCCTGACTTCCTGAACGTCCACGGCACTCTCCAATCGGATTCTTGAACCAGATTCTTGAACTAGATTCTTGGGTTTTCCGGGAGGTTTTTAGGACGAGACGCCACGAACTGCCAGCCGTATCTTCACAAACTTGCCGGACAGAAAGCCTTTAGAATCAAGGTCCGTCGGGAATCAAAGCCCCTTGGGAATCAAAGCCCGATCGCGTTGAGCATCTGATCCATGGTGCGTGACGGCTCGGCACAGCCGGCCTCGCCGACGATCTTGGCGGGCACGCCGGCGACCGTGACGTTGTGCGGCACCGGTTTCACCACCACCGACCCGGCGGCGATGCGCGCGCAATGGCCGATCTCGATATTGCCGAGAATTT
This sequence comes from Hyphomicrobiales bacterium, assembly GCA_038244925.1. Lineage (GTDB taxonomy): Bacteria > Pseudomonadota > Alphaproteobacteria > Rhizobiales > Xanthobacteraceae > Bradyrhizobium. Next base: position 11,806 of record JBBRSX010000017.1, on the reverse strand, counting down.
TGGCGCCCGCCCCGATCAGCACGCCGCGGCGAATTTTCGGGTGGCGGTCCTCGTTCTCCTTGCCGGTGCCGCCGAGCGTGACGCCGTGCAGGATCGAAACGTCGTCCTCGATCACGGCAGTCTCGCCGCAGACGAAGCCTGTCGCATGATCGAGGAAGATACCGCGGCCGATTTTGGCGGCCGGATTGATGTCGGTCTGGAACACCGCCGATGAGCGGCTCTGCAGGTAATAGGCAAAATCCTTGCGGCCCTTTTGATAGAGCCAGTGCGCGAGACGGTGGGTCTGCAGCGCGTGGAAACCCTTGAAATAGAGCAAGGGATCGATGAAGCGCGAGGTCGCCGGATCGCGGTCGAACACCGCAACCAGATCGGCGCGGAAGGCGTTGCCCAGATCAGGCTCGTCGCGCAGCGCTTCGTCAAAGGTGCCGCGGATCAGGTCGCCGGTAAGGGCGGGAGAATCGAGCCGCTCGGCGAGGCGATGGATCACCGAGGCTTCCAGACGTTCGTGGTGCAGCACGGTCGAATAAATGAAGGATGCCAGTTCCGGCTCGCGGCGGACGATGTCTTCCGCCTCGCCTCGCACGCGATCCCAGATCGGATCGAGCGCGGCCAGTTTGGAGCCCTGCGGATTGACCTGATGCACTGCCATGTGGGTTTCTCTCGCAAACTCGTTTTTTGGTTCGATCTTATAGCACGGCGGGCGGACGACTGTCCCGGGGTGGCTTGGACAGAGTAAACCCCGGCCGAACGCCCGGATCGGCTCCGGGGTCAGTTCAAGGTGGTTGGCAATTTACGGAAATCAAGCCGGGAGGCCTGCGACTATTGGTGAATTTCGGGTTCCCCACCATTCCCGGCATTCTGGGGCGACATGGGGGGAAGCCAGATCAACACGCAGATTTTGCGGGCGCGGATCGCCGATTCACGGGCGGTCTGGATTGCCGCCGTCGCCATCCCCCTGATGTTGCTCGCCCCCGCTTTGTGGAACGGCTATCCGCTGCTCCAGTGGGACACCGGCGGCTATCTGGCCCGGTGGTATGAGGGCTATCTGGTGCCGAGCCGATCGACGGCGTTCGGCCTCTATCTGCATTTCGGCGAAGATTCCGCGTTCTGGATCAACCTGGGAATCCAGGCGCTGGCCACGCTGTGGATCCTGCAACTGACGCTGCGCGTGCTCGGCATGGCGCAGCCGTTGCGGCTGCTGGCCATCGCCCTCGTGCTGGTCCTGACCACCGCCCTGCCCTGGCTGGCAAGCATGCTGCTGACCGACATCTTTTGCGGACTGTCGGTGCTGTCGCTCTTCATTCTCGTCGTACATGGCGACAGGACGACGACAACCGAGAAATGCCTGCTGTTTGGCCTGACCGCCTTTGCCGCCGCAACCCACAGCGCGACGCTCGGCGTGCTGCTTGGACTGTGCGCCGTGGGATGGATCGCGCGACCCTTTTTGCGCGGGCGGATTTCCCTGGCGGGACTGACGCAGGGCAGCCTCACCATCGTCGCCGGCGCAATGCTGTTGCTGTCGACGAACTTCGCGCTGTCAGGACAATTCGCATGGACGCCCGGCGGGTATGGCGTCGCATTCGGGCGGATGATGCAGGACGGCATCGTCGCGCGATATCTGCGGGATCATTGCCCGCAGCAGCAACTGAAGCTCTGCCCCTATCGTGACCAGTTTCCCGCCACCGCCGACCAGTTCCTGTGGGGCAGCAGCATGTTCAACACGCTCGGACGTTTCCAGGGATTGAACGACGAGATGGGTTTTATCGTGCTGCGTTCGCTCGCCGAATACCCGGCCTGGCAGGCCGAGGCGGCGCTGTCCGGCACCGCGCAGCAACTGGTCCATGTCGCCACCGGCGAAGGCAACAATGTCTGGCTCGGCCATACCTATGGCATTATCGAGCGCTTTCTTCCCACTCAACTCAAGCCCATGCGCGCGGCGCGGCAGCAGCGCGGGCATCTCGATTTTACCGCGATCAACTATGTCCACGTGCCCGTTGCCCTGGGATCGATGCTGCTGGCGGTGATGCTGTTCGGCCACGGCCTGGTACGGCGGCCGTTCGACGATCTCACCTTGCTCGCCGGCACCGTCTCGTTTGCGTTGCTCGGCAACGCCGTCATCTGCGCCGTGATATCAGGCCCGCACGATCGCTACGGCGCGCGGATGGCGTGGCTGGCGACGCTGGTGGTGCTGATCGCCGCGTTCAGGCACTTTACGGCCAGGGATGATCCGTCATTGCCGGCGTGACAGGAAGTCGGCGACGCCTGTCTTGTATACCTTGTCGCCGACCGCGCGCATGTGATCGCGGTTCGGAATATCGAGCACTTGCGCACCCGGAATGATCTCGCCGAGCGCGGCTGCCGAACCGGCGATCTCGTCGTTGCTGCCGACCGCGATCAGCACGGGCACCTGGATGCCGGCCGCCTCCTCCCGCGTCATCAGCCGCCGCGATCCGCGCAGGCAGGCGCTAAGCGCACGACGGTCGGAACGGGTCTGGTCGGCGAAGGCGCGAAAGGTGCGCCCGATGGAATCGGTGACGTCTTCCAGCGACGGCGCTTCAAGCGCCTCGGCCACGTTCTCACCGGGGCCGCCGCCTTCAATGAGCCCGATGCCGATGCCGCCGAGGATCGCCGAGCGCAGTCGCTGCGGCGCTTTCAGCGCCAGCACCGCCGTCATTCGCGAGCCCAGCGAATAGCCCATGACATCGGCGCGTTCGATGGCGAGATGATCCATCAGCGCGATAACATCATCGGCCATGACGGATATCTCATACTGCGCGGCGTCGTAGAGTTTTGCGGATTCGCCATGGCCGCGATTGTCGAGCGCGATGACGCGGCGACCGGCTTTCTTCAATTCGGAAACCCAGGTCGGATAGACCCAGTTGACGTTCTTGCTGGAGGCGAAGCCGTGGACGAGGATGATCGGGTCGCCCTCGCCTTCGTCGAGATAGGCAATTTCAACAGCGCCGTTTTGAAAACTCGGCATTATCAAATCCGTCTTTGGGGGATCAAAATGGCAGTCGGGAAATAGCGGTCTAGGCTTATAAGTCTAGCGTCTTGTAAGTCTAGCCTTGCCCGGCAGCGCCCGCCAGAACCTGGCCCTGCGACATGCTTGCTGCCGCGAGCTGCTTCTTGAGGCGCCGCGCCTTTTTGCGGCGCAGCCACGACTCGGTGGCGCGCTCGGTGGTCGCCTTGATCGACGACAGCAAGCCGAGTAGCGCCATCAGTGCGCCAAATACCCACATCGACAGATTGAACGCGCCGGCGGCCAGCAGCAGCGCGCCGCGGCCGAGCGTTTTCAGAATCGCGCGCGTTTGCCCACCCTTGGATTCCGCCAGCCGCGCCGCGCGCGCGACATCCTTTGGGCCTTCGGCGATCCGCAGCGTATCGAGCGCGGCGCGGGTGCCGGCCTTTTCGCCGACGCGGCCGACGTCTTTGGCGAGCCGCACCAGCGCGCCGACCTTCTCGGCGCGGAACGCGGCCTTGATCGCGCTTACGGTCTCGCCCGGGCGCAACACCGAGCCGGTCGCAACCGCCCGCTGCAGCACCGGCGCATCGACGACTTCGCGCGCGGAGCGGCCGGCCCACGCCGTCAGCCCCTCGCCGAGCCGCCCGACCTTGCGGGCATCCTTGACCATGGTGAGGCCGGCACGCACCGGTGCGGCGCCGCCGATCGACACATAAGTCGCGGCGGTCACCGCCAGCCCCGCGGCCGCCAGGCCCAGCACCAGCCGGTCGGTGTCCTCGCCCATGGCGAGATGCTTGCTTTCGCGGACGACGTCGCGGATATCGCCGAACACGAAGATATCGCCGGCCACGGTGCCGGACAGGCTCGCGACATCGTCGGCATTGCCGGTGACGAGACCGGTGGCAAAACGTTTTGCGAACGACGAGGTCGAATTGGCGTCGGTCACGGCATCACCGACCCGCTTCGACAGCTCGTCGCCAACCGCGATATTTTTTTCGCGCGCGAGCTCGACAAAGCTCGCCGCCAGATCGGCATCGCCGGCCGCCAGCGCCGCCTCGATATTGTCAGTCACCAGCGCCGGGTTATTCCGCATAGCAGAATTGATCTGGAGGTCGGCGAGCGCGGCCGGGTCGTCCTGAGCCGCGAGTATTGCAAACGCGTCTCGCGCATGCGGCGCCACTTGCGCGAGCGCTGTCACGCACACCGCCATACCAGCAACCGCCAGACCGATCCGCAACCGTCTCATTACCGAAAAAGCCCTGTGTTTTCGTCTCACCTCAGATGGGTATGCCGCTTTTAAGACACAACGGCCCCGACGAAAGAAGGGCTTCTCTGGAACGACAAGATTGTGTCGAATTTGCATGAGCGAATGAGCCGTGGATTTTCGGAATCGGGGCTCAAGATTCGGGTTCCAGACGCTAGGAATCATCTGCACCCGCCACTATGGTGCGCTGCGTTGTGAGCGGCTGTGTCGCGTCTGATTGTGCCCGTCCGTCGTTGCTATTCAAGGTGAAGCTGATGTCCGATCATGTCGTTCCGCACTTCCATAACGATGCCGGCGTTTCGGTGATTGAGATCGGCTCGCAGGAGTTCATGTGCGTCGGCGCCAACCCGCCGTTCGACCATCCGCATGTGTTTCTCGACCTCGGCAACGACAACGAAATCATCTGCCCATATTGCTCGACGCTGTATCGCTTCGCCGCCGACCTCGGCGCCGGCGAGGCACGCCCGCCGGAATGCGTGCTGAAGGACAAGGCCGCCTGAATTCCAAGGGGCTTCCCGAGTGGCGGTTACCCGTACCATCGTCGTCGCGGGTGCCGGCATCGGCGGACTGACCGCGGCGCTGGCGCTTGCCGCCAAGGGCTTTCGCGTCGTCGTGCTGGAAAAGGCCGAACGGCTGGAGGAAGCCGGCGCCGGCCTGCAGCTTTCGCCCAATGCCAGCCGCATTCTGGTCGACCTCGGCCTCAAGCCGCGGCTCGCGGCCCGCGCGGTCACCCCTGACGCCGTCAACATCATGAGCGCCCGCCACGGCGGCGAGATCGCCCGGCTGCCGCTTGGCGAGGCCGCTTCGCAGCGCGCCGGCGCGCCCTATTGGGTGATCCACCGCGCCGATCTGCAAGGCGCGCTGCAGGCCGCGGTCAACGACCATCCCGACATCGATCTGCGGCTCGGCTGCCAGTTCGAGGACGTCACCTCGCATGCCAAGGGGCTGACGGTGGTGCAGCGCCGCGGCAACGCGCGACAGCAGGAACTCGCGGTGGCGCTGATCGGCGCCGACGGCATCTGGTCTTCGGTGCGGAATCATCTGTTTCCGGAGGTACAGCCGCAATTCTCCGGGCTGATCGCCTGGCGCGGCACGCTCGATGCGACAGCGCTGCCGCGCGAATATACCTCGGCGCGGGTGCAACTCTGGATGGGCCCAAAAGCGCATCTGGTCGCCTATCCGATTTCCGGCGCGCGCCAGATCAACGTCGTCGCCGTGGTGCCAGGCACCTGGAACCGGCCGGGCTGGAGCGCGCCGGGCGAGGCCAACGACATCAAAAACGCGTTCTCGCGACAGTGGCCCGCGACCGCGCGAATGCTGGTCAACGCCGTCGACGAATGGCGGCGCTGGGCGCTGTTCACGTTGCCTGACATCGGCGACTGGAGCGCCGGCGGAATAGCACTGCTCGGCGACGCCGCGCATGCGATGCTGCCGTTCGCGGCGCAAGGCGCCGGCATGGCGATCGAGGATGCCGCGGTGCTGGCCAAGCTCCTGAGCGACAGCGCCGGCGACAATGTCGCCGACATTCCCGCAGCGCTGAAGCGCTACAGCAAGGCGCGCCACGCCCGCGTGCTGAAAGTGCAACGCGCCGCGCGGCAGCAGGGACGGATCTATCACCTGACCGGCGCGCTGGCGCTGGCCCGCGACCTCGCCATCAAGGCCATGGGCCCGCAACGCATGCTGGCGCGACAGGACTGGATCTACGACTGGCGGGTGTGATGGGTGGACAGCGTGTAGCCCGGATGAGCGTAAGTTCTCCTTGCGGAAGTTGGCGATCGTCCGATAGCCCGGCTTCAGGTTCTTCAACAGCCAGATCAGCTCAAGGTTACATCACGCTTCCCGTTCCAGCCGGCGCGACGATCTGACCTGATTGATGTGGCGATAAAGGTAAAGCCTCAATAGATCAGCCGGATCGTACGGTGGCTATCCCAATTCCTCCGCGCCCCGGTCAGCATGCCTGAAGCCGAGCTTGGCAAGATCAAGGGCGCAAACAAAGCTATCGATCGCTCGTACCGGATTGTCCGGCCCGACATAGTCCTCAATTCGAGGCGGTAGCAGACTGGCTTGCTCCCGGCTCTCGCTGGTCTTGAATGTGCGATCTGTCATAAGCAGAATCGTACACCAAATTCCAAAAAAGCCGAGTTCTTGCCCAGCCTCGTCGGGCAAGCGCAGATGCTGTACCCTTAAAACGCACTCGTTTGTTTTGACGCGTTTTCTTGACACGAACCGACGTCCACCCCCGGATCAAGTCCGGGGGCATGCTTCGCTCGAAACGCTCTAGTGAACCGAACTGCCCGACTTTGATGACCGGGCGCCGCGGATCATCGGCGCCGGCGCCACCACCGGCCGTTCGAGCTTCGCTTCCGGCTTCGCATCCTTGCAGCGGTTTTTCTGCCAGGCTTCCTCAGCCAGTTTCGACTGGCCGCGCACCGCGATGTATTCGTTGCGATAGGCGAGCTCGGCCACGACAGGCCCGGCGACGCCGGTTTCGGCCTTGGCCATCAGGCCCTGCAATTCCGCCTGCCGGTTCGCCAGCGTCTTGCGCTCCGGCTCGAGCTGCTTGCATTCGTAGAGATCGTATTTGGCAGGATCGGCGAACGCCGAGGTCATGCTGTCGCTCATCTCGGCGCAGCCGGACAGCCCTGCCCCGAGCGCAAGCAGCGCCAGCAGGACGGCGGCGCGCGAAAATGGCAGGCGATAATACGGGGTTGCGGGCATCGGACCTTCGTTAAGCGGATTAGGTTGAGATTGCCTAAAGCAGGCCCAGATGTCGGCATTGAGGCTTTGCTTTGCCAGCCGCCCTCGCCTAAAGCTTTGGGCGCGTTTCGGGCGTAACTTATCCCAATTCCACTTCGCCGGAAAACGCGCTAAGTAGCTGATCTCCTGAGTAAAGCGGACGTGGCGGAATTGGTAGACGCAAGGGACTTAAAATCCCTCGATGGCAACGTCGTGTGGGTTCGACTCCCACCGCCCGCACCAGCCTTCGCTCGCGCGCGAGCAAGGCTGCCGCGCCGAAGCCGATTGGCGAAGGCGGGCTGATGTTGGCGAGCTACGGCTTGGCGAGCCACTCGCCCTGACGGGCTATGCGTGGCACAGCCACGGGAGAGCCTGCCAGGGGGAAGCGTGTCCGGCGAAGCTTGAGCGGAGCGAAAGCGAAGACGGACTGGCTAGGCTTATCGATCATAGCTAGGTGGAGAGGATATGTCCGGCGGCGACGACGATCTCTTCAGTGGCGACGAGGGCGAGGCGGTCTCCGAGTTTGACCGGCTCACGGACCTACTGTTCCATCATATCTCGGACTTCGCAGACGACGAAGATATCCCCGACGAATTGCTGCCGCTGCTGTTGCTGCGGCTCTCGCTGACAACGCGCATGATGGCCTATGCGACATCTGTTGCCAAGCCTTCGGCCGGTGGGCTTAAACTCGATCTCGACCGCTTCCGCCGTGACGCCGAAGACCTCATTCGCGAGATGAAGAAAGACGCGGAACGCTTAGTCGCTCAAGCCAAGGAGTTGATCGAAGCTACCGGGTTGGAGGACGACGGGACTTGAGCGGCATGGGCAGTCAGTCGAACCCGATGTACAACCGGTCAATAACGCCGAAACCTGCCGAGGACTGACTTTGCCACACACCCATCTCTTCGAAATGCGCCGGCTGGAAATGCTGAGCAACACCATCTTCGGTGTGGCGATGACGCTGCTGGCCTATGATCTGCCGAAGGCGAGCAGCTTCAAGACTGCGCCGGAGTGGATCGACCTCATTCGCGTCTATGCGCAGCCGGTGATCGCGCTGGCGATCTCGTTCGTCGTCGCGGGGCTGTTCTGGTTCAGCCATCACCGCCGACTGGCGGTCGCCCCCGAAGCCAGCCGCGGCGTGGTTTTCCTCAATCTGCTGTTCCTGCTGACGATCATCATCCTGCCGGTGACCAACGGGCTCTACGGCAGCTATCGGCTCGATAGCGTGGTCGCGATCGTCTACGGCGTCCATCTCCTGCTTATCGCGACGCTCAATGGCTTGCTGTGGATTCTCGCGCTCCGCGACCGGCGGGATACCCAAATGCTGGTGACGGGTGTGTTCCCTGTCGCCGTATTCCTGTGCGCGACGGTCGTCGCCTTCATCAATCCGTTCGTCGCACAGTTTACCTGGTGCCTGGCTTTTCTCTCGCCGTTCGCGGGCTGGCTCGCCGATCGCCGCGCGAACTAAGCCTTCGCCTCACCTTCGCCGGCCAGCCGATTGCTCTCTTCCGAAATCATCCGCTCCAGCCGTTCCTGGAAATCCTTGCGCTGCAGGCCGGGTGCAATCGGCGGCAGAAAGGACATGGTGACAGTGCCGCTGTGGATCATCAGCGTCTTCTTGCCCCAGAACAGTCCGGAGTTACACGCCGCCGGCACCACGGGGACATCGAGGCCGCCGTACAAGGCCGAGATGCCGGCCCACTGGAACGTCAGGGGCTCGCCGATCGCCTGTCGCGTGCCTTGCGGAAACAGCAGTACCTTGCGGCCTTCGGCGACCGCGCCTTTGGCTTCGTCGAGCAACTGGCGCAACGCCTGCCGGCCTGCCGAGCGGTCGACCAGGATCATCGGGTAGCGCTGCAAAAACCAGCCGACGACCGGTACCCGACTCAACTCCTTCTTGGCCACGATGCTGGCGTCGGGGAACATCATGCTGAGCGCGGCGGTCTCCCATAGCGACTGATGATTGCAGGCGATAATACAGGGACCATCAGGCACGTTGTCCCGGCCGATCTCGCGGTAGTCGAGCCCGAGCACGACCCTGAAGATCGACATGATGCCCCTGGCCCAGACCTGCGACACCGCGCGCACCGTCGCGCTGCAGGCGTTGAACAGCCACAGGAACGGCACCGCCAATGACATGACAATCGTCCAGATCAAGACCGCCGCGATGAAGATGATCGACCTCAGATAGTGCAACGACGGTTTCCTTCCGGGCTTCGGCGATGGGCCCCCAATACAGCACTTTGCCGCCGTTGCACAATTGCGGGCCTCCCCTGCGACTTCCGTTTCGGCATGGACCGGCGGGGATTGCTTATCTAGGATGGCCCGGCCGATCCAGGATGGCCGCATGCCGGTTCTCGAACAGATCACCATCGCCCCTGACCTCACCTTCGACGCGCTGACATCAGGCGCGCGCGGTGCACCGCTGGTGCTGCTGCTGCACGGCTTTGCGGAATCGATGAACTGCTGGCGCGCGCAGGTGACAGCACTCGGCGACATGGGCTATCGCGCCATCGCGCCGAGCCAGCGCGGCTATTCGCCCGGCGCGCGGCCGGACGCCAGCGAGTTTTCGCATTACCTGATCGATCGCCTGATGGACGACGCGATGGCGATCGCGGCGACGGCGGGCTATGGCGAAACGCGGTTTCATCTCGCCGGCCACGACTGGGGCGGCAGCATCGCCTGGGGTCTCGCCGACCGCCATCATGAACGGCTGGCCTCGCTGACCATTCTGTCGCGGCCGCATCCGAACGCCTTCAACCGCGCGCTGCAGCAGGCCGACGGCGATCAGGCGCAGCGCTCAAAGCATCACAAGGCGTTTCTCGAAGACGACGCCGCCGACGTCGTGCTGGCCGACGATTGCAAATGGCTGCGCGAGCGCCTCGCCGCCAACGGCGTTCCCCAAGACGCGATCGAGCAGCATCTTGCCGTGCTCGGCAACAAGGAAACGATGGAGGCGGCACTGGCCTGGTATCGCGCGCGCGGCGCGATCCGCGGGCCGCTCGGCCCGATCCGCGTGCCCACGCTCTATATGTGGGGCGACGCCGACGACACCGTCGGCCGCGTCGCCGCCGAAGGCACGGTGGATTTCATCGCAGCACCCTATCGCTTCGAGGTGCTGCCCGACGTCGGCCATTTTGCAGCGGATCAGGCGCCGGAGCGGGTGAGCGAGTTGATGCTGGAGCATCTGGCCGCGCATCCGGTGTGACGGGAACTCAAGCTCTGCGAAATTGTTGTCATGCAGCAATTGGAGCATGACGACATGGCCAGCGAATATTCTTCCGTCAAACCAGCGACGACCGAACGCAAGCCGCTCGGGAGCAAGCGCGCGACCTCGCCGCAACTGCCGCACATCCAGCCGCCGCTGTTGAGCGATGGGCCGGAGTCGGTGCGCGACAGCAACTGCTAAACTGTCAGACGTCATCCTGAGGTGCGAGCGGAGCGAGCCTCGAAGGATGAGTGGCCACGGGCCGTCGCCCTTCGGGGGCCGTGCTGCGCACGGCCACCTCAGGGTGACGGATCGGCTGCGTGAAAACAAAAACGCGACGGTGAATGTTCTCCGTCGCGTTTTGATATCCGTCCCGGTATCGGGGCGCGATCGCTTATTCAGACTTGTCGATATTCCAGAAGATCGGCGTCGCCGGGCCGTCGAGCACGCCGGTCAGCGACTTCCGCCACGCGCTCGGCTGGGTGTACTGGCCGAGCGGAATGTAGATCACCTGCTCGTAGGCTTCCTTCTGGATTTCGGTGGCGATCTTCTTGGCCTCTTCAGGCGTCTTCGCACGCGCGAAATCGTTCTTGAGCGACTCGATCTTGGGATCGTCGGCCCAGCCGAACCAGCCGCCGTTCTTGCCCTTGCCGCCGATCGCGAAGTTGACGATCGGGTTCGACAAGTCAGCGCCGTTCCAGTTGGTGAAGAACATGTTCCAGCCGCCTTCCTTGATAGGCTTCTGGCTGGTGCGGCGGGAAACGACCGTGCCCCAGTCGGTGGCCTGGAGGTCGATCTTGAAGCCGGCTTCCTTCATCAACTGGGCAGCCACGATCGGCTGCGCCTTCAGTGTGACGACGTCGCCGGGTGCCATAATCACGACGGGCGTGCCGTCGTAGCCGGATTCCGCCAGCAGCTTCTTGGCTTCGGCCATGCCGTTGCCCTTGACCACGGCTTCCGAACCGACGTCGGTTTCGAGCGGCGTGCCGCAGACAAAGGCCGCGCCGCAGATCTTGTAATATTGCGGATTGCCGATCAGCGCATCCAGCACGTCCTTCTGGTTCATCGCCATGAAGGCGGCGCGGCGTACCTTGACGTTGTCGAACGGCGGCAGCAGGAAGTTCATGCGTCCGACGGTCTGGAAACCGACCTTGTCGAGCGTGTCTACCTTGATGTCCTTGTTGGCATTGAGCACGGGAAGAATATCGAACGACGGCACTTCCATGAAATCTATATCGCCGGACTGCAGCGCGTTCACCGCGGTCTGCGCATCCGGCATCGTGATCCATTCGACGCGATCGACCTTCACCACCTTGCCGCCGGAGGTCCAGCTCGGCGCTTCCTTGCGCGGCACGTAGTCGGTGTTCTTGACGAATACCGCTTTGACGCCGGGCTGGAATTCGGCCTGCACGAACTTGAACGGGCCGGATCCGATCAGTTCCGGAATCGGCGTGCCGGGCGGCGTTTCCGCCAGCCGCTTCGGCATCATGAACGGCACCAGCGACGACGGCTTGCCGATCGACTCCAGCACCAGGCTGTAGGGTTCTTTCAGTTTCAGCGTGATGGTCTTGGCATCGGTGGCTTCGATGCTGGCGGTGAAGTCCATCAGCTTCTGGCCCATGCCGTCGGCCTT
>JBBRSX010000016.1:0-63328 GCA_038244925.1 Hyphomicrobiales bacterium | reverse complement strand
GGTGTTCGCAGTAATTTCTCGATCCGTTCCGCTTCGTCGAATCGTTCGTCGGTGCGGAAGCGAAGATCAGGGGAAAATTTCAGGTTAACGCGATGCGCGATCTCGCCGCGCAGGAACTTCTTGTTGCGCTCGAGTGCCGCCAGCACGACATCGGTATCGCGGCCGCCGAGCGGCATCACGTAAACGGTGGCGAGTTTCAGGTCGGGCGACATGCGCACCTCGGGAACCGTGATAATGTGGCCTTCGAGATCTGGGTCGTGGACATTACCCTGCGACAGAATATCGGCGACGGCATGGCGTACGGTCTCGGCCACGCGCAATTGGCGTTGCGAGCCGCCGGGGGCGGAACTCTTGGTATGATGACGGGGCATTGCGTCTCTCAAAATCAAAGCGCCGCGCCTGTCGCGCGGTTCGCCGTCTTTCGGGTTCAAATCAGGTAAAGCGAGGATGGCCGGACCTTGGTGCAAAGACGCGCTTCGCGCTTTTGTCCGGCCACACCGCTGCAGTTTCAGTCAATAAAGACCCAGGACCTTCTAAGATACGCGCCTTGCAAGATTTGGACTTACAGGGAGCGCTGGATCGTCTCCACGCGATAACACTCGATGACGTCGCCGGCACGCATGTCGCCGTAATTCTCGAACGCCATGCCGCATTCCTGGCCGGACTGCACTTCCTTCACTTCGTCCTTGAAGCGCTTCAGCGTCGAGAGCTTGCCTTCGTGTACCACGACGTTGTCGCGAATGAGGCGCACGTTGGCGCCGCGTTCCACGGTGCCGTCGGTGACGCGGCAGCCGGCGACCTTGCCGACCTTGGAAATGTTGAACACTTCCAGGATCTGGGCGTTGCCGAGCATGGTTTCGCGCAGCGTCGGCGCCAGCAGGCCGGACATCGCCTTTTTGATGTCGTCGACGAGATCGTAGATGATGTTGTAGTAGCGGATCTCGATGCCGTTACGTTTGGCCGCGGCCGCGGCTTCCTTGTTGGCGCAAACCGAGAAGCCGATGATGGCGGCGTTGAAGCCCTCCGCCAGCGTGACGTCGGATTCGGAGATGCCGCCGACGCCGGCATGCAGGATGCGGGCGGCGACTTCGTCGGTGCCGAGCTTTTCCAGCGAACCCAGAATGGCTTCGAGCGAACCCTGCACGTCGGCCTTCACGATCAGCGGGAATTCCTTGCGGCCCGCGGTCTTGAGCTGCGACATCATCTGTTCGAGCGAGCCGCGCATGCCGGAAATCGAGGCGGCGGCGTTCTCGCGCTTCTGGTGGGCGCGGTAGCTGGTGACCTGGCGGGCACGGGCTTCGTTTTCGACCACGGCGAGACGATCGCCGGCTTCCGGCGGGCCGTTGAAGCCGAGCACCTCGACCGGAACTGACGGTCCGGCCTCGGTGAGGGTTACACCCTGGTCGGAAATCAGCGCGCGGACGCGACCCATTTCGGCGCCGGCGACGATGATGTCGCCGATACGCAGCGTGCCGCGCTGTACCAGCACGGTCGCGACCGGACCGCGACCGCGATCGAGCTTGGCTTCGATCACGGTGCCTTCGGCCGGACGATCCGGATTGGTCTTGAGGTCGAGCAGTTCGGCCTGCAGCGCGATCATTTCGAGCAGCTTGTCGAGATTGGTCTTGTTCTTGGCGGACACCTCGACGTCGACGACGTCGCCGCCGAACGATTCGACCTGAACCTCGTATTGCAGCAGTTCGGTGCGCACGCGCTCCGCCTTGGCGTCGGGCTTGTCGATCTTGTTGATCGCGACGATCATCGGAACCTTCGCCGCCTTGGCGTGATTGATCGCCTCGATGGTCTGCGGCATGACGCCGTCGTCGGCCGCCACCACCAGGATCACTATATCGGTGACCTTGGCGCCGCGCGCGCGCATCGCGGTGAACGCGGCGTGACCGGGCGTATCGATGAAGGTGATCTTCTTGCCGCTTTCCGGCGAGGTTACCTGATAGGCGCCGATATGCTGGGTAATGCCGCCGGCTTCGCCGGAGACCACGTTGGCGTGGCGCAGCGCGTCGAGCAGCGAGGTCTTGCCGTGGTCGACATGGCCCATCACGGTAACGACCGGCGAACGCGGTTCGGTGTCGGTGGAATCCTCGACGACGTCGAAAAGGCCCTCTTCAACGTCGGACGCGGCGACGCGCTTGACGGTATGGCCCATTTCCTCGGCGATCAGCTGCGCGGTGTCGGCATCGATCACGTCGGTGATCTTGTGCATCGCGCCCTGCTTCATCAGCAGGCGGATGACGTCGACCGCGCGTTCCGCCATGCGGTTGGCGAGTTCCTGGATGTTGATGGCTTCCGGGATCACCACCTCACGGATCAGCTTTTCCTTGGGCTCGTTGGAGGCGTGCCCTTTCAGGCGCTGGGTGCGGCGGCGGAACGAGGCGATCGAACGCTCGCGCACGTCGTCGGCATTGAGTGCCGTGACCAGCGTCAGGCGGCCGCGATCCTTCTGCGGGCCGGGCTTTGCGGTCGTCTTCGGGGGCACCACGGGGCGCATGGCGCCGCCGGGGCCGCGACGTATCTGGCGCGGACCTTCATCTTCGTCCGAGGCGTCGGCCGCGACACCGGGCGCACGCGCCGGCGGGACTGCCGCTGTCGTGCCTGGGCGGGCGCCGGCTGGGCGAGCCGCGGCGGGGCGGCCTGCCGTCGATGCAGCGGGAGCGGTCGTCGCCGTCTTGGCTTCGGCCTCGCCAAATCGCTTCTTGGCTTCGACCTCGGCCTTGCGCTTGGCTTCCTCTTCCAGCCGGTGCCGTTCTTCCTCGGCCTTGCGGCGGGCTTCGGCGGCTTCGCGTTCGGCCTGCTCGATGCCTTCCTTGCTGCTGCGGCGCTTGGCCTCTTCCTCGGCCAGCCGACGCTCTTCGATTTCGCGCGTCTTGGCGTCGGCCAACGCGCTGGCGCGGGCGGAACGTTCGTCCTCGGTCAGGGTGCGCAGCACCACGCCCGAACCGCTGCGCGGCGCAGCCGTGGAGCGGGAGAGCGGCGGCCTTGCGGGAGCCGCTACCGGCTTCGGAGCGGCCACGACCGGCTCGGGCGCTTGGGTTTCGGCCGCCGGCGCGTCGCCGCCAACGCGGCGTTTGCCGCGCTTTTCGACCACCACCTGCTTGGTCCGGCCATGGCTGAAGCTCTGGCGGACGGTGCCCGTCTCGACGCGCGGCTTCAGCGTCAACGTTTTGCTGACACTCAAAGTCTTGTCGCCGGGCGTTTTGGTATCAACCATTCAGCAGTCCTAATCTTGTTGCGTTGTGCGTATCCGCACCGTCATTGAATCAAGTCTTCGAAACCAAATCTTGTTAGTCAGAAGTTCTGGCCGCATCGGCGGTCTTGTCGTCATCGGCCATCCGGTATCGGACCAGGATTTGGCAGCGCGACAGGAACGTCTTGCTCGCCGGGCCCGCGAGCAGGGCAGCATGTATCACATTTGACCGCCCTAGTGCCAAATCCAATTGTTCGGACGTTAAAACAGTAACGATCGGGAAATCCCCGGATTCACCCAGATTTAAGCTTCTGTGCCCGGCGATCGCGTCCAATTTGCGGATTCCGTCGGCGGCGCCGTCGGAAGCGTGGATCAGGGCCGCGGCCTGGCCGTGCTGGAGCGCGCCCTCGACCTTGCTGAAGCCGGAAACCACCTGGCCGGCCTTGGCCGACATCGCCAGCGCCTCGGTGCAGCTCCGAACCAGCAAAACCTCGGTATCGGCGGGGAGGGTCGCCGCAGCCCGTACCTGCCGCTTGAACCCTTTGCTAAATTGGTTACGCCGCACCGCTTCCGCAACGGTCCGATGCGACGCCGAGACCCACAGGCCACGGCCGGGCAGCTTGCGTTTCAGATCGGGGATCACCTCGCCCTGCGGCGAGACGACGAACCGGATCAGTTCGTCGATCGGGCGCACCTCGCGGCTGACCGCGCACATCCGCATGGTCGCGGACCTGTCGGTCCGCGGTCCATTGTCGAGATCGGGGTCGGCCAAAGCGAGCATGCCTGTCTGGTTACTCCGGTCATCTGCGCACGGGCTGCGCGCAGCAACGATATGAGGCGTGGCGGAACACTTAGCCTTACGCCGTCTGGTCTTCGGCGGTCTCGGTCGCCTCGGACGCCTTGGCAAGGTCGGCCTCGGTGATCCAGCCGGCAATGACGCGCGCCTGCATGATCATGGCTTCCGCATCCTCGCGCGAGATCTCGTTGGGATCGAGAATGCCCGGGAACTTGGTCGGCTCGCCGCCTTCCTTGCGCTCGGTCCAGCCGACCAGATCGTCGGTGGCGCAACCGGCCAGATCCTCGACCGACTTGATGTCGTTCTCGCCGAACTTGACCAGCATTTTCGAGGTCACGCCGGGCACCGTTTTCAAAGCGTCATCCACACCGAGTTCCTTACGTTTGTTTTCCAGCTCCGTTTCGAGCTGTTCCAGATATTCCCTAGCCCGGCTTTGCAGTTCGTTGGCGGTTTCTTCGTCAAAACCTTCGATGCCGGCCAGCTCCTTGGCATCGACCAATGCGAGTTCTTCCACCGAGGTGAAGCCTTCCGAGGCGAGCAATTGCCCGACCACTTCGTCGACGTTCAGTGCTTCCATGAACACCCGCGTCGAGTTCTCGAAATCGGCCTGGCGGCGCTCGGATTCTTCCTGCTCGGTGAGGATGTCGATGTCCCAGCCGGTCAGCTGCGAGGCCAGCCGAACATTCTGTCCGCGACGGCCGATCGCCAGCGAGAGCTGGTTGTTGGTGTCGGGAACGACGACCTCGATCCGCTCACGCTCTTCGTCGATCACGACCTTGGCGACTTCGGCAGGCGCCAGCGCGTTGACGACAAAGGTCGCGATGTCGGGCGACCACGGAATGATGTCGATCTTCTCGCCCTGCAGTTCATTGACCACCGCCTGGACGCGCGAACCGCGCATGCCAACGCAGGCACCGACCGGATCGACCGATGAATCCCTTGAAATCACGCCGATTTTCGCGCGCGAACCGGGATCGCGGGCCACCGCCTTGATCTCGACGATGCCGTCGTAGATCTCAGGCACTTCCTGCGCGAACAGTTTGGCCATGAACTGCGGATGGGTGCGGGAGAGGAAAATCTGGGGTCCACGGGTTTCGCGGCGGACGTCGAAGATATAGGCGCGGACGCGATCGCCGTTGCGGAACACTTCGCGCGGCAGCATTTCGTCGCGGCGGACGATGGCTTCACCGCGGCCGAGATCGACGATCACGCTGCCATATTCGACGCGCTTGACGACGCCGTTGACGATGTCGCCGATGCGGTCCTTGAATTCCTGGTATTGCCGGTCGCGCTCGGCCTCGCGCACCTTCTGCACGATCACCTGCTTGGCGGATTGCGCGGCGATGCGGCCATATTCCAGCGGCGGCAGGGTGTCGGCGATGGTGTCGCCGACCTGGGCGCCGGGATTGGCGCGCTGCGCATCGGCCAGCGAGATCTGGTTCGAGGAGTTCTCGACCAGTTCGACCACCAGCATGTGGCGCGACAGCCGCAGTTCGCCCTTCTTGGCGTCGATCTCGGCATGAACGTCGGTCTCGCTGCCGTAACGGGCGCGGGCCGCCTTGGCGATAGCGTCTTCCATCGCCGCTATCACGATGCCGCGGTCGATCGACTTTTCGCGGGCGACCGCGTCGGCAATCTGCAGCAGTTCGAGTTTGTTGGCACTGACTGCCATGACCTAGTCTCCTTCAGTAGGATCGATGTCGCCCCGGCGCAGTCGTTCTGCGGCCAGGCGGTGTTTCTTGGTGTTGGTCGGCTCCGGCTTCTTGACCGTTTTCTTGGCGGCTTTCGGCTTCGGCGCGTTGCTCTTGGCCGGATCGCTTCGCCTGGCGTGCGGCGGGGGCGGCGGCGCGATTCCAAGGCTCTGTTTGAGCTCGCGCTCGGCAAGCTTGCCGCGCCGCATCGATTCCGCGACCAGCTCGTCGGTTAGCACCAGCCGCGCATCCGAGATGTCTTCCATCACCAGCAGCACGTCGTCGTCTTCGTTGGTGCGGACGCCGTCGGGATGCAGCCGCACGGCGTCACCCTCGACGCCGGCGAGGTATCCGCGAAAACGCTTGCGGCCTTGATGCGCGACCGCCATCTCGACCTTGACGAGATGACCGGTGTAACGCTCGAAATCGGTACGACGCACCAGTGGGCGATCGATGCCCGGCGATGAAATCTCGAGCCGATAGGCCTTCTCGATCGGGTCGGCGATATCGAGGACCGGCGACAGCGCGTGCGAAATCGCCTCGCAATCATCGATCTGCATCGTTCCGTCGGGCCGCTCGGCCATGATCTGGACGGTGCAGCCGGCCTCGGCGGAAATCTTGATCCGGACCAGCCGGTAGCCCAGCCCTTGCAAGACAGGACCGGCGACCGCCGACACCCGCGCCGCCACGCCCGGCTCGACGACGAGACGGGGCTCGGCAAGCAGGTCGGCATCCACGGAACCAGCGGTCGGATCGGTCATGTCCAGGGTCAAAAGTGTCTTTACTTACATTGGTTTAGGCAAGGATTTAGGCCACACCTAGCCGTGTCCGGCCGGTTCCCTGAACTTAAGACCCTGCCGCCCATTCTGGGCTGGGGCTCGTTCAGGTAATAAAAAAGAGCGGGTCCGGTGGGGCCCACTCTCAAACGCGATCGTATGAGAACCATAAGTTGCCGCGGATATAGCGGTTTTCCAGCAATCCGGCAAGGCCTGCGCGCCGGTCAAGGGGTGATTTTACGGCCCGCGCGCGGCGGTAAAAACCTAACCTTTCATTCACCTACGACGCCTAGATTGCACGAAAACCAGCCACTGCGGCGGTTTAGGTAGGTTTATGACAACCGCTGCATCGCTGATTCCGGAACTTGACGACATCGTCAGGCGTGGCGACCCCAAGCGCCGTGCTGACGCGGCGCGGCGGATCAGCGAATTATTCCTGCAGGGCGCCGCCAGCTTCCGCCCCGATCACGTCGAGTTGTTCGACGGCGTGCTGACCAGCCTCGTTCCCCATACCGAACTCGCCGCGCGCGCCGATCTGGCCGAGCGGCTGTCGCGACTGGCCAATGCGCCGCGCGAACTGGTCAGCCAACTCGCGCATGAGGATGAAATTGCGATCGCCGGACCGCTGTTGCGGCGATCTCCCGTCATATCGGAACAGATGCTGGTCGAAATCGCCGCGGCAAAGGGCCAAGGCCATCTGCTGGCAATGACGGAACGGCCGACGCTGTCGTCCGATCTCACCGACGTCATCGTGCGCCGCGGCGACCGCGACGTCGTCCGGGGCGCGGCCGGCAATGCCGGCGCAGCATTCTCGACGGACGGCTATTCGACGTTGATCAAGCGTGCCGGCCAGGACGGCGTGCTGACGATCAAGATCGGGCAGCGCGACGATCTCTCGGCCGAGCAGTTGAAGGATCTGCTGTCCGGATCGATCGATGTGATCCGCCGCCGTCTATTCGACGTGGTCAAGCCGGTCCGGCAGATGGCGATCAAACGGGCGATCAACGATATCTCCGGCGCCGTGGAGCGGATCGAGGGTGTCCGCGATTTCGAACCGGCGCAGCGCACGATCCTTGCCTTGCATCGCGGCGGCGCACTCAGCGAAGGCGCGCTGCTCAACTTTGCCAAGGCCAATAAATACGAAGAGTCCGTCGCCGCGCTGGCGGCGATGACCGGCGTGAAGATCGCCACCCTCGACCGCTTGATCGCCGGCGACCGCTACGATCCGATCCTGATTGCCGGCAAGGCGGTCGGCCTCGAATGGGCGACGGTGCGTGCCCTGATCCTGCTCCGGCTCGGCCCGAACCGGGTGGCGCCGCCGGCGGACATCGAAAGCGCGCGCATCAACTTCACGCGCCTGATGCCCTCGACCGCCGAACGCGTCGTCGGCTTCTGGAAGGCCCGCCCGGCGGCCTGACGGCTACAATCGCAAATTGCTCCCAAACCGCAAAGCGCCGCGCTATCCTGTCCGGAAAAGACGCGACACAGCGTCAAGGATCTATTGGGGAGCGCAACAATGCTGACGGACATCCAGATTCAATCCCATGCCGACAAAATCCGCGACGATGGTTTCACCGTCATCGAGAACGCGGCGAGCCATGAGCTGGTCGAGGGATTGAAGCAGGCGCTGGAACGCATCGAACGCGAGCATGACCTCGGTCCCGCGAAAACCTCGTTCGAGGGTTTCAAGACCGTCCGCATCAACAATCTTCTCACCTACGACGACCTGTTCTGGGAAGTGCCGCTGCACGCGAACGTGCTGCCGGTGGTGGAGCGCGTGCTCGACAGGGAATGCCTGCTGTCGTCGTTCTGCTCGCTGGTGCTCGGCCCCGGCCAGGAGGCGCAGCCGATCCATGAAGACACCCAGTTGATTCCGCTGCCGCGCCCGCACATTCCGATCACCATTAATGCGATCTGGGCGCTGTCGGATTTTCGGAACGACAACGGCGCGACGCGGATCTTGCCGGGCAGCCACAAATTTTCGTCTTCGCCGGAATACGGCAAGGCGTATGACGCGGTCACCGCGACCATGCCGGCCGGCAGTGTGATGCTGTTCGACAGCGCACTCTGGCACGGCGGCGGCGCCAACAGCAGCGATGAGCGGCGCTTCGCGTTTTCCTGCGCCTATTGCTGGGGCTGGATGCGGCAGCAGGAAAACCTGCAGCTCGGCATTCCCCAGGACACTGCAAAACGCTTTCCGCGGCGGCTGCAGGAACTATGTGGCTACAGCGTCTACAAGGGACAGTTCGGTCACATCGACAACCACGATCCGATCGAACTCTTGGGCCGCGAGCGCGGCAAGCGCATGGTGTGGGAAGCGACCGACGCGCGGAAAGCGCGGATGGACGAGGCGGTGAAGTAATTACGTCGTCATTCCGGGCTCGATGCGTCGCATCGCCCTGGAATGACGGCTAACTAATTCTCCGAAACCGCAACTACGCCGCCACGCGGCTCTCGCGCGCCGCCGCGACACGCACAGATGCCCACAAATCCGGACCAACCCGTACCCGGCCGAAGCGGGCCGGCGGCTGGTTGCCGAACTTTCTTGGAAACGACGCTTGCGACGTCCCGGCACGTCGGGATTGATGTCCCGGTGTTTGACAGGAAACCGGAGGCTCTCAACGTGGCCGACCCTGTGACGGCTTTCAAACTCTTTTATGTCGGCGCACTGATCGCCAATCCACCCATTGTTGGCGGAAGGTCACTTACGCCAGACATCAACGGCAACATCGCCTATACATTCACGCAGCCTTCGCAACCGTGCGATGGCCCGACATGCAGGCAGGAAATCTTTCGGATCGACAAAAATCCTGAATCCTGCTGGGTCTACGACAATATTTCGATCGAAAACGTCGAAGAGGTCCCGAAGTTCTTTTACGCGCCCGGTCTTGCGTCTGATACGGTACAGATCAATTCCCTTGGCAATGTGAATGGCATCGTGTTCATTTTTCGAGCGCGAGTCTCGTCGCGCTGCTCCGCGACCAGCTGAGCGGCTATCGCGCAAGGCCAGTATCGTTAAGCCCGCTGGCTGTCTCGCCGAAATCGCAAATACGCCGCGACACGCCCCTCGCGCTCGGCCTTTCGGCCGTAGCGGGTCATGGTGTAGCCGTCCCAGGGCTGGCGCCAGTCGGCGGCGCGCTCGGCGGTCCAGAGAAAATCCGGCGAGCGCATCAGATGCGCCAGCGTCCATGCGCAATAATCGTCGATGTCGCTGACGAAGCGAAACTCGCCGCCCGGCTTGATGATGCGCGCCATCGCCGCAACCGTTGCGTCCTGCACGAAGCGTCGCTTCCAGTGCCGCCGCTTCGGCCACGGATCGGGATGGATCAGGTCGATCCGCGCCATCGATCGTGGCGGCGCCCAGGCCAGCAGTTCCGCGGCGTCGCCGGCGTACAGCCTGATATTGCCGATGCTGCCCGCTTCGATCTGCGTCAGGATTTTTGCCATGCCGTTGACGTAAGGCTCGCAGCCGATGAACCCGATCCGCGGGAAAGCCTGTGCTTCCGCGATCAGATGTTCGCCGCCGCCGAAGCCGATTTCGAGCCTGACATCGTCGATTTCGCCATCGAACAATTCGGTGAGATGAGCGGGGACGGGGCTTGCGATATCAAGCGCCAGAAGCGGCAGCAGATGGTCGATCAGGTCGGCCTGATGAAGACGCAGTTTATGGCCCTTGCGACGACCGAAGAACGAGCCGTGCGCGTGCGCGGCGGCACCGTTGTGCGACGGGTCGCGATCTTCGGGGTCGGCTGGGTTCGTGATCATCGCAGCGTCTGGTACAGCCGGTGCAGCAGCCGCGCCCGCGGCTCGATCGACGAAATATACATCTGCTCGTAGTGGGTATGCGCGCCCTTGCCGTCGACGCCGAGCCCGTCCAGCGTTGCTGTATGCGGCGCGGTGAAGTTGCCGTCGGAGCCGCCGCCGGTGAAGGTGTCCACCAGGTCGAAGCCGATTTCGGCCGCCAGCGTCTTGGCGTGTTCGTACAATGCGGCGCCGGCATTGCCCTTTTCGTAAGGCGGGCGATTGAGCTCGCCTATCACCTTGACGCTGACGCCTTCGGTGCGTGATTTCAGGTTGAGGATCTTTGGCACCAGTTCGTCGGAATCGGCAATCGTCGGCACGCGCATGTCGACCTCGGCATAGGCCTCCTCCGCGATCACGTTCGGCTTGGTGCCGCCGCGCACGACGCCGACATTGACGGTAATACCGCGCGTGAGGTCGTTCATCGCCTCCAGCGTCCCGATGATGTTGCCGAGTTCGCGGATCGCGCTGCGGCCGTCCTCGGGCCGGGTGCCGGCATGCGACGGCACGCCCTTGATAGTGATCTCGAAGCGCGCGACGCCCTTGCGGCCGGTGACGATCTTGCCGCCATCGCGCGCCGGCTCGGTGACCAGAACGTACTTGGCCTTGCGGCCTTCCTGTTCGATCAGCGAACGCGACGTCGGGCTGCCGATTTCTTCATCGGAGACATAGAGCTGGGTGACGCCGAGCGGCGATCGCGCGCCAGCCGCACAAATCTGGCGAAACGCATGATAGGCTAGATAGGCGCCGCCCTTCATGTCGTAGATGCCGGGACCGAAAGCGCTGTCGCCCTCGATCTTGAACGGCAGCCGCTCGATGAATCCCATCGGGTGCACCGTATCGAGATGGCTCAGCACCAAAATTCCCGGCGCGTCATGTCCCCATGATGAACGGGCGACGAGATGGTCGCCGCAGCCCGAATGCCCCGCGATTCGCTCGACGGCGGCGGGCAGGTCGCGATATCCCTCGGCGACGAGGTCAGCGAGCCGGTTGACCTGCGCGGGCACCTCGGTCGGGGTCTCGATCTCGACCCAGCGGCGGATGCCGTCGAGGATCGCTTTGGAATCGAAGGGATTGCTCAGCATGCTATCGCCTTTGTCGAACTCTACATGTCGTCATTCCGGGCTCGCGCCAACGCGCGCCCGGAAAGACGACATATTCCAGAATTCGAGATATCTCAAACCGATACGGCCGAAATCAGCGCTTATCGGGGCCTTCGCGCGCCGCGACCTGTTCGACCAGATCGACGATCGAGCGGCGCATCTTGGCGTCGGCGATGCGCGTGAACGCGCGTGTCAGTGCCAGGCCCTCGGAAGTAGCGAGAAAATCCGAGACGTAGGCCGGCGACGTACCTTCGCTGAAGCCGTCGGTATTGACCGCGCCGCTCGGTCCGCCGTCGAACAGAAACGATACCGGCACCTGCAAGATTTCTGAAATTTGCTGAAGGCGGCTGGCGCCGACGCGGTTGGTGCCCTTTTCGTATTTCTGAACCTGCTGAAAGGTGAGCCCCAATGCCTCGCCCAGTTTTTCCTGGCTCATGCCCAGCATGATGCGGCGCATGCGGACACGGCTGCCGACATATTTGTCAACAGGATTGGGGGCTTTGGTGGACATCTCAACACTCCTCGGGATTAAGCGCCGGGGGGTGAGGCAAGATGGGGAAATCTGCCTCAGGCGCCGGTACCGTCAAATCCTGCTCGGAGGATCGGGTAGAACTGCAAACAAGTTGAGCAATGAGCTGACTGGCTTTTGATTTTTAGTTGCGGAGCGTAGAATGCGAATGGAGCGGCCTTTCTGTCAACGGGGTGAAACGCGCATAGAGTTCCGTTGCGGCAAACCGGCAACAGTCTACAATCTACGAAAGACAAATTTCAGGCGGCCCGCCTAACAACGCGGCGTCGGATGACTAACAGCAGCGCAACAGCCACAATTACTGCGATTGGAATCTCTCTAAGCTGCGCATAGACCGTTGGCGGCAAAGCAGCGGGCAGGCTGGCATCCAGGACGCCTTCGATGCCGAGACCAAGCCGTGCGACAATACGTCCCGAGGGATCGATGACGGCGGAGATGCCCGTGTTCGCTGCTCGAACAACCGGCAACCCTTCTTCGACGGCGCGCAAGCGGGCCTGCTGCAAATGCTGATAGGGTCCCGTCGAAATTCCGAACCAGCCGTCATTCGTCAGGTTGACGATCCAGCCGGGACGATCGTCGCGGGGCGCGACGCTGCCGGGAAAAATCGCTTCATAGCAGATCAAAGGCAGCGCGCGCGGCGCGTCCGGTATTTCCAGCGTCCGGCGGCGCGTCCCGGCAATGAAGCCGCCCTGCACCTTGGTGAGCTGCACGAAACCGAGCTTTTCCATCCAGTCCTGGAACGGCAGATATTCGCCGAACGGCACCAGATGCAGCTTGTCGTAGACCGACAGCACGCTACCGTCATGGTCGATGATATATATCGAATTATAGGCCCGGGTGACGCGGGCGCCGGGAGGTCCGTCCGGCGCGCGCACCGAGCCGGTGATCAGGACAGTGCCCCTGGGCAGGAGGTCGGCGATTTGCGCCATCGCATCCGCCTCGCGGGTCAGGAAGAACGGGAAGGCCGATTCGGGCCAGATCAGGATCTTCGCGTCGCTGACGCCGGTTGACTGCGGCCCGGACGCGCGGTCGGACAGCGTCAGATATTTCTGCATCACCTCCGCCTTGGCGGAGTAGTTGAATCTGGCGTCCTGCTGCAGGTTGGGCTGCATGATGCGCAGCTTGACCTTGGTGAAGGCCGTCGGCTGCTGCGACAGCCGGACGGTGCCGTAGGCGCCCATGGCGGCGAGCAGCGCCAGCGCCGCGACCGGTGCGATCCACGGCTTTCGTCCGCGCGAACTGCCGTCGATCAGCGCCGCCGGGCTTGCGAAGATCGCCACGCTGAGGAACGTCATGCCCCACAGCCCGATCAGCGACGCGGTCTGCGCCAGTGCCAGCGGCTCCGACAGCGCGTAGCCGAACGTGTTCCACGGAAATCCCGTCAGCAGATGACCGCGCAGCCATTCGGTGGCGGTCAGGCTGATCGCCAGCGCCAGCACCCGCGACGCATCCCGCGTCCACAGCAGTCGCGCCAGCGCGAAGCCTGCCGCGGTGAACAATGCGAGATAGGCCGGCAGGCCCAGCACCGCGAACGGCATCAGCCAGGCGAAGGTCGAGGCGTCGACCAGGAAGGCGTTGCCGATCCAGTAGAGGCCGGGCACGAAATAGCCGAGCCCGAACCAGAAGCCGGACATCGCCGCCGCCGGCACACCGCGCCATTTTCCGGCGGCCGCGCCGTCGATCAGCCAGACCGCGACCGGAAAGGTCACGAACAGCACCGGCCAGGCGTTGAACGGCGCCATCGCCAGGGTCGACAGCGCGCCTGCGACCAGCGCCAGGGCGGCGCGCTTCCATCCCCAGGCCAGGATGATCGAAAGGCCGGCGACGCGGAGTTTGCTGGTCGATATCACTGCGAACCGGCTCCATCGCCCGACGTCGGCGGCGCGTTGTCGTTTGCCTGCGGCGCGTTGGCGTCAGGCGTGACCTCGCGGCGGCGCGCGGCGCGGGCTGCGGGACGCTCCTTGCGAATGGCGATGCGCAGCCGCTTGACCCGACGCGGATCGGCGTCGAGCACCTCGATCTCGAAATTGCCCGGACCGGCAATCACCTCGCCGCGCACCGGCAGGCGGCCGACCTGTGCGACCAGATAGCCGCCCAGCGTCGCGACTTCCTCGCCGGCTTCGCCGGTGACGAAATCCTCGCCGATCACCTTGCGGGCGTCGTCGAGGCTGGCGCGGGCATCGGCAATGAAGGACCCCTCCGCCTGCCGCACGATCGCCGGCGGCTCGTCGCTGTCATGTTCGTCGTCGATCTCGCCGACGATCTGTTCGACGATGTCCTCGATCGACACCAGTCCGTCGGTGCCGCCATATTCGTCGACCACCAGTGCCAGATGGATGCGCGAGGCCTGCATCTGCGCCAGCAGGTCGATCGCCCGCATCGACGGCGGCACGTAGAGCAGCTTGCGGATGATGTTGGCTTGCGCGAGCGGCATCGCGAGGTCGACCGCGCGCAGGTCGAGCCCGGCGGGATAGGGTTTCTTGCGGCGGGCCTTGCCGGGTTCGCCGATTCGCGCCCGCGCGGTCATGAACGCCAGCAAGTCGCGGATGTGAACGATGCCTTCGGGATCGTCGAGGGTTTCGTTGTAGACCACGAGGCGCGAATGCGCCGCGCTCTCGAACAGGCTCATCAGTTCGCCGAGCGGGATGTCGCGCTTGACCGCGACGATGTCGGCGCGATGCACCATGACGTCGGCGATCCGCCGCTCGTGCAGGCCGAGGATATTGCGCAGCATGGTGCGCTCGATGGCGGAAAAGCCGACATCGTCAGGGGTCGAGGCGTCGAGCACGACCTGCAGGTCGTCGCGGACCGATCCCGGCTTCCAGCCGAACAAAGTGCGGATCGCGCGCACCAGCCAGCTATCGGCGGTCGGACGCAGCACTTCGCCTTCCTGCACCACGGCGGGCAGGTTGCGCGTATTGCGCGGGTTGTCCTGGGTCGGATCGGAGTCCGGCATGTCAGTCCATCCGCTCCCGGTCCGTATGCGGTTCTCGATCCGCATACGGATCGGGAATGCCGAGTTGCGCGAGAATCTCGGTCTCGAGACTTTCCATCGCTTCGGCGTCGCCGTCGTTCTCGTGATCGTAGCCGATCAGATGCAGGAAGCCGTGGACCGCCAGATGGCTGAGATGATGATCGAACGGCTTTTGCTCGTCATCGGCTTCCTTGCGCAGGGTCTGATAGGCGATGGCGATATCGCCGAGCATGCGCGGCGCGTCGGATGGTGCGCCCGCAGGCGCCTGCAGCGCCGGAAACGACAGCACGTTGGTCGGCTTGTCGATGCCGCGCCAGTTGCTGTTCAGGGTGCGAATTCCGGAATCGTCGGTCAGCATGACCGCGAGCTCGGCCTCGCCGACGTCGGCATCGGCGAATTCGGCGGCGGCCTCGATGGCGCGATGGATCACTGCCTCGGCGTCGGGCTCGGTCTGCCAGCAATCGGCGACGACGAGAACTTCGGTGAGCGGAAGGGCGGACGACACGGGCGTTCCAGATCTTTGCGTAGTTTGGTTCTGCATTCCAGCATTCGGGTTGCGGGCCGGACCTGCCTGCGGCAGGTCGGACGGCGAAGGTGGTACGATCAAGATCGGCCGGTTGCCGGTTTCTGCGGCAATCCCTCGTAGGCGGCGACGATTCGCGCCACCAGTTCGTGGCGAATGACGTCCTCGGCGGTGAATTTCACCTGCGAGATGCCCTCGACGCCGTCGAGCAGCTTGACCGCTTCGGCCAATCCCGAGGTCTGGCCGTTCGGCAGGTCGACCTGCGTCGGATCGCCGGTGATGATCATGCGGCTGTTCTCGCCGAGCCGGGTCAGGAACATCTTCATCTGCATCGACGTGGTGTTCTGTGCTTCGTCGAGAATGATGACGGCATTGGTCAGCGTACGGCCGCGCATGAATGCAAGCGGCGCGATCTCGATCTCGCCGCCCTGCAGCGCGCGCTCGACGATGCGTGCGTCCATCAAATCATACAGCGCGTCGTAGATCGGCCGCAGGTAAGGATCGACCTTCTCGCGCAAGTCGCCGGGCAGGAAGCCGAGCCGCTCGCCGGCCTCGACCGCGGGACGCGACAGGATGATCTTGTCGACTTCCTTGCGTTCGAACAGTTGGGCTGCATGCGCCACCGCCAGCCAGGTCTTGCCGGTGCCGGCCGGGCCGACGCCGAACACCAGTTCGCTGCGCTTCAGCGCGCGGATGTAGGAATCCTGCGCGGCCGTGCGCGCCCGCACCGGGCGCTTGCGCAGGTTGATGGTCTCGAACGCGTTCTTGGCGTTCTTGGCGTCGAATTCGAACAATGACCCCTGCGCGATCACGGCGCGGATGGCGCCCTCGACATCGCCCTGCGCCAGATCCTGGCCCTTGGTCGCCTGCCCGTACAGCGTCTCCAGCACCCGCCGCGCGGCGTCGCAGCCGTCGCGCGATCCGGCGATGGTGATGTGGTTGCCCCGGGAGTCGACGACGACGCCGAGCCGTCGCTCGACCAGCGCCAGGTTCTGTCCGTAGGGGCCGACGAGGGCGGAAGCGGCGCGGTTGTCGTCGAAGTCGATGACGACCTGGGTTTCGGGCGGAGTTTGCATGTCGCGTTCAAACTTGCGGCTGGGAACGAGTGAAGGTGAATCCGATGCGCTTTTGGGCAAGGGTTCAGGCTCCCGTTGTTATTTGAGAAGGATTGATCAGTTGAGGAAGAGGTGAGGCGGGCCGCATGGCTGCCGTGGCGAGCTGGCCGAGCAGGCTGTAGCGCTCGAGGCTTTCGATGCTGACCGGCAGCACCTGTCCGATGATGTCGGGCGAGGCAAACACGTGCGCGGGCTGCAGGTAAGCGGTGCGGCCGACGATCTGGCCGGGGTTGCGGGCGGCGCGTTCGAACAGGACATCGACGGTGTTGCCAATCATGGCCTTGTTGAAGGCCGATTGCTGACTGTCGATCAATTCCTGGAGCCGCACCAATCGCTCGTCCATCTCTGTCGCTGACACCGTCTCCTGCATGTCCGCCGCCGGCGTGCCTGGCCGTGGCGAATATTTGAACGAATAAGCGCCAGCGTATCCGATTTGCATGACAAGCGCGAGGGTCGCGGCAAATTCTTCTGCGCTCTCGCCGGGGAAGCCCACGATAAAATCCGATGAAAACGCAATATCTTGGCGGGCTTCGCGAAAACGGTCGATAACCCTGCGGTAATCGTCGGCGGTATGCTTGCGGTTCATGGCCGCGAGAATCCGGTCGGAACCGGATTGGACCGGCAGATGCACGAACGGCATCAGTGCTTCGAGATCGCGATGCGCCGTAATCAGCGAATCATCGACGTCGCGGGGATGGCTGGTGGAATAGCGCAGCCGCACGATACCTTCGATTTCGGCGAGCCGATGCAGCAGCTTGCCGAGCGGCCAGGTTTTTCCGTCCGGGCCTTCGCCGTGATAGGCGTTGACGTTCTGCCCAATCAGCGTGATCTCGCGCACGCCGTTGTCGGCAAGCCGCTTCACGTCGTCGATGATTTTGGCCACCGGGCGCGAGACTTCGGCGCCGCGCGTATACGGCACCACGCAGAAGGTGCAGAACTTGTCGCAGCCTTCCTGCACGGTCACGAACGACGAGATACCCCGCGCACGGATCGCGGCGGGTTTTGGCGCGGGCAGGAAGCCGAACTTGTCCTCGACCGGAAACTCCGTCTCCAGCGCGCGGCCGTGGCTTTTGGCTTGCGCCAACAATTGCGGCAGATGGTGATAGCTCTGCGGCCCGACCACGACGTCGACGGACGGCGCGCGGCGGATGATCTCGGCGCCTTCGGCCTGCGCGACGCAGCCCGCCACCGCGATCCGCATCTCGCGACCGTTTCGCGCGGCCTCGTCCTTGGCGACCCGCAGCCGGCCGAGCTCGGAGTAGACTTTTTCGGAAGCCTTCTCGCGGATATGGCAGGTGTTGAGGATCACCAGGTCCGCATCCTCGACGGTATCGGTCTCGACAAAACCTTCCGGCGCCAGCGTGTCCACCATGCGTTGCGCATCGTAGACGTTCATCTGGCAGCCGTAGGACTTGATGTGCAGCTTGCGCGGCGGCTTCATGGAACCCGAATAGTGAGCTGGAACGGCGCCAATGCGGCGTCAGGGTCCAATTATAGCTTAAAGCGTTGGAAATCCAGCCGATACCGTCATTCCGGGGCGCGAAGCGAACCCGGAATCTCGAGATTCCGGGTTCGATGCTCCCGCATCGCCCCGGAATGTCGTGCGAAACGTTCAATTCGCCGCGACCGCGGCCCCAATCTTCGCGATCAAACCGGGTAATTGCCGCATATCGTCGAACGTCACGGCGGCGCCGGCGGCCCGCAACAGGTCGGCATGGCCGGCGGTGCAGTGGCTGCCGCCATGAAATCCCAGCACGGTCATTCCGGCGGCGCGGCCGCCGATGACGCCGGGAACGCTGTCCTCGATCACGATGCATCGTGCGGGCCGCGTCTTCATCTGTTCAGCCGCGAACAGAAACAGGTCCGGCGCGGGCTTGCCGCGCGCCACCTGCACCGCCGAAAAACTGTGTGGTGTGAGAATATCGAACAGGCCCGCGCGGGTCAGGCCGTGACGGATTTTCTCCGGCGTGCCGCTCGATGCCACGCATTTGGGCAGGCCGATCGCGGCGACCGCGTCGCCGATATGCGGAATCGCCACGAGTTCGCTGGCGTAGCGCTGCAAGGCGGCCTGCTTCATCTGCGCCTCGAAATCGTCCGGAAGCTTGCGGCCCATCTCGGTTTCGATGGTGAGGCGCGCTTCGCGATCAGAGACGCCGAGGAAACGGGCCAGCACCTGATCGGATGTGATCGGATAGCCGTGGCGCGTCAGAACTTCCGCATGCGCCCGGCACGAGATCACCTCGCTGTCGACCAACACGCCGTCGCAATCGAAGATAACGAGATCAACCGGCATGCCGGCCCACGGCGTGGCGGGACAGGATCAAGACTTGTCGCCCGGTTTGTCGTCGTCAAGCGGAACGCAATACAATTCCAGCCGGTGATCGACCAGCTTGTAACCGAGCTTGCGGGCGATCTCGGCCTGCAGCTTCTCGATTTCCTCGGAGGTGAATTCGATCACCTTGCCGTCGCGCAGATTGATCAGGTGATCGTGGTGGCTGTCGGGCATCTGCTCGTAGCGCGCCCGGCCTTCGCGAAAATCGTGCCGCTCGATGATCCCGGCATCTTCGAACAATTTGACGGTGCGGTACACGGTCGAGATCGAGATCTTGTCGTCGACCGCGACGCAGCGCCGGTACAGTTCCTCGACGTCGGGATGATCCACGGAATCCGCCAGAACGCGCGCGATGACGCGGCGCTGCTCGGTCATGCGCATGCCGGTGGCAGCGCAGCGCGCCTCGATACCGGTATTCTTGTGCGTGGGCGGGGATTTCAGTGCAGGCATGGTCTCGGGCCCAGGAGAACAGGTAGTAGAACAGGTAGTAGAACAGGTCGGGGGTGTTGTGCCACCGCGCGCATATTACGACAAGTCGCGCCGCATCAGAAGCGCATTCAATTGCTCCCCGCCGGGTTGCTGGTAATAGCGTTCCCGACGTCCAACCACGCCGAATCCGGCCCATTCATACAAACGACGCGCCGGGCGGTTATTTTCCTCGACCTCGAGAAATACCGTGCGTACGCCGCGGCCGGCGAGATGGCCCAAATGTGTCAACAGCAGGTCGCGTGACAGGCCGCGGCCGCGCTGGCCGGCATCGATCGCCACCGACAATATTTCGGCCTCGTCGGCGGCCATGCGCGACACCGCAAAGCCGATCACCTTCCGCCCCTGTCGCAGCCGATGCACCAGCGTGTTGCGCTCGGTCAGCATCACCTCGAATTCGCCTTCGCCCCAGCCGCGATGAAACGAGGCGCCATGCAATTGCGCCAAACGTGCGGCGTCGCGCGGGCTGGCCGGCTCGACGACGGCAATGCCGCCGCTGCGCCATCCGGAGAACCAGGATCCGAAAAAGCCACGCATCAAAAGCCCCGCATCACGGTGCCGGCTGGGCGGTCGCGGCCAGCGGATCCCTGGACGGCTTGGCGTCGGGGGCGCGCAGATAATAGGGCCGGGCCGGCGAGTTCTCGGGGCTGACCGCGACGCCGAGCCATGCCACCCAGCCGATGTCGGGCGCCGGCAACGGCTCGACCTTGAACGGCGGCGGCGCATCGGATGGCCAGCGGTCGGCCAGAATCCTGGCGGCGTTGCCGACCAGGTGCGGCGCGCCGAACCTGGATGCTTCGAGCGCTTCTGTGATCGGCGCCAGCTTCGGCTTGATGAGCGAGCTGCCGTCGCCGCTCACCACCTGGAAATACACATGGTCGTGCCGCGCATCGATCGCGGAGATGATCGGATGGTCGCCGTTCTCGCTGACGACGGGCGCGGCGTAGGCGGTCAACGTCGTCAGTCCGACCACCGGCTTGTTGGCGGCGAGCGCGATGCCGCGCGCGGCCGAGAGCCCGACGCGCAAGCCGGTGAAGCTGCCGGGACCCGCGGTTGCCGCGATGCGGTCGAGCGACGCAAAGGCGATGCCGGAGTTTTTCATCACCCGCGCGATCAGCGGCATCAACGCTTCGGCATGGCCGCGCTTCATCGGTTGCGACTCGTGCGCGAGAAGTTTGTTGGCGTGGGTGTCGAGCACGGCCGCGGCGCAGGCGTCGAGCGCCGTATCGATAGCAAGGATCAGCATCGCGCCCACCTATAGCGCATTCGCGTGGCGGGGGTAGCCGCGTAGCGATGTGGTTTCACAGATTGCCTCGCCCCATCAGCGGCAGCGGGCGCGCTGGAGGCGCAGCCTTACGTGCGGATGGAGGCCTCAACCTGAGCGAAACTTCCGTAAAAATACTCGCGCCCTTTTTTGGAAGCCTTGCGGTATCCCGCAACTTCTAGGATACTAAGTATTTGATATTACTCGCAATTAAGGAAAAATTATCCACCTGATGGGAACCTGCACCCCGGGAAAACACGGGTCAATGGTGATCCGGACGAAGCGTTTTTGGCAATTGCGCCGTGCTCGTTTCCGTCGACCAAGGGGTATTTTATGTCGTTCTGGCGAAATGATTTGGCGACGCGCAATGCGCTGGCCCAGGTGGTGGCGATCGGCAAGTCGCAGGCCGTGATCGAATTCAACATGGATGGCACGATCATCACCGCCAACCAGAACTTTCTCGACACGCTCGGTTACCGGCTCGACGAAATCCAGGGCAAGCATCATTCGATGTTCGTGACGTCGGACGAGCGCGGCAGCGCCGAATACAGCGCGTTCTGGGCCAAGCTCAACCGCGGCGAATACCAGGCCGCCGAATACAAGCGTGTCGCCAAGGGTGGCCGCGAGGTCTGGATCGAGGCCTCCTACAATCCGATCATGGACAGCGCCAACAAGCCGCAAAAAGTGATCAAGTTCGCCACCGACATCACGGCGAAGAAGATTCGCAGCATGGAAGACTCCGGCAAGATCGCGGCGATCGCCCGCGCGCAGGCGGTGATCGAATTCAACCTCGACGGCACCATCATCACGGCCAACGACAACTTCCTCGCCGCGATGGGTTACCGGCTCGAGGAAATCCAGGGCAAGCATCATTCGATGTTCATCGCACCCGGTGAAAAGGAAAGCGTCGGCTACCGTGAATTCTGGGCCAAGCTCAATCGCGGCGAATTCCAGTCGGCCGAATACAAGCGCTACGGCAAGGGGGGCAAGGAAATCTGGATACTCGCCTCCTACAATCCGATCCTCGACGACACCGGCAAGCCGTTCAAGGTGGTGAAGTTCGCCTCCGATGTCAGCGAGCAGAAACTCAAGACCGCGAATTTCGCCGGCCAGATCGAGGCGATCGGCAAGTCGCAGGCGGTGATCGAGTTCGACATGAGCGGCAAGATTCTGGTCGCGAACGAGAATTTCCTCAACGCACTCGGATACTCCCTCGGTGAAATCCAGGGCAAGCATCATTCGATGTTCGTCAGTTCCGAGGAGCGCGAAAGCGCCGCCTATCGTACGTTCTGGGCCGATCTCAACCGCGGCGAATTCCAGTCCGGCGAATATCAGCGCGTCGGCAAGGGCGGCCGCGGCATCTGGATCCAGGCTTCCTACAACCCGATCCGCGACCTCAACGGCAAGCCGTACAAGGTGGTGAAATATGCCTCCGATACCACGGCGCAGGTGATCGCGCGGATGCGCAGCGAGAAGGTGCGCGGCATGATGGAGTCGGTCGCCGCGGGCGCCGAGGAACTGAACGCCTCGGTCCGCGAGATTTCCGAAGCGATGTCCAAGTCCCGCGAAACGGCACAGACCGCTGTGGATCGGGTGGAGGCGGCGGATCAGCAGGCGCAACGTCTTGCCGAGGCGGCGGAATCGATGAGCAGCATCGTGCAACTGATCGGTGATATCACCGGCCAGATCAATCTGCTGGCGCTCAATGCCACCATCGAGTCGGCGCGGGCCGGCGAGGCGGGTCGCGGTTTTGCGGTGGTCGCCGCCGAGGTCAAGAATCTCGCCAACCAGGCCAAGCAGGCCACCGACAAGATCGAGCAGGAAATCAGCAATCTGAACGGCATTTCCGGCGACGTGGTCGATGCCCTCAATTCGATCAAGAAGGCCATTCAGAACGTCAGCGAGTATGTGACGTCGACGGCCGCCGCGGTCGAAGAGCAAAGTACCGTCACCACCGAGATGTCGAGCGGCATGCAACGCGCCGCAGCGGAAGCCGCCAGCATCGGCCAGGCGGCGTAGGCTTGGTCGTCATTCCGGGGGCGATGCGAAGCATCGCCCCCGGAATCTCGAGATTCCCCGATGTGCTATTGCGCATCTGAGGTCTGGTCCTTCGGACCATCCCGGAATGACGAAGCCGTCACATCGGCCGGACTTCGACCACATCCGGGACAAAATGCTTCAGCAGATTCTGGATGCCGTGCTGCAGGGTCGCCGTCGATGACGGGCAGCCGGCGCAGGAACCCTTCATGTTGAGATAGACGATCCCGTCCTTGAAGCCGCGGAAGGTGATGTCGCCGCCGTCGTTCGCCACCGCCGGCCGCACCCGCGTTTCGATCAGGTCCTTGATGGTCTCGACCGTCTCGGCGTCGGCCTCGTCGAAGAACTCGTCTTCCTCGTCGAGCGCCTCGTCATTTCCGGCCGTCCCGTCCGCCAGCAGCGGCGCACCGGACATGTAGTGCTCCATGATGGCGCCGAGGATCGCGGGCTTGAGGTGCTGCCAGTCGCTGTCGTCCTTGGTCACCGTGACGAAGTCGGATCCGTAAAACACGCCGGTGACGCCGGCGACGGCGAACAGCCGTTCGGCAAGTGGCGAACGGGAGGCGGCTTCACGGTTGGCGAATTCCATCGTGCCGGTGTCGAGCACGGTACGGCCCGGAATGAATTTCAGGGTGGCGGGATTGGGCGTGGCTTCGGTCTGGATGAACATGGGCTTTCTCCGGCGTCGCCGGTTCAAGGCCGGCGCGTGGGTTACGCTCTAGCAGATGGCGACGGCCAGTGCACGGTCAAGGGGGAAATAGCTCCCATGCCGTCGTCCCCGCGAAGGCGGGGACCCATAATCCCGGTAGATTCGGCTGTTTTCGATGGTTCGGCTAGCTGCTGTTAACCAGAGACGGCACGGCGTAACGACGAAAATCACGACAAAGCGTC
Source organism: Hyphomicrobiales bacterium (assembly GCA_038244925.1). GTDB lineage: Bacteria > Pseudomonadota > Alphaproteobacteria > Rhizobiales > Xanthobacteraceae > Bradyrhizobium. The sequence goes on along the minus strand of JBBRSX010000016.1, from coordinate 39,808 downwards.
GATATCCGCGTCGCTGAGGCCACCCGAGACGATGGTGACCGGAATCGGGAACGAACCGGCGGCCTCCGCCATCTGGGTGACGAGCGGGCCGGGGCCTTCGGCGCCCGGATTGGCCGCCAGCACCAGCATGACGATGTCGACGTCCTTGTCGATGACGTCGAGGATCTGCTCGGTCGGGTCGCCCTCGCGAATCGCCCGTTCCGGCGTGATCGCGGCAATGCCGTTGGCGCGGCCGGAGGCGCGGTCGAGCGCTTCGTTGGCAGCTTCCTCGGCCTCGGCGCGCATGATGTCGGCGACCCCAAGCCATTGCTGGTTCTGGTCCTCGATCTCGATGACGCGCAGCATCACCACGCCGCCACCGACCCGGATCGCCCAGCGGCTGGCATAGTAGACCGCGCGGTCCCACTCCGCGGTGTCGTCAACGACAACAAGACATTTCGGTTTGTGACCCGTCTCGTAGCTTCGTCGCTGGGTGGTCATGCATGTCCCGGTGCTGCGCCAAACCGGCGCATGCTGCCACGACGCGGCCGTCTTCGACAAGCCGGCGTCGCAACTTTGCGATCTCAGCGTCGTTATCTCGCGATAGCGATAGATCTCAGCGCTTGCGGATGAACCCGACGATGTCCTTGGCCGCGTTCATGGTTTCCGCGGCGATCGCGCCGGCGCGCTCGGCACCGTCGATCAGGATCGAGTCGACATGGCCGGGATCGGCGACCAGTCGTTTCATCTCGGAAGCGATCGGCGCGAGCTTTTCGACGCAAAGTTCCACCAGCGCATTCTTGAAGCTGGAAAACTGCCCGCCGCCGAATTCGCCGAGCACGTCCGCCTTGCTGCGTCCGGACAGCGCCGCATAGATGCCGACGAGGTTGTCGGCCTCGGGGCGGGGTTCCAATCCCTTTTCTTCCGACGGCAACGGCTCCGGATCGGTCTTGGCCTTGCGAATCTTCTGCGCGATGGTGTCGGCGTCGTCGGTGAGGTTGATGCGCGAATTGTCAGATGAATCCGATTTCGACATCTTCTTGGTGCCGTCGCGGAGACTCATCACCCGCGTCGCAGGTCCGGTGATCACAGGCTCCGGCAGCGGAAAGAACACGCCGTCGTTGTGGCCGTTGTTGCGGATCGAGTCGCCAAAGTCGTTGTTGAACTTCTGCGCGATGTCGCGCGACAGTTCGAGGTGTTGCTTCTGGTCCTCGCCAACCGGCACGTGGGTGGCGCGATACACCAGAATGTCGGCGGCCATCAGCACCGGATAATCGTAAAGTCCGACAGATGCCGCCTCACGATCCTTGCCGGCCTTGTCCTTGAACTGGGTCATGCGGTTGAGCCAGCCCATCCGCGCCACGCAATTGAAGATCCACGCCAGTTCGGCATGGCCGGAGACCTGGCTCTGGTTGAAGACGATATGCTTTTTCGGATCGATGCCGGAAGCAATGAAGGCCGCGGTTACTTCGCGGGTGTTGCGGGCGAGTTCGGTGGGGCCGCCCCAGACGTCGATCCCTTGCGTGATCGCGTGCATATCGACGACGCAGTAGATGCAGTTATGCGTCTGCTGCAGTTTGACGAAATTGACGATCGCGCCGAGGTAATTGCCGAGATGCAGATTACCCGTCGGCTGGACGCCCGAAAAAACCCGTTCAACCATGGCCATGGCTTGCTTCCTAGGGAATGCTGATGTGGCGCGTCGTTTGCCACGCAGGGCCTAATCGCGCAAGTCGGAGGGCCTGTTTTGCCTGATGGCGTTAAGACCCTCGCGCCAGCCGGTGACGCCGAAAAGCCTCAGGAACAGGCCGTAGATCGCGATTCCCGCGACAATCAGGATCGGCAGCACCATGGCGAGCCCATGCGAACTCTGGGTAAGCGCCGGGTGCAGCGCCCGCGCGGCAAGCCATAGCAGCCCGCCCATCGCCAGTGCCGCGGCCACCATGCGCGGCAGCCTCCGCCGCGCCGCGGTATCGATCGAAAATCCGAAAGTTTCGGCGCCCTTGCGGATCAAGTTCACCGCCGTGCTCCAGGCGCCGAGCGCGATGGCGGCGGCGATGCCGCTTGCGCCCCAGATGTGCCCGAACACGACCGCGAGCACGAGGGCGAGCACGAAACCCTTCACCGTCGCCAGCAACGGCGTCAGCGTGTCCTCGCGCGCAAAGAACGCCGGCGACAGCGCCTTGACCAGCACATGGGCGGGCAGCGCGAGCGCGAGCCAGGTCAGTGCCTGCGCGGTCGCGGCGCTGTCTGCCGCGGTGAAGGCGCCGTGCTCGAACAGCAGCCGCACGATCGGTTCGCTCAGCACGATCAGGCCGAGCGTCGCCGGCAGCGCCAGTCCGACCGCGAGTTCGAGGCCGCGCGATTCCGCGTAGGCGATCGCGGCGCGATCGTCCCTGCGCAGCGCCCGCGTCAGTTCCGGAATCAGCACCGTGCCCATGGCGACGCCGACAATGCCGAGCGGCAATTCGATCAGCCGGTTGGCGAAATAGAGCCACGATACCGCCGACGGCGACAGCGACGCGATGATCATGCCCGCGACCATCAAGAGCTGCGGCGCGCTCGTGGCGATCATGCCGGGAGCGGCTTTGCGAAGAAATCCGCGAATCTCCGCGTCGAACGATATCCGCAGCGGTGTGACGATGCCGACGCCGCGCTGCGATACCAGCACGGTGAGCTGCAACAGGCCGGCAATGCCGACGGTAGCGGCAACGATCTGCGCGGCCCGGGCCGCATCCGGCGCGATCAGCGGCATCACGATCATCACCGCGATCAGTGCGATGTTGAACAATAGCGGCGAGAACGCCGTCAGCGCGAACCGGCCTTGCGCATTCAACAGCGCCATCAGCACCGTGACGGGGCCAGCGAACGCGAGATAGGGCAACATCAGCCGGGCATTGTCGACGGCAAGCTGCAGCGTTTCGTGACCGGAAAACCCCGGCGCCAGCATGGTGATGACCAGCGGCATCGCCAGCGCAAGCAGGGCGGTCGCCGCGATCAGTCCGGCCGTGATGGTGCCGAGCACGCGGCCGGCGAACGCCGCCGCGGCTTCCGCGCCGCCGGTGTCGCGGATCCGCAGCCAGGCCGGCACCAGCGCCGCATTCAGTCCGCCCTCGGTCAACAGCCTTCGCGCCACATTGACCAGTTGAAACGCGGCGAGAAACGCATCCGCGACGGGCCCCGCGCCAAGCAGGGAAGCGATCGCGGAATCGCGCACGAATCCGAGCAGCCGCGAGGCCATGGTTCCCGTCGAAACCGTTAAGAAAGAGCGGATCATTGCGGCTCTATAGAGCATGATCCGGAAAAGTGGGTACCGGTTTTCCGAAAAGATCATGCTCAAACAAAAAGATAGAGCGGAATGACGATTCGTAGAAGCGTCATCCCACTCTGGAGCTTCCCTTGCTGGCGCGGGGCCGATCTGGTAGGCCGCAGCCTTTCCCACATTGCCGTAAACAGGACGGATGATGACTGACGCAAAATATGACGTTCTCGGGATCGGCAATGCGATTTTCGACGTGCTGGTGCAGACCGATGAGAGCTTTCTCGGCCGCCACGGCATGACCAAGGGTGGCATGGCGCTGATCGACGAGGCGCGCGCCGCCGCCATCTACGGGGATATGGGCCCGGCCACGGAAATGTCCGGCGGATCGGCCGCCAACACCATCGTCGGCGTCGCCAGCCTCGGCGCCCGCGCCGCCTATGTCGGCAAGGTCAAGGCCGACCAGATCGGCGGGCTCTATACCCATGACATCCGCGCCGCCGGCGTCGCGTTCGAAACCAAAGCCGCCACCGGCGGCCCCGCCACCGGCTGCTCCTACATTCTGGTGACCGGCGACGGCGAGCGCACCATGAACACTTATCTGGGCGCGGCGCAGGAGCTGACACCTGACGATATCGACGCGGCGCAGGTCGCGGCGTCGCTATACGTCTATCTCGAAGGCTATCTCTGGGATCCCAAGAGCGCCAAGGAAGCCTTCGTCAAGGCGGCTGATATCGCGCATGGCGCAGGCCGCCAGGTGGCGCTGACCTTGTCGGATTCGTTCTGCGTCGATCGCTACCGCGACGAATTTCTCGACTTGATGCGCAAGGGCACGGTCGACCTCGTATTCGCCAACGAGGCCGAACTGCATTCGCTGTACCAGACTTCGGATTTCGACACGGCGCTGAAACAGTTGGGCAGCGACACCAAGCTCGGCGTTGTCACCCGCAGCGCCAACGGCTGCGTGGTGGCGTCGAAGGACGGCGTGGTCGCGGTGCCGGCGATGCAGATTCAAAAGCTGGTCGACACCACCGGCGCCGGCGACCTGTTCGCCGCCGGATTCCTGTTCGGCCTGGTCCGCAACGCCGGCCATGAAAATGCCGGCCGGTTAGGCGCGCTCGCGGCTGCCGAAGTGATCCAGCATATCGGTGCCCGGCCGCAGGCCTCGCTGAAGGAATTGGCGAAGCAGGCTGGATTGCCGGTTTAACTCAATCCGTCATGGCCGGGCATAGCTGTTCGAAGGACGGCGTCGCTTCCGCTCGCCTGACGGAGCGCGGCTACGCTGCCTCCTGCTCGCGATCGTTGGTCGGAGCCGGCGCTTCGGCTAACAATGCGTCGAGCAGGCGACGGCGGGTAGCGGCAGTGGCAGTCAGGCTCCCTCTTGACCGCGGTATCAGAGTTGAGTCGTGGCCCCGGGCCATTTTGGGGCGCAATTCTACTTTGCATGGGGTTGTTTTCGCGATTTTGGCATCTGACCCTCTCCCGCAACAGCGGGGCGAGGGAATACAGTCCGCGCTTCACGCCGTCTTCGCCGCCTTCAGCCCGAGCCGCGCCTCGACATCGTCGCGCATCACGAATTTCTGGATCTTGCCCGTAACCGTCATCGGAAATTCGCCGACGAATTCGACGTAACGCGGAATCTTGTTGTGGGCGATCTGGCCGTGGCAGAAGGCGCGGACCTCGTCTGACGTCAGCGTCTCGCCTGCACGAATCCGGATCCAGGCGCAGAGCTCCTCGCCATAGCGGTCGTCGGCGACGCCAAAAATCTGCACGTCCTGGATCTTGGGATGACGGTAGAGGAATTCCTCGATCTCGCGCGGGTAGAGGTTTTCGCCGCCGCGGATCACCAGGTCCTTGATGCGGCCGACGATGTTGCAATAGCCCTCGGCGTCGATGACGGCGAGGTCGCCGGTGTGCATCCAGCCGGCGGCATCGAGCACGTCGGCGGTCTTCTCTATCTCGTCCCAGTAGCCCAGCATGACGCTGTAGCCGCGGGTGCAGAGTTCGCCGCGTTCGCCGCGCGGCACCACGCGTCCCTCGAGATCGACCACCTTGACCTCGACATGCGGCAGGATGCGGCCGACCGTCGACACCCGCCGCTCCAGCGGGTCATCGGTGGCGCTCTGAAAGCTGACTGGCGAAGTTTCGGTCATGCCATAGGCGATCGTGACTTCGCCCATGTTCATCTCGGTGTTGACGCGCTTCATCACCTCGACCGGGCAGGGCGCGCCGGCCATGATGCCGGTGCGCAGCGATTTGAGGTTGAAGCGCGCGAAATCCGGATGATCGAGTTCGGCGATGAACATGGTCGGCACGCCGTACACCGCCGTGCATTTTTCCTGCTCGATGGTTTGCAGCGTCGCCAGGGGATCAAAGCCCTCGCCGGGATAAACCATGGTGGCGCCGAGCGTGACCGAAGCGAGGTTGCCCATCACCATGCCGAAGCAATGATACAGCGGCACCGGAATGCAGATGCGGTCCTGTTCGGTCAGGCGCATGGCGCGGCCGACGAAGTAGCCGTTGTTGAGGATGTTGTGATGGGTCAGCGTCACGCCCTTGGGTGAGCCGGTGGTGCCGCTGGTGAATTGAATATTGACCGCGTCGTCGAACTGCAGCGTCTTCGCCAGCAATGCGAGCTGTTCGCGGTGCCGCGCGCCGCCCATTCGCGTCACGTCCTCGAACGCGATGGTGCCCGGACATTTCGGTCCGCCGATCTGGATCACGGCGCGCAAGTGCGGCAGCCGCGCCGCCTGCAATTCGCCGGGCGTCGATGTCGCCAGCTCCGGCAGCAGCGTGTTCAACATCGCCACATAGTCCGAGGTCTTGAACGCGGTCGCTGTCACGATCGCGGCGCAGCCGACTTTTGCGAGCGCGAATTCGAGTTCACTTAAACGATAAGCCGGATTGATGGTGACGAGAATGAGCCCCGCTTTCGCGGCGGCAAACTGCGTCAGCGTCCATTCCGGCCGGTTCAACGACCAGACCCCGATCCGCGCGCCCGGTTCGAGGCCGAGCGCGAGAAAGCCCGCCGCCAGTGCGTCGACGCGTTCGGCGAATTCCTTCCAGGTCCAGCGCACGCCATGGCTCGGTGAAACCAGCGCCTCGCGGTCGCGCCATTTGATGGCGGCCCGATCCAGCGCCCGTCCGATGGTGTCGCCCAGCAGCGGCGCATCGGCGACGCCGCAGACATAGCTGTCGCTGTTATCGGTCAAGTCGGTTCTCCATGCGCGCAAGCGCGAGGGCGTGGGGACGTACAGGTAATTTTAAGGGGATGAGGTCCCGGCGCAATCCCCTGGGATCGCGCCGGGAAAGGTCGGGGCGTTACGCCGCCTTCTGCGCCGCATCGAGCCCGGCATAGACGCCGCGCTCAAAGCCGGCAAAGGCCTCCAGGCATTTTCCGTCCGCGAACGGCAACAGCTGCATCAGGATCACGCCGGCGACGTTGCGTACCGGATCGATCCAGAAATAGGTGTTGGCGAGGCCGGCCCAGGCAAGGCTGCCGGCGCTGCGGCCTTCCGGCGTTTTCGCGGTGTTGATCAGGAAGCTCAGTCCCCACTTCTTGACGATGTCAGGGTAGAGATCGACGTCGTTGGTGGCCCAGCCGATCGACGTCATCATTTTGCCCATGGCGAGGTCGCCGATGCTGTTCTGGCCCATCAGCGCCACCGTCTCCGGCTTCAGCAACGTGTTGCCGTTACCGCGGCCCTTGTTGAGGATCATTTGGGTGAACTTGATGTAGTCGGCCGCCGTGCCGTAGAGGCCGCCGCCACCCATGTGGAACTCGGGCGTCTGTTCGAGCTCGAACGGGATCGTCGCCAGCGTGCCGTCCTCGCCGCGCGCATGCATGCCGACCAGCCGCTTGCGCATGGAGTCGCTGATCTTGAAACCGGTATCGTTCATGCCAAGCGGCGTGAACATGTGGTCGCGCAAATAGGCATCGAGCCGCTTGCCGCTCACGGCTTCCACCGCCTTGCCGACGAAATCGATATTGGTGCCGTATTCCCAGCGCGTGCCGGGATCGGTCATCAAGGGTGTCTTCAGCGCGGCGTTCTGGCAGGTGGTGATCCCGGGGGTGCCGGTCTTCGCCAGGTATTGCACCATGTCGCCGTTCCACATGTCGTAGGCGAAGCCGGCGGTGTGGGTCATCAGGTGCCGCAGCGTGATCGGCTTCTTCGCCGGCCGCAGCTTCGGTTCGCCCTTGGCGTCGAAACCATCGAGCACCTGCGGCGAAGCGAGATCCGGCAGCACCTTGCCAATGGGTTCATCGAGCGAGAGCTTGCCTTGTTCGACCAGCTGCATGCCCGCCGCCGCCGTCACGGCCTTGGTCATGGAAGCAATCCAGAACACGCTGTCCATCGTCATGGCATCGTCTTTGGACAGGTCGCGTTTGCCGAACGCCCCCTGGTAGATCACTTCATTGCCGGTTGCCGCCATCGCGACCACGCCGGGAATTTCCTTGGCCTCGCATTTCTGACGCAGAATCTGATCGATCTGAGCTTTGCTTTGCATGGGTCACCTCCCGATTTGTTTTTATGGAGTGGTGCGATCTTCCTCCCGGCGGGCCGATCCCGCAAGGAAAGACAAAACCGCGCGATGTCGCGATCTCGTGATGGGCGCGCGGCGTTGATTTGTGCACAACAACGACACAAAACTGCAACACTTCGCCACAATGTGCGGTGGACGGATCGCAATCCCGGTGACCGCTCGCGGCATCCACGGTAACGTTGTTTTCGGAATTATTTCCGTCACCGATTTTTTGCAGTAAGACACTCAGATTCAAGCGGAAAATACGCCGCTGGCCTGAATGATTTGAAGAAAATGATTGCCGTTTTTGCAGTTGCGAGGGTACCGCGATGATCTCGACCTGGAGTGAATGGAAGCGATATCCCCGCGCCGGACGCGGCGAAAATATCGAGGCGCCGATCACGCCAGGGCTGTTCGAAGTTCGCATTGCCTCCACCGGCGCGCTGCATTCGTTCGAGGCGGTCGATAACGTCGCCCAGGCGCTGGCGTTGCTGCCGGTTGGTTCCAAGTCCTGGTTCAGCCGCCGCGAGCCCTCCAAAACGCCCGATCTCGAATACCGGACCTGCGCGACCTCTTCAAAGGCCGACGCCAAGGCCGCCGCGGAACGCATGATCGGCCGCCGCGAGACCTATATGAGCGGCGCGGCCTGATAGAGGCCGTCGCGACGCCATCATTCCTGCCGTCATTCCGGGGCGATGCGAAGCATCGAACCCGGAATCTCGAGATTCCCCGGGGTGCAATTGCACCCCTGAGGTTCGCTTCGCGTCCCGGAATGACGAGCCCCCCTCAAAATTGCTTAACGCAGCCGCGCTTTTGCGGCCGATGCATTGCGTCCGGTTTCGGCCTATACTGCGGCCAGTTTCCAGAAAATCCCAAGAAACTCCGAGGAGTACGCCATGAACCCGCCCGTCGCCGCACGCGCTTCGCACGCCAAAACCCCTTCGCTGCGCGATCGCCTGAAGGATCCGTCGCTGCTGCGCGAGCAGTGCTACATCGACGGCGCCTGGGCCGGCACCGCTGCCAAGGCCGTGACCAATCCGGTCAATGGCGTGGAACTGGCAAAGATTCCGGTCATGAGCACCGCGGAAGCCACCCAAGCCGTGGAAGCCGCCGAGCGCGCTTTCCCGGCCTGGGCCAAGCTTACCGCCAAGGCCCGCTCCAACATCCTGCGAAAATGGTTCGACCTGATCATCGCCAACCGCGAGGATCTCGCGCTGATCCTGACCTCAGAGCAGGGCAAGCCGATGGCGGAAGCGCTCGGCGAGGTCGATATCGGCGGCGCCTATGTCGAGTTCTTTGCTGAGGAAGCGCGTCGTGTTTACGGCGAAACCATTCCGACCCAGCGCGCCGATGCGCGGCTGCTCGCGATCAAGCAGCCGATCGGCGTCTGCGGCGCGATCACGCCGTGGAATTTTCCGTGCTCGATGATCACCCGAAAAGTCTCGCCGGCGCTGGCCGCCGGCTGCACCGTGGTGCTGAAGCCCGCCAACGAAACCCCGCTGACGGCGCTGGCGCTGGTCGCGCTCGCCGAAAAGGCCGGCGTGCCCAAGGGCGTGTTCAATATTCTCACCGGCAATTCATCGGCGATCGGCAAGGTGCTGTGCGAACATCCGGCCGTTCGCTTCGTCGGCTTCACCGGCTCGACCGAAGTCGGCAAGATTCTTTATCAGCAGGCGGCGGTGGGCGTGAAGAAGCTCGGCCTCGAGCTCGGCGGCAACGCGCCGTTCGTGGTGTTCGATGACGCTGATATCGACGCCGCCGTCGAAGGCGCCATGGTCTCGAAGTATCGCAACATGGGCCAGACCTGCGTCTGCGCCAACCGGCTCTACGCCCAGGACAAGATCTACGATCAGTTCGTCGAAAAGCTTGCCGCCAAAGTCGCCGCGATGAAAATCGGCGACGGCACCGAAGCCGGCGTGACGCAGGGTCCGCTCATCAACATGGAAGCGATCGACAAGGTCGAGAAGCACATCGCGGATGCGGTCAAGGGCGGCGCCAGGATCGTCACCGGCGGCAAGCGCCACGCGCTCGGCGGCAGCTTCTTCGAACCGACGGTGCTCGCCAACGTCAGGCCCGACGCGCTGGTCGCGCATGAGGAAACATTCGGTCCGCTGGCGCCGGTGTTCCGCTTCAAGGACGAGGCTGAGGTGATCGCGATGTGCAACAACTCGCCGTTCGGCCTCGCGTCGTACTTCTATTCCCGCGATCTTGGCCGCGTCTGGCGCGTCGCCGAAGCGCTGGAATCCGGCATGGTCGGCGTCAACACCGGACTGATCACGACCGAAGTCGCGCCGTTCGGCGGTGTGAAAGAGAGCGGCCTCGGCCGCGAAGGTTCGCATCACGGCATGGAAGAATATGTCGAGATCAAATACGTGATGATGGCGGGGATTTAGTCACCCTCCATCGTCGTCCCAGACGATTGTCACCGGTGTCGTCCCCGCGTTCGCGGGGACGACAAGTTGATAGAGCTCGCAATCCCTACAAACTCTCCATAAATACCTTCAACCTCGGCGCCCACATCTGCGCATCGAGCCCTGACGCCGAATGACCAAGCTCGCTGTCGAGCAGAAAATAATCGGCTTCGACACCGACCGCCTTCAACCCCTGCATCACGCCGGGCGCGATCTCCGGCGGAAACAGCTTGTCGGTCCTTGACAGCACGAACAGCACCTTCGCTTTGATGCTGCCGAACTGCTTCGTGACGTCAAAGCCGCGCAGCGCCTTGGCCAGGATGATCAGCGAGTTGGCGTCAAAACCTTGGGCCCATCGCGCCGCCTCGTCGCGGATCGCCGCCTCGATCTGTACGGGGTCAGAAATCGTCGCCTTCAGCCGGGTCTCGATGCCATAGGTCTTCAGCGTCGCCATACGAATTTGTGTCATAGTCTCCGCGACGCCGCCGCGATCGTAGTAGTCGCCGCCGTTCCAGTTCGGGTCCTTCGACAACGTTCCAAGCAAGCGTTCGACATTGCCCTCCGAGCGTTCGCGCGGCACCAGCGGCGAGGTCACGATCGGCGCGATGCCCTTCATCATGTCGGGGTAATTCACCGCCCATTGAAACGCCTGGAAGCCGCCATAGGAGGGCCCGACGATCGCGAACAGTTTTTTGATACCGAGCTGATCGATCAGCAGCCGCTGCGTGCCGACGATGTCGCTGACGGTGATGTCGGGGAATCGCTGGCCGTAAGGCTTGCCGGTCGCAGGATCGATGCTGGCGCCATTGGTCGAGCCGTAGGACGATCCCAGCATGTTCGGGCAGATCGCAAAGAAGCGATTGGTATCGACGGCTTTGCCGGGGCCGACGATCTCGTTCCAGCTGCCTTCGCCGGTTGAGCCGCCGGGATCGATCATTTGCGGACCGCTGGTGTTGCCATGCGTGACCAGCACGGCATTGCTGCGATCGGCTGAGAGCGTGCCCAGTGTCCGGTAGGAAATGGTCACCTCGGGCATCACGATCCCGCTTTGCAGGCGAAAATCGCGGGTCATAAACGTCTTGAGTTCGTTCGCGGTCATTGTGCGCCACCATCGCCTCGGGGCACCATCAGAGCACGTCGATCGCCGCGACGGCAAGCCTACCGCCGCAACACCGCGATGGTGCGATTGGCAAAGGTCAGCCGCTCCGCCATCACGGAAACGAAGTAGGTCAGCAGCTTCTGCGCCAGCGCCGGGTCGTCTTCCCGGATGGCGTCGAACTGATGGGTGTTCAGCGCATAGAGCACGCTGGCGACCTCGGCCTGGATCGTGGCGCTGCGCGGCACGTGCGCGACCAGGCCCATTTCGCCGATCGTGGTGTAGCGGCCGAGGCTGCGCACCCGCGTGGTGTTGCCTTGCGCCGCCGGCACCATGATCCCGACCCGCCCGTCGAGGATGAAGTGCATGGAATCGGCGGCATCGCCGGCCTGGACGATGGTTTCGCCGGCCTCGACCTCGATGCGCTGGCAATGGTGGATCAGCGTGGCGGCATCATCCTCGCTGCCGAGAATCTGCGTGAACCAGTCGCGTAAACTGGCCTCTTCCTGTTCGAGGCCCTGATGCTCGCCGATGATCTCGTTCTCGCACCGCTCCAGCGCACGATCGAGTTCGGCGACGATGCTGACGTCGCCGCCGATGAAGCCGCTCGAGCGCAATGCGGCTTCGGCGGCCGGGGTCAGATGCACCAGCAACAGCTTGACGTCGCGTTCATCGGCGCTGCGCTTGATCTGGGCGAAGCTGTAGGCGGCGGATGAATCGATGCCGGTGACGAGCTTGAAGTCGAACACCAGATAGCGGCATTCCGGATGCCGCTGCAGCATCGCCTTGACATATTGATAGAGCCGGTTGGCCGAACCGAAGAACAGATAGCTTTGCAGGTTGAGGCCCTGGATCTTGCCGCCATGCTCGGCCAGCACTGCCTGGTCGTCGCGCGAACGATCCAGCGAACTGCGGTATTCCTCGCCGTTGAAGCTGAACTTGATCGACTCGATCCGCGCCGCGCTGAGCGCAAAAGTCGCACAGCCGATCACGATTCCGATCAGGATGCCGGAAACGAATCCCCATTTCGCGATGATGACGATGATCGCCAGCAGCGACAGATATTCGACCACGGACAGCCGGCGTCGCGATTCGACGATCCATTTGTGCAGCTGGTCGGCGCCGAGATAGATCAGCAGGCCGCCGAGCACGAATTTCGGCATGTAGCCGAGCAGCATCGGGGCCACCGCCAGCATCAGCACGGAAATCGCCGCGACCGTCAGGCCGCACAGTCGGCCGATGCCGCCGGCGTTGAAGCAGAGGATGGTGCGGCTGACCGAGACGCAGCCGGTATAGCCGCCCAGCACGCCGCTCAGGATGTTGGCCACACCCGTGACGTTCAACTCCCGTTCGAGATTGGCTTCGCGCTCGGCCGCCACTTCGATCCCTGCGGTATTGAACAGCGTGCTCGAGGCCGTCACGAAGATGACGGCAACCAGTTCGCCGGACAGGTCCGGCAACAGATGCCAGGGATAGTCGCCGAAGGCGCTGCGGCCCCAGGGCAGCATGAAGGTGATCGACGGCGGCGGCTGAAAGGTCCAGCCCACCGCTTGCGCCTCGGTGAGCGAGATGCCGGAGATCCAGAACGCAAGGTGCGCCGCGATCACGCCGCCGACCAGGATGATCGGCAGGCCGAACGGATTCCGCGACCGGTGCCAGGTCAGGTACAACACCACCGCCATGGCGCAGGCCGCCCCGAGTTCGGACAAAGTCGTCGGGTTGATAAACTGGTCCAGGGTGCTGAACTGCAGGCGATGTCCGGTAATCACCCGGATGGCGCCGAGCACGATCAAGAGCCCGGTGGCGCCGAGAAAGCCGCCGACCACCGGATAGGGCACATAGCGGATGGCGCGGCCCATTCGGGTGATGCCGAAGCCGCAGAGCACGATGCCGGTGACGATGGTTGAAGCACCGAGCGTGATCAGCACCGGCGCCAGCAGCGGCGCCGCGGGATCGGCGGCCGTCATTCGCTCAACGAGCGACGAGGTCAGGATTGCGGACACTGCCGCGGTGGAGCTCTCCGGGCCGGCGATCGCGAATGGCACCGAGCTGCCGAGCGCCAGCGCGGTGGCGAGCACGGCCGACGCGATGAAGGTCGCGGCCACGCCATAGGACAGATAGGGCGACAGCGGCCCTGAAAAAATCAGCAGCGCGTAGGACAGGCCGAACGTGATGCTGAGAACGCTGGCACCGCTGCCGCCGAGGACATCGCGAAGCGCGCCGCGCACCCCCGGACTGAACCTGCTGGATCGACTCATCACGCCTGCGACTGCCCCAAACCTCAGCCTTCACTGGTAGACGAGGGCAGCGCACCGCGACAACAACATTTTTATGACGGCTTCGAGCCGGTATGGCGATACACCGGCGTCACCCGTTTCCGACATCTCCGCTGCCGCCGAACGCGCCGTGCCTGCCGATCCCTGAGGCAAACCGGGTGGCGCCGGACAACGTTTCACCCGAAGCGATCACATCGAGTCCGCCGCGCATTTCGTTGGCGATCGCGTCCTCTTCCCCAAGATCCCACTGCCGCAGCGCCGACAGCCGGTCGGCGCGCATGCAGGTCTGCGGGAAACGCGCGATGTCTTTGGCAAGTTGAATGGCCTGCGCGCGGGCCTCGCCCTTGGGCACCAGCCGATTGGCAAGTCCCATGCGCAATGCTTCGGGGCCGCCGACCGGGCGTCCGGTCAGGATCAGGTCCATCGCCTGCGAATGGCCGATCAGCCGCGGCAACCGGATGGTGCCGAGATCGATCAGCGGCACGCCGAAGCGCCGGCAGAACACACCGAAGGTGGCATCCTCGGCGACGACACGCATATCGGCCCACAGCGCCAGTTCCATGCCGCCGGCGACTGCAAAGCCTTCGACCGCCGCGATCACCGGCTTCGACAGTCGCAACCGGCTCGGCCCCATCGGCGCGATGGTGTCGTGGCCGCCGATCTCGCGCTTCTTGTTGGGATCGCCAGCGGCGACGGCCTTGAGATCCGCGCCGGCGCAGAAGAAGCCGCCGGTGCCGGTGAACACCGCGACCGAGGCTTCGTCATCGGCATCGAAAGCGCGAAAAATGTCGTACAGTTTTCGCGCGGTCGCGCCGTCGACGGCGTTGCGGCAATGAGGACGGTTGATGGAAACGATGGTCACGGGCCCATCGCGTTCGACCAGCACGGCATCGGTCTCGGTCATGGTGGCGTCCTCCGTTGTTTTTTATGACGGAGAGCTTCGCATTTGACGCGATGGCGGGGCAAGATGCCAAAGCGGCCATTGCGAGGAGCGACAGCGACGAAGCAATCCACATCTCAACAAGCCGCACTATGGATTGCTGCGCTGCGCCCATCCGGGCTACAAGATCAAACCTTCAACTCATGCCCCGTCACGCGCCGATACGCTTCGAGATAGCGCTTGCTGGTCGCATCCACCACGCTCGCCGGCAGTGGCGGCGGCGGGGCGTCGCCGTTCCAGCGGCCAGCTTTGCGTTCGGCATCGAGATAATCGCGCAGCGGCTGCTTGTCGAAGCTCGGCTGGCCCTGGCCGGGCCTGTAAACGTCCACGGCCCAGAACCGCGACGAGTCCGGGGTCATCACCTCGTCGATCAAAATGATCTTGCCGTCCTTGTCGCGGCCGAATTCGAACTTGGTATCGGCAATGATGATGCCTTGATGACGCGCGGTCTTCTCGCCGAATGTGTAGACCGTGCGCGCCATGCCTTCCAGCGTCGCCGCCACGTCCGCGCCCAACACCTCGCGCACCCGCGCGATGGTGATGTTCTCGTCATGGCCGGTCTCGGCCTTGGTCGCCGGGCTGAAAATCGAAGGCTCGAGCTTTTCGCTTTCGACCAGACCCGCCTTCAGCTTCTCGCCGGCGAGCGTGCCGGACGCTGCATATTCCTTCCAGGCCGAGCCGGAGATGTAGCCGCGGATCACGCATTCGACCGGGAATACCGTGGTGCGCCGGCACAGCATCGCGCGCCCGACAATATCGGCGCGATGATTCTTCAGCGCCGGCACTTGCGCGATGATTTCGTCGGCGTCGGCGCTGATCATGTGGTGCGGCACCACGCCTTCGAGCTGACGGAACCACCAGGCGCTGATTTGCGTCAGCACCGCGCCCTTCATCGGGATGGTCTCGCCCATCACGACGTCAAACGCGCTGATGCGGTCGGTGGTCAGCAGCAGCACGCGGTTATCGCCGACGGCATAGATATCGCGGACCTTGCCGCGGCCGATCCGTGGCAGGGGCAAATCGCTGGCGAGCATCGCGTTCATTCGGTCATGCCTTCAGGAAAGCCACCGTCGCGCGGGGCGCGGACGGTGAAAAGAGAGTGCCGATGGATAGCTCACTCCGGCAGCGGAATGAACTCGTGTTCCTCGGGAACATGAGCAAAACGGCCGGTTTTCCAGTCCTGTTTGGCCTGTTCGATCCGCTCCTTGCTGGAGGAGACGAAATTCCACCAGATATGGCGCGGGCCTTCCAGCGCGTCGCCGCCCAAAAACATCATCCGTGTCGGCTTGACGGCTTTGACCGTGATGCGGTCACCGGGGCGGAATATCAGCAGGCGCGGGCCTTCGTGGCGCTCGCCCGCGATCTCGACTTCGCCGTCGACCACATAAATCGCGCGTTCTTCATGGTCGGGATCGAGCGGCACGCTGGTGCCGGCCTGTGCATTCACCTCGGCGTAGAACCACGGCGACACCATGCTGACCGGTGACTTCACGCCGAACGACGAGCCTGCAATGATGCGCGCGGTAAATCCGTTATCCCTCACCGTCGGCAGGCTTTCGGCCGCGTAGTGCTGGAACGACGGCGCGATTTCCTCGGAGCCCGCGGGGAGCGCGATCCAGCTCTGCAAGCCCAGCATCTTCTGGCCGTCGCGGCGCTGCATGTCGGGTGTGCGCTCGGAATGCGCGATGCCGCGGCCGGCAGTCATCAGGTTCATCGCGCCGGGCTGGATCTCCTGGATGTTGCCCTCGCTGTCGCGGTGCATGATGCTGCCGTCGAAGAGATAAGTGACGGTGGCCAGCCCGATATGCGGATGCGGGCGCACGTCCATGCCCTTGCCGGCCATGAACTGCACCGGCCCGAAATGATCGAAAAAGATGAACGGCCCGACCATTTGCCGCTTGCCATGCGGCAGCGCGCGCCGCACCGCAAATCCATCGCCGAGGTCGCGGGTGCGCGGCACGATGATGAGATCAAGCGCATCGCAGGTTTTGGGATCGCCGAGCACGGGATCTTCGGACGGTTGCCAGCTCATGAGGACTCCTTGAAAATTTAAAGCGAGTATAACAGGATTGAGGGCGATCAATCTCAACACATCGTCATGGCCGGGCTTGTCCCGGCCATCCACGTCTTGCTTTACTGCGGCATAGAAGACGTGGATGCCCGGCACAAGGCCGGGCATGACGAGAAATAACAACCCGCAGCCGAGGAAACCAATGATCGCCCCACTCAAGCCCGGCGTGACACTCACGCCAGCCAGCGGCCCCATCATCGAGACCGAACGCCTGCGCCTGCGGCAATGGCAGGGCGGCGACATGGCGCCGTATACCGCGATGCTGTCCGATCCCGGCACCGCGCGTTTCATCACCGTCGACGGCAAGCCTGTGGTCGACGAGATGACCGGCTGGCGTCATACGGTGGTCATGGCCGGACACTGGACCGTACACGGTGTCGGGATGTTCGTGGTCGAGGAAAAATCCTCCGGCAAATTTGCCGGAAGGGTCGGGCCGTGGATGCCGCCGGGATGGCCGGGCTTTGAAGTCGGCTGGGGTATCGCCAAGGAATTTCGTGGCAAGGGCTTTGGGGTGGAGGCGGCGCGGGCCGCGATTACCTGGTCGTTCGCGACCTTCGATATTGACCGCATCGTCCACTGCATCGATCGCGAGAATGCGGCTTCGCAAGGCGTGGCACTCAAGCTCGGGGCCAAGCCCGATGGCGAAATCGAATTGTTCGGCCATGTCGCCGACGTCTGGGTGACGCCTCGCAGGGCTTGGAAGGGTTAGCGTCTTAAATTGAACGTGATAGCGAACTGCATTAAATTCATCAGGCGTGGATGACCACGCGACGGACTGAACCGATGCTGTTGTCGACCCTCGATATCGCCTTGCGCGGCGCCACGGTGGCGTTGCTGCTGGTGCTGGCGGCATCGCTGTTTCGCGGCTTTGGAACCGTGCTTGCCGGACGGCTGGGGGCGGCGTTCGCGCTAGGCTCGGCCGCGCATGCCGTGAGCTATTCGATCGGGGCGTCATCTCCGGTGTCGATCACGCACGCACCGCTGATCGCGCTATCGACCGGCAATGTCGTGGTGTTCTGGCTGTTCACCCGCGCGCTGTTCGACGAAGCGTTCAGGCTGCGTTGGTGGCATGGGCTGGTGTGGGCGACCGTGGGCGCCTTCAGCTTCGTCAATTGCCTGTGGATCGCGCCGGCCACCGGCGGCAGCATTCGATTCTCGATCATCGCGATCAATCTGATCGCGCTCGGCTTCATCATCATGGCTGTGGTGCAGACCATCGCCTCATGGTCGTCGGATCTGGTCGAACAGCGCCGCGGCGTCCGCGTCTTCATCGTCGGTGCCGCCGCGCTCTATGGCGGCCTCAATGCGGTGCTGCAGATTGTGCTGTCGGGCGGCGGCAGCGAAATCGCCAACACGGTAAACTCTGCCGCGCTCGCCGCGGTGGTGGCCGCAATCTCGTTTGCGATGATGCACGTCGACGGCGCCGATCTGTTTCCGGCGGCAACTGCGGTTCATATCGACCCGGTGGTTGCGGATGCGGGCGCGGACCAGAAGCTGGTCGATGCGTTGATGCGGCTGATGGCCGACGAGCGGATCTACCGCCACGACAACATCTCGATCGGCACGCTGGCGACCAAACTCAAAATTCCCGAATACCGGTTACGGCGGCTGATCAACCAGCGGCTCGGTTACCGCAACTTCAATGTCTTCCTTAACGAGCACCGCATCGCCGAGGCCAAGGCCGCGCTCGCCGATCCCAGCCAGGCCGAAGTCCCCGTCATCACCATCGCGATGGACGCCGGCTTCCAGTCGCTGGGGCCGTTCAACCGCGCCTTCAAGGCCACCACCGGCGTCACGCCATCAGAATATCGCCGGCTCAAGGCCAGTGCGGCCTGAGATTTAGTCAATTGTAATTGTTGATGTATTCTGGAATCGGCGAGGTGCTTCCAGATCTCGGCTAGGGCGATTTCCAAATTCGGCGAGCGCCATATGGGTCCGTTCGCCATCACTGCCCGGCACGCGCTGATGCGTGATGCCGGAGGCCCCAATGACCAGACGAAAACTCATCCTCATCGTCGCCGCCACCACCGCCCTGAGCGCGCTGGCGTTGTCTGTCGCGCGGGCGCGCGACGTGCCAAAGGTCGCGACCGGCTTCGTCGCCAACATCCTCTGTTCCGAAATCTTCATGTCGGGCCAGCCGCCGGAAAAAATCTTCACCGAAACCATGGCGGCGATGCCCGGTGTCAGCCTCATCACCTGGGCGATGGGCTACAACGTCGATCGCGTCCGCCGCGATGTCACGGTGACGCTATTCGGCATCGGCAGAAGCCACGCAGTCTATCGCGACGCTCTCGGTTGCTACCTCGATCATGGCGACGCGGTCGCGGATGCCTCGGTGCCGGCGGCTGACATCAAACAATCGCGGGTGCTATTGCCTGATATCGCAGGGCCCGCCGTGGTTGCGCCGGCGACGCCGCAACTCGCCGCCGCGCTCGATCGCGCGTTTGCCGAACCTGCGCAACCGCCGCATCGCCATACCCGCGCGGTGCTGGTGCTGAAGGATGGTCGTGTCATCGCCGAGCGCTATGCCGACGGTTTTGGTATCGATACCCCGATCCTAGGATTCTCCTCGACCAAGTCGGTAATCTCCGCACTGACAGGAATCCTCGTGCGCAAGGGCGCACTGACGCTCGATCAGTCCGCGCCAGTGGCGGCGTGGCAAAGTCCTGATGATCCCCGGCACGCGATCACGGTTGACCATCTCTTGCGCCACACCGCGGGGCTTGCGATCGGCAGTTCGCTCGAAGCCTCGCTCGGCGCTGCGTTCGAACCGGTCAACCGCATGAAGTTCATGGAATCGGATATGGCCGGCTATGCCGAGAGTATCGCGCTTGCAACACCGCCCGGCAGCGTCTGGAATTACAATGACGGTAATTACATCGTGCTGTCGCATTTGATCCGCAACGCCGCCGGCGGCCATGCGGCGGATGTGATGCGATTTGCTCGGCAGGAACTGTTTGCACCACTTGGCATGCGCAACGTCACGATCGAGTTCGACGCCTCAGGCAATCCGGAAGGATCGAGCCAGATGCTCGCCAGCGCGCGCGACTGGGCGCGCTTCGGCATGCTCTATCTCAACGACGGGGTGGTCGGCGGAAAGCGCATCCTGCCCGAGGGCTGGGTGAACTATTCGGCCTCGCCGACGAAAAATGCCCGGGTCGGCTATGGTGCCGGCTTCTGGACCAATCTCGGTGACAGTTTTGGCGCAGCGTATCGCATCGAACACGGCTGGCCGCGCGATGCCTATTTCGCCAAGGGCACGATCGGCCAGTACGTGATCATCATTCCTTCCGAGCGGCTGGTGATCGTTCGGCTCGGCCGCTCGCCGAACTGGCCGCCGGAAGTCGATGGCGTGTTCGACCTCGTGCGCGACGTCGTGGCCGCGACCGGCGGCAAGGCCAAGCTCGCGGGCGGCTATTGATCGTGGCTCTATTGCCGTCCCAGTCGCGTCGCCTTCGCGACGCGATCGAATCTCTCCAGCGAGAGGATCGCGTCGGCGAGCTGGTCGGCGCGGCCATTCAGTACCGGACGGGCGAGCGTGAGGAATTTCTGCTGCATCGCCTGCGCGTCCGGAAACGAGTTCGGCTCGCCGGAGGGATCGGCATAGAGCCGCTCATGCACGCCGTCCTCGGTGGTGATCGACACGCGCGCACCGAACGGATGGGTGCGGCCGATTTCGAGACGATCGTCCTGCACTACGTCGAACTTGTCGGCCAGTGCGTTGACCGAGGCATCGCCGAGCCGCTCGTAGTCATCCCAGCCGAAGCGGCCCTGGTCCAGCGCCAGCGCGCCGGTGAAGAACATCGAGAACTGTCCGCCGACGATCGAGGTCGGATGGCGCTTGGTGGCGGCATCGCCGGTGAGCGTGATGCCGTTGCGGTGCAGGCCGATCTCGACGCGCTTGATCTGGTCCGGGGTGATATTGTGTTCGCGGCGCATCGCGATCAGCGCGTCCAGCGCGGCATGGGTATAGCGGCAGCTCGGATACGGCTTCACGCCGATCTTGAGCGTCTCGTAGATCTTGCCGAGCCCGGCAGTCGCCTTGTCCGGATGTGCGTCATCGCTGTAGCCGACCAAGAGGCCATGTTTGCCTTCCACCGATTCGGTGGCGCCAACGAAATCGTTGCGCGCCAGCGTCGCGGCGATGACGCCGTTCATCGCGGCGGCGCCGACCTGATAGCGCTTGTTCCAGGCGCCGTTGACCAGGAATTGCAGCGAGCCCGCCGCCTGGCTGCCGGAAACGCCGAACGCGGAAATGATCTGGTCCTTCGACAGGCCGAACAGCTTTCCGGCCGCCGCCGCCGCGCCATAAGTTCCGGCCGTGGCGGTCGGGTGAAATCCCCTGGCATAATGCGAGGTGGGATCGAGTGCGTTGCCGAGCCGGCAGCACACCTCATAGCCCGCCACGATCGCGGTCAGCACGTCGCGGCCGGAGGCGCCGACCATTTCGCCGACGGCGAATGCCGCCGGCACCACGGGCGCGCTCGGGTGCAGCGAGGAATCGGCGTGGGTGTCGTCGAAATCGAGGGAATGGCCGAGTGCGCCGTTGAGCAGGGCTGCGACCGCGGGGGTCCAGGTCTTGCTGTCGCCGAACACGGTGGAATCGCCCTTGCCGTCCAGCGCCAACGCTTCCAGCATTTTCAACAGCGACGCCGTCGATTCCGCATCGCGCCGCGCACGGATCGCGCTGCCGAGGAAATCGAGCGTCAGCACCTTGGCGCGCTCCAGTACCTCCGCGGGGATATCGGTGAATTTCAGGTCGGCGACATAGGCGGCGAGCGTTGCGGTTTCGTTGGCCATCGTGTTTCCTCGATTATTGCCGAACAGGGTAGGCGGGCTGAATTCAGCTTTCAAGCCGTCTACCACGGATCGGGTCGGCGGCTTCTGGAATGCGGCGCATGATGGCCTTCGTAAAACGCATGCTCGGGTCGCTCCGGGCCCGAAAAATCCAGCTGGCGCTCGCGGTCCGGATCGCGGTGGCGGCGGTTGCGGCCTATGTGGTCGCGGTCGCGCTGCACCTGATGCTGCCGCTGTGGGCGGTGCTGACGTCGCTGATCGTGAGCCAGATGAGCGTCGGGCGTTCCCTTAAAGCAACCCGCGATTACATGCTCGGCACGATCGGCGGCGCGATCTATGGCGGCGCCATCGCGGTGCTGATCCCGCATTCCGGCGAAGGCAGTCTGCTGGCGCTGCTGGTATTGGCGGTGACGCCGCTGGCCTTCGTCGCCGCGATCAATCCCAGCCTGAACTCGGCGACGGTCACCGCTGTGATCGTGCTGCTGGTTCCGGCCATGAACCACGCCAGTCCGCTGGATTCCGCGTTCGACCGCGTCATCGAGGTCACCGTGGGCGCGCTGACGGGACTGCTGGTTTCGTTCCTGGTGCTGCCGTCGCGGGCGATCAGCCAGATCCGCGTCAACGCGGCGGCATTGCTGGAACTACTGGCCGCGGCCTTCGCCGAATTGCTGGCAGGGTTGACGCGCGGGCTCGACAACGACGCCCTGCATCGCATTCAGGACGGCATCGGCGCGGCCGTGACCTGTCTGCACGCGACGGGCGCAGAAGCCGAGCGCGAGCGCTCCGCGCATCTGTCGAGCGGGCCGGATACCGGACCGTTATTGCGTACCACATTGCGGTTGCGCCATGACGTCGTGATGATCGGCCGCGCCAGCGTGGTGCCGCTGCCGGCGAATGTACAAGCCAGGCTGGCGCGGCCACTGTCCGATGTCAGCAAGGCGATCGTCAGCTTCATGCGCGCGGTCGCCACGTCGTTGCGAGACGGTAGCGGCGCGGTTGACATCCAGTCCGTCGATGACGCGCTGCAGGCCTATGCGGCCGAAGTCGCCGCGGTCCGAAGCGAAGGCCTGATCCGCGGCCTGCCCGGCGACGCGGCCGAGCGCTTCTTCGCGCTCGGATTCTCGCTGGAGCAGATGCGGCAAAACCTCAACGACCTCGCCCGTTGTCATGTTGAGTGGTGCGAGACGGCGGCGGCGAAACGCGCTGCCGCGAAGACCTAGTCGATATAGACGCCGAGAAAGCTCAGCATCGCGCTGTCGCGCTGTTCGATGCCGCCGGTCAAAGCCTTGATCGCGGCATCGAAACTCGGCGCGGCGTGCTCCAGCTCCCAGGCGCCGTCATGGTCCCAGTGAAAGCACCAGCCGAAGCGCTCGCCGGGCCCGAGATTGATCACCAGCGAGCGGCTTTCCTGCGCGGGTTCGGCCACCGGCACGAGATCGCGCGCCGCGACGCCGTATTGTTCGCGGAAATGCGCATCGACCTTGTCCGGGTCCTTCTCGGTGAGCGAGATGAAGTCGAACAGGTTGTTGCGCTGGGCCGCGAGCTCGGTCGGCCGGTAGAAGCACAGTTCACCTGAATGCTCCGGCAATCGCACCCATAATTCGGTCTGGCCGTAGGTCGCGAGGAGTTTCCGGTAGTCTAGCGGCAAGTTCGTGCCGAGCTCGGTTTCGGCCCGGCGCAGATCGTCCTCGGGCGCGGGCTGCTTCGCGTTCCAGCGCCAGCCTTTGGTGGACTTCTGCCTCCGCTTGCGCCGCACGACATAGTCGGCATAGGCCGGCGACGCCATGATCTCCTCGTAGCCGCCGAATTCAGACCAGCGATAGGCGGCGTCGAAAGCCTCCTCCTGGCGATCGGGAAAGTGATCGCACAGGATCGTCGCGCGCTGCACGCCGCGGTCCTGGCTTGGCGCGACCTTGTAGGCTTCGTCGATCGCCCGCAGCGCGGCTTGCAGATCGTTGGCACGCAAGCGCGCCCAGCTCAGAACTTCGAGCGCGCGGGCTTCGAGGTCGCTTTCCGCGATCGACCAGGCGTAATGCGGTGCCGTTGCAGGATTTTTGGCGGCACGGTGTGTGCCGATGGTGTCGCGGGCCTGTTCGGCAAACCAGATCGTCTCGGCATTGTCGGCGTCGGCGGCGTAGCCGTGGTGTGCGGCAAGCCAGAGATAGAGCGGTTCGCGTTCCGCCGGCGTTCCCTGGAGCGTCGCGAGATATTTCGCTTGCTCGTCGAGCGGCGCGCTGAGCGCGGCCAGCATCAGTTCGTCCAGCGCCCGTTGCCAGTCGAGCTTGGCTTGCGGGTCCGGCAACAGCCGACGCAGCGTATAGTTGGTGTGGTTCGTTTCCACGTAGCCCGTAGCGGCCAGTTCGGCGGCGTGACGGCGGAATGCGGCAACGGCGGCCTGGATGTCGGAAAACGTTTCGCGCAGGAAATCCTCGCGCGGGGTTTCGCGCTTCTCATCCATGTAGATGCCGATCACCAGGGGATCGCCACCGGGAATCAGCAGCAGTTCGCGGTCGTCATCGCCGGGCGGGCGATGGAAGAATTTTGCCAGATACATCGGGTCTCCGAAACGCGTGGCGGGCTCTACGCCTCAGTCGCGCGTTCGGGGAAACCGGTTCATGCAGATCGGCGCTTCAGGCCCTTGCTTTCCATGCGCCAGATCAGCAGGTCGATGCGGTCCTGGCCGAAAAACGGCTCGTTTTCGAACGCAAACGTCGGCACGCCCCAATGGCCGGACGCGGCGTGGTCCTGCTCATTGCCGGCGATGACGCGCTCGTAGCGATCGGGATCGGCGGTGATGGCCGCATCCATGGCGGCCAGATCGAAGCCCGCAGCGGTCGCCGCTTTGGCCAGATGATCGCCCTGGTCCCAGCCCGCGACGCTGCCGTCCCATATCACCTTGGTGATGGCGAAGGTGAAGGCGAGCGAGCGGCCCTCGAGCTGGGCGGCGGCGCCGAGCCGGGTCAGGCGCTGGATGTTGGGCTGCTGCTCGGCAACGTCGAGCGTCGCCATGTCCTGCACGATCGGGTCCGGGCGCGGAAAGCGGAACGGGATGTTCTCGTGCTTGGCGACCCGGCTCGAGTCCAGCACCACATAGCGCACGAACTGCGGATTGGTGCGCTTGAAGAAGCCGGGCACTCGCACCGCCAGCGGATAGACCGGCCGCAAATTGACCGTGACGTCGTAGTCGGCGGCCATCTTCATCGTCTTCGGGAGCGCGAGATAGCTGTAGGGACTACGATAGGAATAGAACAGATCGACCGATAAGGTCATGGGCAGCCTCCCCGCGAGCTTCATTGCTTTCCGCGAACAAAGCACGGCTATGGCAAGAGGTCCAAGCGGACTAAGGATGTGCCGGCCTCAGCCGGCAACCTGGCGCAGCAGGGCCGGCGCAATCAGCCGGTGAAACGGCATGATGACGGCCAGATAGGTCCGGCCGAACCAGTTGTGCGTCAGCACCAGCGTGGTCAAGGTGACGTTCCGGGCAGCGCCCGACGTTCCGACGTCCACGACGACGCGAAAATCCAGATGGCTGTCGTTGAAGCCTGCGATCAGGCGATCCGGCGTCTCGCTGATAATCGGGAATATCCCGATCATCTCGCGGGGCGCGGTGGGGGTTGCGCCCGATGTCTTGAGCCCGAAGGGCGCCACCAGGGCGTTGCGCAGCGTCACCAGCGCTTCGGCCCATCGCGGTTGGCGCGCCATCATGCGCTCCGCCGCGTGACGCGCATCGAGCGCGGGATCGGCGATCTCGACGCGGAAGGCATCGGCGAACTGCGCGCCGGCGAGCAGCGCATCAGTGTCGACAACCGGTGTAATTTCCTGGACGGTCATGCGAACACGAGCTTGCGCGCGAGTGAGCGGAATCGCAAGAGCAGAAGCGTGGCATACACCGCGGTCCCGACCGACAGCCCGATCCAGACGCCGACCGCGCCCAGCGGCGTATAGAAGGCGAGCCACCAGGCGCAGGGAAAGCCGATCAGCCAGTAGCTGAGCGTGGCAAACAGCAGCGGCACCCGGGTATCGTTCATGCCACGCAGCGATCCGGCGGCGATGGTCTGGATGCCGTCGGCGACAAAGAAGGTCGATCCGACCAGCAGCAATGTCGCGGACAGTTCGGCCGTGGCGTCGGTGCTTTCGCCGAGAAAGATTTTCGCGATCCCGAACCGGCTCAGCATTACCGCCAGCGTCAATGCCGCGCCGATGGCGATGCCGAGCCATGTCGCCACCATTCCGGCACGGTAAACTCCGCTGGCGTCGCTGCGCCCGATCGCGTGACCGACCCGCACCGTGGCGGCGATGCTGATGCCGAACGGCACCATGAACAGGACCGCAGCGACCTGCAGCGCGATCTGATGCGCCGCCAGCGCGGTGGTGCTGATCACGCCCATCAGCAGGCCGGCAGCGCCGAACAGGCCGTATTCGAGCAGGAACGAGATCGAGATCGGTCCGCCGATGACGATCAGTTGGCGCATCAATTGCCAGTCGATGCGCCAGAGATGTCCGAATACGTGAAATTTGCGGAACGGACGGCGGCGCGCGGCAAACCACAGCGCCGCCAGGAAGGTGCCGAGATTGACGATGGAGGTCGCGAGCCCCGCGCCGAACAGCCCGAGGTTCGGCAGGCCGAACGCGCCATACAGCAGCAGATAGACCAGCACGGCGTTGGTCGGGATCGCGGCCAGCGTGATCCACAAGATCGGCTCCGGCCGGTTGACCGCGCTCATGAAGCCGCGGATCGCCAGAAACCACAGCCCGGGCAGGATGCTCCAGGTCAGCCCGAGCAGGTATTCCTGCGCCAGGCGGGCGGCTACCGGCGATTGGCCCAGCGCCAGCAGGATCGGCTCGCCGCGGAACGACAGCGCCATCATCGGCAGCGCTATCACCAGCGCAGCCCACAGGCCCACGCGGAGCGAACGGCGGATGCCATGCGGGTTGCGGGCGCCGAAGGCCTGCGCGGCCAGCGGCGCCACGGCCGAAACCAGGCCCATGCCGAAAGTGAAGCAGACGAAGAAAACGGTGTGCGCCAGCGACGCCGCGGCCACGGCTTCGGTGCCGAAGCGTCCGATCAGCGCGATGTCGGTCGTCATCATCGCAATCTGCCCAAGCTGCGTCAGCGCGATCGGCACGGCAAGCTTCAGCGTCTCACCCAGTTCGGCGGCGAGATGATGGCCACCCGTCATCGCGGGAGCGATCAATGCGGGTTCGATTTTGTCGAGCGAAGTCATGAGATCACAAGAAGTCGTGGGATCACGATAGCATTACCGCGCAGCCGGAACCGGAAACGGCTCCAGGACTTGCTAATGGGTTCGACGATTTGAAGGCGATCCATGCCGATAGATGAAGGCAAGAGCAAGGTTCCCGCGGTCACCCTCGGCTTCTGGATCATCAAGATTATCGCGACGACGCTCGGGGAGACCGGCGGCGATGCGGTTTCGATGACGCTGAACTGGGGCTACGCGCTCAGCAGCGCGCTGTTTATAGGAATTTTCTTCGGCGCCGTCGCGGCCCAGATGGCTACCAAGCGCTTCCATCCATTTCTCTATTGGATCGTTATTGTCGCGACGACCACGGCTGGGACGACGATGGCGGACTTCGCTGACCGCTCGCTGGGCATCGGATATCCCGGCGGGTCGCTGATCCTGTTCGCATGCCTGATGGCGTCTCTCGGCGTTTGGTACTGGCAGGCCGGATCTATCTCGGTCGACACGGTCGCCTCGCCAAAAATCGAAATGTTCTACTGGACTGCGATCCTGTTCTCCCAAACCCTCGGCACCGCGTTGGGTGACTGGATGGCCGATTCCAATGGCTTGGGTTACGAGGGCGGCGCGCTGGTGTTTGCTTTCGGGTTGGCCGCCATCGCCGCCGCATACTTCTTCACCAACATTTCCCGCACGTTGCTGTTCTGGAGTGCGTTTATTTTGACGCGGCCGCTCGGTGCAACCGTCGGCGATTTTCTCGATAAGCCGGTCGCAAACGGGGGACTGGCCTTCGGACGCTTTTATGCGTCGGCTATCCTTGCTGCGCTGATGGTGGGGTTGATTTTTTTCCTGCCGCAACGCGCCGGAAAACACCCGGCGGTCGCGCAGGAAATTTGAACAGGTGGCGGCGCGCTGCGAGATCAACCCGCGCCGAGGGCTCGCGCAAGATTGTAGGCGAGAAACGAGCCGGCATAGGCCAGCGCCAGCATGTAGGTGAAGGTCACCGCCATCCATTTCCAGCTTCCGGTCTCGCGACGGATCACCGCCAGCGTCGAGGCGCATTGCGGCGCGAAGATGTACCAGACCAGCAGCGATATCGCGGTGGCGAGGCTCCAGTTGTGGGCGAGCACCTCGCCGATCCGGTCAGCCGCCTCCTTGCCGCCCTCGATGGCGTAGACCGTGCCGAGCGCTGCGACCGCGACTTCGCGCGCGGCCATGCCGGGGATCAGCGCCACCGCGATCTGCCAGTTGAAGCCGAGCGGCGCCAGCGCCGGCTGGATCGCATGTCCGATCATTGCGGCGAGGCTGTAGTTGATGGCGGGACCTTCCGTGCCGGCGGGCGGCTGCGGAAACGAGGCCAGGAACCAGATCAGCACCATCATCGAGAAGATCGTCGTTCCCGCGCGGTACAGGAACGCCTTGGCGCGCATGTAGATGCCGAGCGCAATGCTCCTGGGGCGCGGCAATTTGTAATCCGGCAATTCCATCATGAATGGCGAGGGCTCGTAATCTCGTCCCATTGCGAACTTGACGAAGAACGAAACGCCCAGTGCGCTGGCGATGCCGGCGGCGTAGAGGCCGAACATCACGAGGCCCTGAAGATTGATCACGCCATACACCTCGCGCTGCGGCACGAAGGCGGAGATGATCAGCGTGTAAACCGGGATGCGCGCCGAGCAGGTCATCAGCGGCGCGATCAGGATCGTGGTCAGTCGATCGCGGCGGTTGTCGATGACGCGCGCGGCCATGATGCCGGGAATGGCGCAGGCAAAGCTCGACAGCAGCGGGATGAAGGCGCGGCCGTGCAGCCCGGCGCCGCCCATGATGCGGTCCATCAGGAACGCAGCGCGCGCCATGTAGCCGAAATCTTCCAGCATCAGGATGAAGAAAAACAGGATGATGATCTGCGGCAGGAAGACGATGACGCTGCCGACGCCGGAAATGACGCCGTTCTGCACGAAACTCTGCAGCAAGCCGTCCGGCAGCATCGTGTGGACCCATTGACCGAGCGTGGCAAAACTGTCCGACAACAATTCCATCAGCGGCTGCGCCCAGCTGAAGACGGCCTGGAACATCACGAACAGGATCGCGAGCAGGATCAGGAGGCCCGCGACCGGCTGCAGCACCACGGCATCGATCCGGTTGGTCATGTTATCGGGCTTGGCCGGCGGGGTTACGGCATCGGCGATGATCCGGTCGGCCTCCCGCTGCAGTGCGCGCAGCTCGTGCGTTGAAAGCGGCCGCCAGGTACTGGAGGCGATGTCGCCGGAGGGCGTTCCTGCGAACGCGTCGAGATGCTGCAACAGATCGGTGGTGCCGCCCTTGCGGACCGAAACCGCTGTGGTCACGGGAATGCCGAGTTCCGACGACAGGCGGCCGAGATCAATCGCGATGCCGCGGTGGCGCGCCAGGTCGAACATGTTGAGAACCAGCAGCATCGGCCGGCCGACGCGCTTCAGCTCCAGTACCAGACGAATGCTGAGGCGAAGATTGGTCGCATCCGCAACGCAGACGATGCAGTCGGGTGCGGCTTCTTCGCGGACGCCGAGCACGACGTCGCGCGTGATCTCCTCGTCGGGACTGCGGCCGCGCAGCGAATAGGTGCCGGGCAGGTCGACGATCGCGACGCTGCGTCCGGCCGGCGTCACGAACGCACCTGATTTGCGCTCAACGGTCACGCCCGGATAATTGGCGGAGCGCTGCCGGCTGCCGGTGAGGGCGTTGAACAGCGCGGTCTTGCCGCTGTTGGGCGTTCCGACCAGCGTGAGATTCAGCGATGTCGTGACCTTGGCGTCCATTGGATCAGTCGACGATGACGGCCATCGCCTCGCGCCGGCGGATCGCAACGGTGGCGTTGTTGACACGGACGGCAATCGGATCACGGCCGAACATGCCTTCGTGCAGCACTTCCACCCGCGCGTCTTCCACAAAACCCATCTCGATCAGGCGGCTTTCCAGCTCGGTTGGCGCCAGCGCGGAAGTGCACGCCGCGGCGTCAATGGCGCGGATGCGGCCGATGAAGCCGCGCTGCGCCTGTCCGAGGGACAAGGTCTTGGTCATGAGCAGGCCCGATCTCGATGGAGCGTCTAGATCGTAGATAGGCTAATTCCGGGCGCGGGGTGTGGCCGCGCGCGATCCATAGTTTAGAATCGCTATAAGTAAGAATTGGGAGTATTTGGCGGAAACGGCTGTAGTTCGCGATTTGGCGGCTATCCCCGCGCTGGGACGCGGGTGATTTTGGCGCCGAGCGCGTTGAGCCGCTCGTCGATGCGCTCATAGCCGCGTTCGATCTGGTCGGCGTTGTTGATGGTGCTGGTGCCTTCGGCGGCGACCGCCGCGAGCAGCATCGCCATACCGGCGCGGATGTCGGGCGAGGTCATCAGCGCGCCGCGCAGCCGGCTCGGGCCGGCGACGATCGCGCGGTGCGGATCGCACAATACGATGCGGGCGCCCATCGAGATCAGCTTGTCGACAAAGAACATCCGCGACTCGAACATTTTCTCGAACATCAGGATGACGCCGTCGCACTGGGTCGCGGTGACGATCGCGATCGACATCAGGTCGGCTGGGAAGGCCGGCCAGGGCTGGTCTTCCAGCTTCGGCACATGGCCGCCGAAATCGTCGTGAATCTTCATGGTCTGGCCGGAGGGCACCACGAGGTCGTCGCCCTCGACGCCGCAGACGATGCCGAGCCGCTCAAAGCCCATCCGGATCGAGCGCAGATGCTCGACGCCGGCACGCGCGATCCGCAGCGGCGAGCGCGTCACCGCGGCAAGCCCGATCAGCGAGCCGACCTCGATGTGGTCGGGCTGGATCGAATAGCTGGTGCCGCCGAGCGTCGAGGGGCCGTGGATGATGATGGTGTTGGTGCCGATGCCTTCGATCCTGGCGCCGAGCGCGACCAGGAAGTTGGCGAGGTCCTGCACATGCGGCTCGGAGGCGGCGTTGCGCAGATAGGTGGTGCCGTGGGCGCCGACCGCGGCGACCAGCGCGTTTTCAGTGGCGGTGACGCTGGGCTCGTCGAGAAAGACGTCGGCGCCTTTCAGACGGGTGGCGCGGAATTCCAGCCGGTGGGTCGCGGTTACGGTGGCGCCGAGCTGTTCGAAAGCCAGAAAATGCGTGTCGAGACGGCGGCGGCCGATGACGTCGCCGCCGGGCGGCGGCAGCGCCACCTCGCCGCAGCGCGCCAATAGCGGCCCTGCCAGCAGGATCGAGGCGCGGATCCGTGCGCAGAGATCAGGGTCGAGATCGGCGGCGCGGATATCCTTGGCGTGGATCGCCAGCGTATTGCGTTCCAGCCATTCGGCGGAGGCCCCGACGGAGCGGATCAGTTCGACCAGCGTCTCGGTATCGCGGATGCGCGGAACGTTTTCGAGCGTGACCTTGTGCTCGGTGAGCAAAGCGGCGGCGATGATCGGAAGTGCGGCATTCTTGTTGCCAGACGGTTCGATCGTGCCGCCGAGCCGGTGGCCGCCTTCAACGATATACTGGATGGGCGCCACTTCGGTTCTCGCTGTTTAGGGCGGGGGGCTTCGAGAGCGCAAACTACAGAGAATTGGCCGCAATATCAATTTTGCGCCACGTCGGCTCGCTGCGGCAGCGGCAGCGCTCCTAGATGTCGATATTGGCGTTGAGGGAATTGTCCTGGATGAATTCGCGGCGCGGCTCGACCACGTCACCCATCAGCTTGGTGAAGATGTCGTCGGCCTCGTCGACTTCCTTGATCTTGACCTGCAGCAGCGAGCGCTCGTTGGTGTCGAGCGTGGTGTGCCAGAGCTGTTCCGGGTTCATCTCGCCGAGGCCTTTGTAGCGCTGCAGTGACACGCCCTTGCGGCCGGCGTCGGTCACCGCTTCGAACAGGCTGACCGGTCCGTGGATCGCGGTTTCGGTGTCCTTGCGGCGCAGCACGCCGGGCTTCGGATAGGCCTCCTGCAGCTTTCCGGCGTAATCGTCGAGCTTGCGCGCGTCGGCCGAGCCGAGCAGGGCGTCGTCGATGATGGCGACGTCCTTGACGCCACGGATGGTGCGCTCGAAAGAAAAACCCGCGCCTTCGCTGAAGCGTCCGATCCAGCCGCGTTCGACCTCGTCGGCCAAAGCGTCGAGACGCTTGGCAATATAGTCCGCGGCGGCATTGGCGGTTGCGATGTCGCTGGTGATCCTCGGGTTCAGCACGCCCGCAATCGCGGCCTGCTCGACCACCTTGCGATTATAGCGGCTGTGCAGGTTGTTCAGGGTGCCGCGAATGACGCGTGCATCCTCCACCAGTGACAGCAGGTCCTGGCCAGCGCGTTCCGAGCCTGTCGCCGGTTTGAACACGCAATCGTCGAGTCCGGTGGCGATCAGGTAATCTTCCAGCGCGCGCTCGTCCTTCAGGTACTGCTCGGACTTGCCGCGCGTCACCTTGTAGAGCGGCGGCTGAGCGATATAGAGGTGGCCGCGATCGATCAGTTCGCGCATCTGCCGGTAGAAGAAGGTCAGCAGCAGCGTGCGGATATGGGCGCCGTCGACGTCGGCGTCCGTCATCACGATGATCTTGTGGTAGCGCAGCTTGTCGACGGAGAAATCGTCGCTGATGCCGGTGCCGAGTGCGGTGATCAGCGTGCCGATCTGTTCGCTGGACAGCATCTTGTCCATGCGGACGCGCTCGACATTGAGGATCTTGCCGCGCAGCGGCAGTACCGCCTGGAATTCGCGGTTGCGGCCCTGTTTGGCGCTGCCGCCTGCCGAGTCGCCCTCGACGATGAACAGTTCGGATTTGGCGGGGTCTTTTTCCTGGCAGTCGGCGAGCTTGCCGGGCAGCGAGGAAATGCTGAGCGGGCTCTTGCGCGTCAGTTCACGCGCCTTGCGGGCGGCTTCGCGCGCCGCCGCGGCCTGGATCACCTTGCCGACGATGACCTTGGCCTCAGACGGATGTTCCTCGAACCATGCCGCCAGCGCCTCGTTGAGGACGTTCTCGACCACCGGGCGCACTTCCGAGGAAACCAGTTTGTCCTTGGTCTGCGACGAGAATTTCGGGTCCGGCACCTTGACCGAGAGCACGGCGGTGAGACCTTCGCGGCAGTCGTCGCCGGTCAGCGCGATTTTTTCCTTCTTCGCGTTGGCTTCGGCATAACCGTTGACCTGGCGGGTCAGCGCGCCGCGGAAGCCGGCGAGATGGGTGCCGCCGTCACGCTGCGGGATGTTGTTGGTGAAGCACAGCACGTTCTCGTGGTAGCTGTCGTTCCACCACAATGCGGCTTCGACGCCGATGTCGTTGAGCTCCGCACGCACCATGATCGGGGCGGGCAAGCTCGACTTCTTGTTGCGGTCGAGATATTTGACGAATTCCTCGACACCGCCGACATAAAGCATCTCTTCGCGCTTTTCGACCGCGTGGCGCATGTCGGAAAGCAGGATCTTGACGCCTGAATTCAGGAAGGCGAGTTCGCGCAGGCGGTGTTCCAGCGTCGCGAAGTCATATTCGACGTTGGTGAAGGTTTCGGTCGAAGCAAGGAAGGTCACCTCGGTGCCGCGCTTGCCATTGGCATCGCCGACGACCTCGAGCGGGGCGACCGCGTCGCCATGGGCGAACTGGATGTAGTGTTCCTTGCCGTCGCGCCAGACCCGCAGCTCGAGCCTGCTCGACAGCGCGTTGACGACGGAGACGCCGACGCCATGCAGGCCGCCTGAAACCTTGTAGGAATTCTGGTTGAATTTTCCGCCGGCGTGCAACTGGGTCATGATGACCTCTGCGGCCGAAATGCCTTCGCCCTTGTGGATGTCCACCGGAACGCCGCGGCCGTCGTCGCGCACGGTGACGGAGCCGTCGGCGTTGAGCACGACCTCTACCGCAGTGGCGTGGCCGGCGAGCGCTTCGTCGATGGCGTTGTCGACGACCTCGTAGACCATGTGATGCAGGCCGGAACCGTCATCGGTATCGCCGATATACATGCCCGGCCGCTTGCGCACGGCGTCGAGGCCTTTCAAAACCTGGATCGATTCCGCGCCGTATTCGACGGGAATGGGAAGTTCATTGTCGGCAGGGGTCTGCCGGGCAGGTTCTGTCATGTGAGGCCTTCGAGGACGTCCCGAATCAGCTGCGCAACACGAGGCGCTGATGGTCTGTTTGTGCCATGAAAGAGGCTATGCGCCTAGCGCAAAGTCTCTGTCCGCAAGTCATTGAATAAGTAAGATTTTTTTACCCTTTTTCAAGGCGCCGGAAGGTCGATTCGGGGGCCTTTGAAAAGCGCGATTCGGGGGCTGATTCTGGCGGTCCAGGACCTCGATTTTCAGGCCCGTAACGATACGTGGAACGGCTTCGATCAGGGCTTGATGCGCTCGAGCACCACCATCATCCGGAAGGCGATCTGACGCCGTACCATTTCCGGGATGGCTCCCTCAAACGCCAGCATCGGCCGCACCAGCGCTGCTGGCATCAGCGACCATGGCTGAAATCCCCCGCTCAGCGGATAGGCGAACAGACTGAGCCATTCGACGCGCCGTACGCGCAGCGACGGAATCGTCGCCTCCAGCCGGCTGCGGGCCACTTGGGTTGCGAACAGCAGCGACGGAATGGCCTGATTGGCGTCGAACGGATCGCGATCGGGATTGGTCACAACGGGCGCAAACGGATCGGCGGCCATATCGACCGGCTCTTCGTGAAAATTTTCATAGAACCGGCGCGCCAGCGTCGTCATCGCCGGTTCGATCATGGCGAGACGCCCGCCGGGCCTCAGCACGCGCGACGCCTCATGGAGGAATTCGATCGGACGTTCCAGATGATGCAGGACGTCGAGCATGACTACGCCGGAAAAGCATGCCGGTGGGAACGGCAGCCGGTGGGCATCGGCCACGACGTCGATCCCCGGAAACGACAGGATGTCGGTGGAGACGATATCGGACCGGGAATCCTTGACGTGGGCGGTGCCGCCGCCGATGTCGAGCACGGCGCCTTCCGGGCAGCTTTCGAGCAGCCGCCGGTGATAGTCCCGATACAATAGCCGGATCGTTTCCTTGGCTTCCCACACCTTGCGATGGATGATCTGGCGCTGGTCCAAGCTGGTCTCGCTGTTCGTCATCGCTAATGCGTAGGCATTTAGCCCGGTATTAGAAGAAACACGGTTCGCAACTCAATGATTTTGTCGCCGTCCTTCCAAATCACCGGCGCCGGGCCGTCGGGAATGATATTCGGCGCGGTCCTGATGCTGTCCGCGGTCGGGAAATAGGCCTTGTCGATCACATAGGTGCCGGGCTTGCGGTGGATCAGGTTCGCGGTCCCGCTGCTGAACATCCGCTGTCGGCTCGCGACATAGGCGTCGGTCATGCGCGGAACGCTGCCGTAATAGATTACAAAGCCCTCGCCGGACCATGAGAACGGCGAGCGGTAGCCGAATTCGATCGGCTGCTGGCTGCTGGCCAGCCGGGCATTGATCTCCTGCAGATCCTGCTGCGCCAGCCGGCTTTTGTCCGTCCTTGCAGCCAGTTGCAGCATCAGCGCGTCGCTCGACCGGACTGCCATCCACGACACCGCAATGACGCAGAGCGCAGCCACGGCGGTTCGAAACCAGAAACGCCCGCCCCACGACGTCGCCAGCAAATAGCAGGCGGCGGCGCTGGCGGGCAATGTCGCGGAAACGCCGGCCGAAAGCCATAGTGCTTCATGACGAACAGCGCCGAAAACAGCGAAGCTACGCCGGTGCCGATGGAGATCAGCGCGACAGGGATGTGTTCGGGGCCTTTCCGTCCCAGAAAATATCCGCCCACGATCAGGCTGGATCCGGTGATCAGAGCGATTGGAAGTGCGTAAGCCGAGTCGGCCGGGATCGCCGCGACGGCGTTCCAGAGTTCATGCCCGCTGACCACGGTGGCGCTTCCCGTACCGTACTGTCCGGAGCCGAGAAAAACGCTCTTGTGGAAATTGATCAGGATCCGAAACGCGCTCCAGCCGATGACGAGGACGCCGACACCGGCCACGATCAGAAAAAAGCTGCCGGTGCTGATCAGGGTGAGGCGCTTTCGCTTCGCCGGATCGACCTTGCGAAAGGCAAGGTTGGCCATCCCGGTCACGACCAGCGCCAGCGGGACGTAGAGATAAGACAGCTTGCTCAAATAGGCGAAGGCGCCGACGCAGGCGGCGAGCACCGCGCCCGAGGTGAGTAAATTCCGGTCATGGGCGATCCGCACCAGAACGGCGAAGAAAAGTCCGTTGATCAGGATGGCAAACGAATCGATCGACGGTGAGGTGAAGGTAAACAGGGTTGCCGGCGTCGACGTCAGCCAGATCAGCAGGCCGATCGCGACAACGCCGATTGGAACGAGCTTTCGCGCCGCACGCGCGAGGACGTAAACGCCGGCGGCGCCGATCAGCGCGACCAGCCAGGCCGTAATCCCGTAAAATTCCTCGACGTGCTCAATCACCCGGTCGAAAAAGCCGGGATCGGCGGAGGCAAGCGGAAATCCGGCCAGCGCCAGCGCCAGCCAGTTCATGAAATAGAAGGGAACGCCGGGATGATTGACCATGCCGCGGGCGAAATACATTTCGCGGTCGGCGATCCGGTACGCCATGTTGAGCGCGTCGGCGAGCCCGAGCGTCTGGTAATCGGTCGCCGCCCAGAACGAACTTGGGTACGCGTAGAACAGCAGCAACGGGACCGGGAAAAACAGCAGCGCAAGCACGCATGGCCAAACCCAAAGTCGGCGTGCGTCGACACCCATTCATCGTCACCAATTCAAGCGGCGCCAGCGTGCAGTCATACCGGTGCAGACCATGACTGGCAACAAATACCCCTGCAGCAGGCGGGCTGGGCGCGAAAGCCGCTTCCGCCTCGCTTCAATACATGTGCAGCGGCAGCACTTCGCCGTTCGGCGCCACCATCAACCCCCAGGTATCGTCGGCTGCGATCTCGATCTGGCTGCTGCGGGCCGGCCCGCCCGCGACCTTGAGCGTGTAGGGGTACTTGCCCGGGGGAAGATCGAGCATCGGCGGCTTTGGCGATTGCGGTCCGCCGGCGCCGCTGGCGATCCGGATCGTCTGCTTGTTGATCGAAACCGTGGCTTCGCCGCCGCCGAGATTACCGAAGATCAGTTTGGCCTGACCCGGCTTCGGGACGACGTCGGCCTTGGCGGCGACAGCGGGATATTTCTGCGCCAGGTTGACCGAGGTCTCGCCATTGCTGCGGCCGAGTTTCAGAGTGGCCGGTCCGTCGGCAGAGGTGAACGCCAGTTGCACATGGTCTGACGACGGCGCCCTCGACCGTCTCCTTCCAGCCCAGTTTCCCGAGTTCGGTGCGGTAGAAACCGAGCACGTTGTCGAGCTCGGCCGGGATGCTGGCCTCAAGCTCCCGGCGGATCGGCGCATTGCTGCCGGGCACCTTTCCGGTGCCGATCGAACTCATCGTATGCTGCTTCGGCACCGGCAAGGCGGAATCCGGCTCGGCGTCGAGAACCTGATCCGCCGCCTTCACCGTGGTTTCGTTCGAGGCCTGAGCGCCGGCCGCAGCAGGCTTGCCCGCCATTTTCGCGCTCGCCATCATCAGGCCGGATCCGTCGGCGCTGACTTTCACCCTGGGGCCCATCTGCATGGCGGTGAATGACAGCGCCTTGCCGGCTCTGGAAAAGTCCATCATCACCATGTTCGACTTGTTGATGCCGTCCGGCTGCTCCTTCCAGCCCTGCGATTTCAGCACGCCGCGATAGAACGCCGCGATCGCCTTGACGCTGGAGCCGGAATCGAATTCCAGTTGCCCGTTGCCGCCGTCGAATTTGATGTTGTCGGCGTTCTCTGGCAACGGCACCGGCCGGGTGTTGTCGGCAAGCGCGTGCAGCGGCGCGTCCGACAGATTGGCCGCCTGCGCGACCCGTCGCGTCTCGTCGGCGGCGATGATCTGCTTTGCGGCCGCTTCGGCATTTTTGAAGAAATTGTCGTCGGCTTCCTTCTTGGCCCTGGCGCGCGCGGCCAATGCCGATTCTTTCATTTGCGCTATGAGGGTGACGAAGGTGAGGTTGTATTTATGGACCAGCCTGAGCCGCGCATTTTGATCCGGAGAAGAAAAGTTGAGCGTGACGTCGTTGATGGTGGCGCCGGCGTCGCTTGTCTCTTCTTTCCAGTTCTGCGCTGCAAGTTCGCGGCGGAAGAAGGCCATCACCACGGGAAGGTCGGCCTTTACCGCGCCTTCGACCTTGCGGCGGGCCGAGTCCGAACTGCCTGTGCTGCCGAAGCCATCGGTATGATCCGGCATGGGCAGGCCGATCACGTCTTTGGCAAATTCGAGATTCTGCGGCTGCATGAACGGGGCGACCTTGACCTCGACACTGGTCTTGCCGTCGTCGCGGCGCAGCAGCGACAGCATGATCGGCGGTTGTTTCGGCCCCCCGTCGCGAACGTCGCGGCTAAAATAGGCGGTCGAGCCGTTCGCGATGGTCTCGTCGGGTTTGGCATTCGGCCAGCGCGCCGCGATATCGGCCGCGGACAGCGCCGTCCAATCGGCAGCAAGCAATCCCTGCCGGAACAGATCGAGGCTCGCCTCGATCGTCGCCGCGGTCAGGCAGCTCAGATAGGGCCGCCTGTCGTCGAACACGATGTCGGTCGCATCCTGCGGAAACGGCACGTTGTTGTAGAGTCGGTCGGCGCTGTAATACACGACGGATTGATCCGGCCGGCCTAGCCCCTGCGAGAAACTCAGCGTCAAACCCTGCTGTCCCTTCTTGAACGACATCGGGTGGCCAGACGGATTCGGATACACGAATTCCTGCCAGCCATTGGCGGCCAGCAGCTTGCGCGTCGCGGCGGTCGTGATCGCGACCACGGTTGGAACGCGATAGGAGAGATGTATTTCGGGGTAGCTTTCATGGGCCGATTGGTTCGGCGTCGCGCCTTCGACCTGAGGCAGGGTGCGAACGTCAACCATACCGTCGTCGGCGCGGGCGGCAATCGATGTGCTTGCCATCAGCACGGCGACGAAAGCCAGCAGAAGTTTTCGTGCCGGAACATGCGTCCCGCTCGTGGTCGCGAACATTTGTATTCTCCGGAATAGGTTGACGCCCGACGGGGTCGCGCGGCAACGATGGCGGCGACGGGTGGCGTACCTGCTCAACTCTAGTCGCGTCGATGCGGGATTAGGTTCAAGCCGGGCCGGTTTATGCGGCTCAGGCGCTACGGCTCACTTGACCGGATTCGACGTTGAAAATCTCGCCGGTGACGCCGACATCGCCGAACGCGGCGGGATCGGCGCCGGTCATCCAGACCTGCGCGCCGAGTTTGGCGAGCTCCTCGAACAGCGCCTTGCGGCGGTTCGGGTCGAGATGCGCCACCACCTCGTCGAGCAACAACAGCGGTACGATGCCGGTCATCTCGGCGACCAGCGTGGCATGGGCCAGCACCAGCCCGATCAGCAGCGCCTTCTGTTCGCCGGTCGAGGCATCGCGGGCCGGCATGTTCTTCGGTGCGTAGACCACTTCGAGATCGGTGAGGTGGGGGCCGTCCAGCGTGCGGCCGGCGGCGGCGTCGCGGGCGCGGCCGGCGCGCAATATCTCGCGGTAGCGATCCTCGACCGCGGTCGCGGGCTCGTTGACCAGCGCGTTCTCCATCCAGCCGTCGAGCATGATCTGCGCCGACGGAAATGCGGAATCTTTGCCGCGCTCGCGCAGCATGGCCGCGAGTTTTGTCACGGTCTGGCCGCGGGTGGCGGCGACCGCGACCGCAAGCTCGGCGGTTTCGCGCTCGATGGCGTCGCACCAGTGGTCGTCGTAATTGCGCACCTCGAGCAGCCGGTTGCGCGAACGCAGCGAGCGGTCCAGCGCCGACACCCGGCTCGAATGTTCAGAGTCGATCGCAAGCACCAGCCGGTCGAAGAAGCGCCGCCGCTCGGTAGCCGCGCCCATGAACAGCCCGTCCATCGCCGGCGTCAGCCACACCATGCGCAAGTGGTCGCCGAACGCGGTCGCCGAACTGACCGGCTCGCGGTCGATGCGGCAGCGCCGGCTGGTGGAGGCCGCTTCCGCGCCCGGCGCATCGATACCGGTGCCGAGCGTGGCGAGCCCGAGCGCGCCCTCGACCTCGGCGGACACCGCCCAGGAGCCGTCGCCCTGGTTGTCGGCGACATCCTCCAGCGTCGCGCGCCGCAGTCCGCGGCCCGGTGACAGAAACGAGATCGCCTCCAGGCAATTGGTCTTGCCGGCGCCGTTCGGCCCCACCAGCACCACCAGATCGCCCTGCGCCTGCATGCTCGCCACCCGATAATTGCGGAAATGCGTCAGCGTCAGTTTTTGAATGCGGGAGGG
>JBBRSX010000015.1:0-66148 GCA_038244925.1 Hyphomicrobiales bacterium | reverse complement strand
GTCGGACCCTCACGATTTCGCCGTACGCAAGAGCCGCGCTCGTCAGTCGCAGCCTTACGTCCATCGCATCCCACCGCACGTCGTGACGATCGCGATCGCCCCTCAATCGGGTGAGACGGGCGTAGTTAGACCAATGATTTGTGCGACGGGACAATCGAAACTTTGCCCGACGGGTTAATTTGTCGCAGGTGAAAAACCGCCCGCCCGCTCATCGCGGGAGAGCGGTTGTTTCGCCATCAGGCCGAAACCTCTTGCTCCGGGCAATTGGTCAGCCGCGCGGGAACGCCAACCGCCGTACATCCCGCCGGCACGTCGTGCTCGACGACCGATCCGGCGCCGATCCTGGCAAAGTCGCCGATACTGATGTCGCCGATAACCGTAGCGCCGGCGCTGAGCAACACGCCTCGGCCGATTCTCGGCGCGCGATCCGGAAGCGAGCGTTTACGGCCGATGGTGACGTTTTGCAGGATCGTCACCTCGTCGCCGACGACGGCAAATGCGCCGACGATGATGCCGGTCGCATGATCGAGGAGCACCGAGGTTCCGATCGACGCCGACGGATGGATGCTGACCTGCAGCGAATCCGACGACAGGCTTTGCAGCAGCAGCGCGAGATCGCTGCGGTTCTGGCGCCACAGCCAGTTCGACACGCGCCAGGTCTGCAGCGCGACGTACCCCTTGAAGTTCAGCAGCGGCGGCAGCAGTGCCGTGATGGCGGGATCACGAATGGCGATGCTTTGCAGATCGCGGCTCGCCGCCTCGACCAGTTCGGGCGAGGCCAAAAATGCTTCGCGGGCAATACGCGAAAACTGCCGGCTGTCGGCTGAACTCCTGCCGAGCCGCTCGCCGACCTGATGTGCCACCGCGCCACCGAGATCGGCATGATCGAGAATGGCTGACGAGAGGGA
Source organism: Hyphomicrobiales bacterium (assembly GCA_038244925.1). GTDB lineage: Bacteria > Pseudomonadota > Alphaproteobacteria > Rhizobiales > Xanthobacteraceae > Bradyrhizobium. The sequence goes on along the minus strand of JBBRSX010000015.1, from coordinate 65,240 downwards.
AGCGCCGAGGATCGGATCGCGGGCCAGCGCGTTTTCAGCCTCACCCCGGATCGAGGTCCAGAGTTGGTCGGCTGGTACAATTTTGGGTGCGGTCATGGCGATCCGTCCAAGGGTGCAGTCCAAGGGTGCCGTCCGGGGGCCGTCCACGAGTGCGACAGCCCGCAATATAGACCCGCACCGGATCGGCGCCAGTGCGCAATTCACAAAACAAGCCGCCCACCTGCTTGCGCAGATGGGCGGCTGTATCGCCGTCAGGGTCTATGGGGGCACATCGCCTGAAGGCTGAACTCCAGTTATTTAGTTTGACGCGTTTTCTTCACGCGAACCGGAAGGCCACTTCGCTTGAAAACGCTATGGCTTAGCTCTGCGGCTGGTCGTTCGGCGGGGTCGGGCGTGTCTTGTGCTGCGACATGAACGCGTCGAACTCTTCCTTGTCCTTGGCGTGGCGCAGGCGGTCGAGGAAATTCCTGAACTCGACCTGCTCCTCTTCGAGGCGCTGCAGGGTCTCGGTGCGGTACTCGTCGAAGGCGCGGTTGCCGCTCGTGGGCGGGCCGAAACCGCCGAAGCCGAAGCCACGGCGCTCCATGCGGCCGCGCATCCGCTCCATCTTGTACTGCATCCGCTCCATCTTGTTGGACCAGCGATCCTGGTGACTCCAGCAACCCATTTTTCTGCTCCCGAGTGTGAAAAAGAGAAGGGCAAGTCCGATCGGCCACCAGAGGATGAAGCCGAGAATGGTCACGGCGATCCAGCCGGGATGCCAGGGGCTATCAAGCATATGCGGGCGATCAGGCTCTTCTTGCGGGCCGCGCCATCGATTGACATCTGCGGTGTAGGCCATTTCCCTCTCCATGACGGCATCGCGCCGTTGTGAATGTAAATAACATTTACATACCTAAACCATCCCATGGTTTTGTCAAGCGCGCGGGTCGCCGCAGGTATCAAATTTATTTGGGGGTGCCCCAAGGTCCCGCGGGCGGGACCGGCGGCGGAGCGGACGGTTTCTGACCCGATTCGGCCTTGGTAGCTTCCTTGGCAGCCTCCGGCCGGCGGTCGGTCGGGAAGCCAAGACCGCGCAGATAGATCAACACTTCGGCTTCCAGCAGGTCTTCCGCCGACATCGGCAATTTGCGCCGTGCCGCGTCGCCACGGCCGAACAGCGAGGCCACGCCATGCGACATCGACCAGATGTGCAGCGCCATCATCATCGCCGGCGGGCGCGGCGTGCCGGGAGGAGCCAAAGCCGCGAGCCGTTCGGCGGCGGCGCGGATAATGCCGAAAGCGCGCTCGCTGGCGGCCATCAAGGTCGGGTTGGCATCAACCGGAAGCCCGGATTCGAACATCGCCGAATAGAACGCGGGCTCGTTGCGGGCGAACGCCAGATAGGCCTTGCCGACCCGCTCGAACGCCGTGACCGTGTCCGGGCGGCCATCGTCCCAGGCCTGCGTCAGCAAGGCCTCGAACTGCTCAAAACCGCGCTGGGCGATCGAGGACAGCAACTCTTCGCGATCGCGAAAATGCCGGTAAGGCGCCGCCGGGCTGACGCCGGCCATCCGCGCGGCGTCGGCGAAGGTAAAGCCGGCCGCGCCTTTTTCGGCGATCAGGCCGAGCGCCGCCTGCAGCAGCGCTTCTTTCAGATTGCCGTGATGATAGCCGCGCTCGGCGCGGCGCGTTTCCTTGCGCCAGCTCATGTGAACGGCTTTTACATGAGCCGGGCGCCAAGGTCACTTCATCTTTGTGGTTTGAAGCGTTTTCTTCCCGAGCAAATCATGAGCGTTCAGAAAGATTAACGGCGGTTAACGCCGCCCTGCCCCGCGCTGCATTTCCGCCAATCCGGCGGCTGCTTGCTGCAGTTCTTCCGAGAAATCAGCCATTTCCTGCACCTGGCGGATTTCGATGATCTCGTCCGCCGATGCCGGACATTGGCTGGCCCAGGCGATCGCGGCCTCGCGCGAGGCGACGTCGATGATCCAGTAGCCGCCCAGCACTTCCTTGGACTCGGTGAACGGACCGTCGGTCACGACAGGTTTACCGGTGGCAAAGGAAACGCGCGCACCGGCCGACGGCGGGTGCAGGCCGTCGAGCGTGATCAGCACGCCGGCATCCTTGAGCGCCTCGTTGTATTTCATCATCGCCTTCATCCGTTCCGGATCGAGATCCGACGGCGCGGTCTCGTAGCTCAGGGGGATCATCAGCATCATGAATCGCATGGTCGTTTGCTCCGTTTGCAAAACCCGCCGTCATTCCCCGGTGCGCAATTGCGCACCGGGGAATGACGGCGGGAGAAAATTACTTCTTCCCCGCCTGTGCCCGTAGCCGTTCTTCCTGCTCGCGCAGTTCGGGCGTCAAGGCTTCGCCAAAATCCTCGGCAGCAAACACCTGACGGATTTCGATCTCGTCGCCGCTGTCGAACGGCGCGCGCTTCATCCACGCAATGGCGTCATCCAGCGATTTGGCGTTGATCAGCCAGAAACCGGCGATGAGATCGCCGCTCAGCGCGAACGGGCCGTTGGTCGCGCTGCTCTTGCCGTCGGCATACTTGATCCGCGCGCCCTTCGAGGTCGGATGCAGGCCCTCGCCCGCTTCCATCATGCCGGCCTTGACCAGTTCCTCGTTGAACTTGCCCATCGCGGTCAGCAACTCGGTGCCCGGCATCACGCCGGCTTCGGAATCCCTGCTGGCCTTCACAATCACCATGAATCGCATCGTCACGCTCCGTTGAGGTGTTATCTGGCTGGCTGATGCCGGCGCTCGTCAACTAGACGAACGAGGGTTTGCGGCACCGACATGCCCAGCGGAATTATTTTCGAGCTAATTGCCGGCGAATTGGTGGCTCCCCCGAAAGACGCCTTCAACCCCGACGATGCTCGCCGCCTATCGAACCCATCGCACATCGACATTGGAATTTCGCCGAGCCAGCGGCGATAGACAGGGCATGCCGGAAAAACGGAGCACGCCTTCATGTCCTTTCGCTCACGCCTGAAAATATTCAGCCTCGCCGTAGCGCTACTCGCCGGCTCCGCCGCCGCAGCGCGGGCGGAAATCGACGCACCGCAGCCTGCGACAATTCCGCCCATCGATCTCAGCGTCAAACCGTGGCCGGCGCCCACTGGGCATCGCCAACCCCATACCAGCGATGTTCCGGTCGACGCCCGGCAGGATTTCGAAATCAGGGACGAAGCCGACGTCGATCGCAAGCTGGGGATTTGCCGCGGCTGCTCACCGCGACTTTCAATCAATCGTGAACGACAGCCGTTACTTCGACTTCGACTTGGGCCCTGCCCGGCGTGAGGGCAGCAACCTGCACCAGCGTGCTGGCGGGCCTGTGCTCGCCGAACGCCTCGCGGTGGGCACGGGCGACATGGTCCGCATCCGCCATGTCGACGATATAGACCACCGTTCGCACGACGTGGCGCAGTTCGGCGCTCGCTTCCTTGAGGGCCGCGGCGATGGTCTGGATCGCGCCGGTCATCTGCACATAGGCATCGCCGTCGAGAAACGCGGAACGGGCGGTCGTTCCCGAGACGAAAACGAAGTCGCCGACACGAACGGCCCGCGCGTAGCCGTAAGTATCCTCAAACGGATATCCGGACGCGATCGTTTTTCTGCTCAACATGTTGTCTCACTGACCTATCGCTGCTGCGGGACAAAGCGTCCGTCTTCAAAGCTGGCGCCGAAATAGACATCGATGCGTTGTACCTTGTCGCCGCCAAAGACGAAGAACTCGGTATTGCGAAAGGTCTTGCCGCCTTTGGCCACGCACAGGTAGGTGACAAACGCCTCGTCGCCATCGACGAAGATCTTCTCCAGTTCGTGCCGTTCGATCCAGTCGCTGCTCTTCCAGCAGCGCTCGAAATAAGTCGGCTTGTCGATGCTGTCATCGTAGGGGCTGGTGAAGCGAAAATCGTCGCTGAGGGTATCCTCTACCAGCTTGCGGTTGTTGGACAAGTATCCTGCGAAGATGGCGCGGATGGTATCCGCCCGGCTGGTCGAAGCCATCTAGCCCTCCTTCGGAAACATCTGAAAATAAGGCTCGGCCTCCTTCAGCACCCGCGCGAATGCGGGCCGTGCCTCCAGCCGCCCGAGATAGGCGGCGACGTTCTTGTGCACCGCGCCGAACGGCTCGACGCGGTTGCCGTAGAACAGCGCCGGCGCCGCGGCGCAGTCGGCGAGACTGAAATCGCCGCCCATCGCCCAGCCGCCGGAAGCCATCTGCTGCTCGACCATCGCATAGGCGGTCCGCAACCGGGCCCGCGCCTCCTCGACCCCGTGGGGATCCTTGCTAGCCGCAGGGCGAAGCCGGTTACCGACGATTTTCTGCATCGGCAGATGGACATAGAGATCGTAGAAGCGGTCGCGCAGCCGGGTCTGCAGCGCTCGTTCGGCATCGTCGGGAATGAAACGCGTCGGGCCGCGATAATGGCGGTCGAGATATTCGATGATGATGCTCGACTCCGGGATGTTCTCTCCCCGCGCGTCGTCGCTCAGCACCGGGAACTTGCCCATTCCCCACAGCTTGAGCAGCGCGTCGCGCTCGGCCGGGTCGCCGAGATTGACCAGGTTCGGTGTAAACGGGATGTCGTTCTCGTACAGCGCGATCAGCGCCTTCCAGCAGAACGACGACAGCGGGTGGTAGTGCAGCGTTAGCGACATGGAAGCTCCAGCTATTCCGGGCATATCAGGGAAGACGAAGCGCTTTCGGTTCCGCCGACATTTATCGCGAAATTATTTCATCGGTTCGTAGCGCAGGATCGCGATGCCGGTCGTGAGCGGCCGGCCGTCGATCAGCATCAACCAAACCGATCTTGTTTTACAACTGGTTGTTATCCTGGCAAAACCGATGCAATATTGCAATCAGTTTTTCGAGGCCCCCTCCATGACCGACGCCCAGCGCTCCGGCTGCCCGATCAACCTCACGCTGGAGGTAGTCGGCGATAAATGGAGCCTGCTCATCATCCGCGACATCATGTTCGGCAACCGCCGGCACTTTCGCGAACTGCTGACCAAATCCGACGAGGGCATCTCCTCCAACATCCTTGCCGACCGGCTGAAGACGCTGCTCGAGGAAGGCATCATCAGGCGCGACGACGATCCGACCCACAAGCAGAAGGGCATCTATTCGCTGACCGAACAGGGCATCGAACTGCTGCCGGTGCTCGCGCAGATGGCGGCCTGGGGTTACAAATATCTCCCGGTCAGCGAGGAACTCGGCATCCGCGCAAAACTGTTGAGCGAGGGCGGTCCGAAAATGTGGGCCGAGTTCATGGACGAGTTGCGCGAGACTCATCTCGGCGTGAAGCGGCGCAGACGTGGACCGTCGGTCGGCGAGCAGCTGCAGGCCGCCTATGAGCGCGTCGTGAACCGAAAATAGTCTGCGCCCGGCCCCCGTATGATTACGGGCGCACCAGCATTGGCGGCTCTGAACGCCGGCATGCATATGGATCGAAAAAAGCAGCAGTTGAAGGGATTGGCACAGCCCGGAGCTCTACGTGATCCACTGGCGGAAAAACTCAAAAATTCAAAATGCGCTGGCGCAGGCGGATGCCATCGGCAGGTCGCAGGCGGTGATCGAGTTCAGGCTCGACGGCACCATCGTCGCCGCCAACCAGAACTTTCTCAACGAGTTCATTTCGTCCACCGCCGCCGCGGTGGAGGAGCAAAGCATCGTGACGCAGGACATGTCGTCCAACATGCAGCGCGCCTCGGCCGAATTGTCCTGATCGGGGAAAGCCCCGCCCGGATCGGGTCGGTCCATCTTCGGATGAAGCTCCGAAGACCAGTGGTACCGGCATCACTAGCGCTGAACGCGCGATGTGATGCCGGATGTTTTTCGAAACAATTCACGCATATTTCGTCGCGATCCTTCGCGCGCGCAGCATGACGTCTGGCATTTGAAGGCCTAACCTACCTCCCGGCGATGATCCGGCGCCACACACGCTGGAACTGAACTTTCGGATCGGAGAAAGTATCGCGTCATGTCGGTAATGCTCATCAATCTGATCATCCAGATCATCAGTGGCGCCGTCGGCGGCAACGTCGCCGCGGGCGCGGCCAAGAATATCGACCTTGGTACGCTTGGAAACACCCTCGCGGGCGCCATCGGCGGCGGTGCCGGAGGACAGTTGCTCGGCATGCTGATCCCGCTGCTGGCCAATTCGGCCTCGACGCCGGATATCGGCAGCATCCTCGGCCAGGTCGCCGGTGGTGGCGTTGCCGGCGCTGTTCTTACGGCGATCGTCGGCGCGATCAAGAACAAGTCGGCCTGAACGATCTGCGATCGTAGGCGGAACGGCTTGCGCCCCTGACCCCGGTCCGCGTGCGGCGCGGCCCGGGCAGAGAAGTTGCGCGCCTCCGCTTCCGGCGACCCGCCGCAACGCTTGGGCTAAAGGGAAGGATTGGGCTATAGGATCGCGAAACCAAACAATCGCAAACGGATCCCGCTCATGACAAAAGATCTGGCCCTCTTTACCCAAAAAGTCGCACTCGTCACCGGCGCCGCGCGCGGCATTGGGCTGGCGACCGCGAAACGGTTTCTCGCCGAGGGCTGGCGGGTGGCGCTTTTGGATATCGAGCGCGAATTGCTCGACGGCGCGGTCGCGGCACTGGCCGATCCCGATCATACGCTGGCGCTGGCTTGCGACGTCTCGGACACAAAAGCGGTGACCGCGGTGATGGGCGCGATCGAACGCCGCTTCGGCCGGCTCGATGCGCTCGTCAACAATGCCGGCGTTGCGGTGTTCGCGCCGCTGCTCGAAACCTCGGACGAGGACTGGAAGCGGGTGCTGGAGGTCAACCTCACCGGGCCGTTCCTGTGCACCAAGGCGGCAGCGCCCCTGATGCGCGAGCATGGCGGCGGCGCCATCGTCAACATTACTTCCATCTACGCGGTGCGCGCCTCCACGCTGCGCTCGGCCTACGGCACCAGCAAAGCGGGCCTCGCACATCTCACAAAGCAGCTCGCGGTCGAACTGGCCTCGCTCGGCATTCGCGTCAACGGCGTCGCACCCGGGCCGGTCGAGACCGCGATGGCGAAAGCCGTGCATACGCCGGAAATCCGCGCCGACTATCACGACGCCATTCCGCTCAATCGTTACGGCCTCGAAGAGGAACTGGCGGAAGCGGTATTCTTTTTGTGCAGCGACCGCGCCAGCTACATCACCGGGCAAATCCTCGCCGTCGACGGCGGCTTCGACGCCGCCGGCATCGGCCTGCCGACCCTGCGCGGCGAACGAAGGAACGGCTAGCGCAGATTGACGGCGCCGACGCGCCAGCCATCGGCGAGCCGATCGATCCGGGTCAGCGACAGCGGATCGATCACGAAGCGCAGAGCGAGATCGGGCGCGAGCTCAAGCGCGATGGCGAGCAGCGCGCGGATGGTGCCGGAATGCACGACCAGCACGACATCGCCAGCGGGTAAACGCGAAAGACCCGTTTTGGCGCGCTCGATCTGGTCGGCAAAACTTTCGCCGCCGGGCGGGCGGTTGCCGGCCGCCGATTGCCAGAAGTTTTGATAGGCGACGCCGAGTTCGGCTGCGAGATCATTGTGAAGCCGCCCGGTCCAGTCGCCAAAATCCTGTTCGGCAAAATCCGGCTCGTCGATCGGAGCGAGTTTCAGCATGCGGGCGGTTTCCCGCGTGCGGCGCCACGGACTGCAGGCGACGTAAGCATGCGCAGGTAATTTTGCCTTCAGCGCAGCAAAAGCAGCGACATCGCCGAGATCGGCCGGCGCATCGGGCCCGTGTATGACGCCGCGCGGGCCATCGACAGACGCGTGCCGGATCAGCCACAGGTTTGTCGCAGCACTCATCACGCCTGCGCCAGTTTTGCGGCGAGCAGAACCAGGATCGCGGTCTCCGCGACCTGCTCGGCGCCGCCGAGCACGTCGCCGGTCTGGCCGCCGATCTGGCGCAACGCCAGCCGCGCCATGACGAAGCTGCTGACGCCAGCGGCGACCGCGGCCCACAGCGCATGCGTCCACGACAGCGACGCCAGCGCGATCACAAGCGCCAACGCGCCGGCAATCATCGCCGCCGCCGCATCGGGTTGGCCACCATTGCGCGCCAGTCCGTCAGGACGCGCATAGGGCAGGTTCAACGCCATGGCCGGCAACACGCCGCGCGCCAGTGCATGCGCCGCGATCAGGCTTTGCACGACATAACCGTCCGGGATCGCTGCCAGCGCGGCAAGCTTGGTCGCAAAACTCACCAGCAGCGCCATCGCGCCATAGGTGCCGAGCCGGCTGTCGCGCATGATCGCGAGCTTCGCTTCGATATTGTGGCCGCCGCCAAAACCATCGGCGACATCGGCAAGGCCATCCTCGTGCAGCGCGCCGGTCAGCAGCGCACCGGCGCCGAGCGCCAGCGCCGCCGCCACCAGATCAGGCACGCCGAGCTGCCGCAAAGCAACGCAGAACACCCCGATGGCCGCGCCGATCAGGGCACCCACCAGCGGAAACATCCGGTAGGCGCGCGCGAAATTTGGTGGCGCTGCACCGTCCGGATTGGGCACCGGCAGCCGTGTCAGGAAGCCGACAGCCATTCTGAAATCATCGAGCCATTCATTCATGGTAGCGCCCAGAGAATTGTTTTAGCGTGCGGCACGCTCGACGGTCCGGGCATCGTCTTGCCCGGGAAACCGGTTTGCATTTCGGATCACGTTGTAGGGAAATTGCATGCGGTTTAACAGTCTTGACGACATCAGCGCCTTCTGTCGCGACCTCCCCGGGGGCGATACGAAAGCCGCCGAGGCGGCCGCGCGCCGGCAGCAAAACCTGACCAAGCCGCCGGGAAGCCTCGGCCGCCTCGAAGAAGTGGCGGTCTGGCTGGCGCAATGGCAGGCCGGGGAAACGCCGCGGCTCGATCGAGTTACCATTGCCGTGTTCGCCGGCAATCACGGCGTCGCGGCCCGCGGTGTTTCGGCATTTCCGCCTGAAGTCACGGTGCAGATGGTGGCGAATTTCGCGGCTGGCGGTGCGGCGATCAACCAGATCGCCAAGCTCGCCGGCGCCGAATTGAGCGTGGTGCCGCTCGAACTCGGGCGGCCGACGCGCGATTTCACCGTGGCGGCGGCGATGGACACTGCGGAATTTCTCGCCGCGGTCGACGCCGGTTACAACGCCCTGCGCGACGATTGCGACCTGCTGGTCGTCGGCGAGATGGGCATCGCCAACACCACGACGGCAGCGATGCTGTGCGCGGCGCTGCTCGGCGGCGGCGCCAGCCGCTGGGCCGGCCGCGGCACCGGCGTTGACGATGACGGGCTGTCGCGCAAGCGCGCTGCGATCGAGGCGGGCCTCGATTTTCATCGCGGTATTCTCGGCGATCCCCTAAGCGTGGCTGCAGCGCTCGGCGGCCGCGAACTCGCGGCGATATCGGGCGCGGTGCTCGCCGCGCGGCAGCTCCGTGTCCCGGTGCTGCTCGACGGCTTTGTGGCGACATCGGCGGTGCTGCCGCTGGCGCGGCTTGCAACCGGCATGCTGGATCACTGCCGTGCCGGGCACGTCTCGGCAGAGGCTGCGCATCGCGATCTGCTGCGCGAACTCGCGCTCGATCCGCTGCTCGATCTCGACATGCGGCTCGGTGAAGCCTCGGGCGCAGGCGTCGCGATCCTGCTGCTGCGCGCGGCGCTGGCTTGCCACAATGGCATGGCAACTTTTGCGGAAGCCGGCGTTTCCGGCGCAGGCGATTGACGCAACCTTGTTGCCCGCTCCGGCGTCATCAAGTCACCGGGAGAGCAGGAACGAAGGAGCCGCGAATGCGAATGGCGGTGATGAAGGTGGTTTTGATCACAGCGGCGTTATTCGCCGCAAGCGGACCGGCGTGGGCGGAAGTGCGCATCCTCGCCAGCCCCGGCGGACAGGTCGGCCCGTTCCTCGACCTGTTCGATCGCGTCCGCGACTCCGGCGAACGCGTCGTGATCGACGGGCCCTGCCTGTCGGCCTGCACGCTGGTGCTGAGCACGGTGCCGAGCGAGCGCATCTGCGTGACGCGCCGCGCGGTGCTCGGCTTTCACGCCGCGCGCTCGATCGACCGACGTGGGCGAATCTATGCGGAACCGGAGGCGTCGCAGGCGGTGCTGGAGGCCTATCCAGCCCCGGTGCGGAACTGGATCAGCCGCCGCGGCGGGTTGACGTCGCGGCTGTTGCTGTTGCGCGGGCGGGAGCTCGCCGCGATCTATCCGAGGTGCAGGTAATCCCGCGTGTGCTTCACATATCCGCTGGGCAGTTCACCATCCAGGGAATGCCGAACTGATCGAGGCACATGCCAAAGCCCTTCGAAAAGAAGGTCTTGCTGAACGGCATGTTGACGGTGCCGCCTTCCGACAGCGCCTTGAACCTGCGCTCGGCCTCGGCGGGATCGTCGACGGTGATCGAGACCGCAAAACCCTGCGGCTTGTGAAAATGATCCGGCGGCGCGTCGGACGCCATCAGCACCTCGCCATCGATCGACATCCGGGCGTGCATGATCTTCTGCATGCGGTCCGGCGCCGCCCCCATCTCGGGCGGGCCTTCCGAGTTACGCAGCATCAGCTCGATCTTGCCGCCGAGTACCTTTTCGTAAAATTTGAACGCCGCTTCGCAATTGCTGTCGAAGAACAGGTAGGGATTGATTTGCATCATTGGCTCCTTGGGTAATTGACGTCGATCGATCTATTTCTCGGTAACCTGCTTCAGGGTGGCGAGACCGGCCTCGAAATCCTTACCGATCATCTTGTCGAGGTTCATGAACACCTGCATCAGCTTGTTGATGAACGGCGCCGGACCGTGCATCAGCCAGGTCACATGGGTAGCATCGCCCTGCCGCATCATTGTGAATTCAGCGGTGTTGTGGCCCTCGAACGGCTTGATGAAATCGAGCTTGATGACGATCTTCGACGGCACCGCACTTTCGAGAATTTCCATCTGGCCGGAACCGACGTTTTTGTTGCCCTCCCAGCCATAGACCGCGCCCTTGCCGCTGTCCGCGCCGCTATAGCTGCGCTTCAACGCGGGATCCCGGTGCTCCCAGGGCGACCATGTGACCCATTGATGAAAATCGTTGATCAACGGGAAAATCTTTTCCGCGGGCGCCTTCACTGTCGCTTCGCGCCGAACACTAAAAGTATTGGGCTTGGTCGCGGCGAGAATGAGCACCACGGCGATGGCAATCGCCAGGATGACCGCGATGATGACGATGACTTCGGACATGTCGGGCTCCGGTTACGTGAATAGCGTCGAAACAAGTCAACGGCGAAACGGGATCAAACCGCGCAGGCTGCGATCGCGCAACCACAGCCCACCCCATACCATGAGACCGAGATACAGTCCGAACAGGGTGTGGGTGAATAGCGGACTGCCGATCCTGACATGCGACGCCATCGCACCGCCGAGATAGCCGGTCAGCAGGATGGCGCCGAGGATCGAGGTCGGCGGTATCGAATAGAGCAACGTGCAGACGATGGTGATGATCCCGAGGCTTCGCGCCAGCGTCTCGCTGGAGCCATAGCCCATCTTGTCCATCGTGTCCGTGACCACAGGCCACGGCACCAGCTTGATGGCGCCGTCGAACAGCAGAAACACGATGACCAGACCGCTGAGGATGCGGCCGGCCGAACGCGATAGATTCGAAACCGGCATGGTTTCGGCGATCGTGGTCATGGCTGGCTCCCGTTGTCTTGAATGGCTGCTCGGTTTCAAGACGAATGACGGGGGAGGATTCCGACAGGGGGGGGGGTGATTTTTTTCGCGGCGCTTGTCTTACTTCCCTTCTCCCCTTGTGGGAGAAGGTGCCGTAGCGAAGCGAAGGCGGATGAGGGGTCTGTCTCGGTGGATAGAGACCCCTCATCCGGCTCGCTGCCGCTTCGCGCCAGCGATCCACCTTCTCCCACAAGGGGAGAAGGAAGGAAGACGTGGATGGCCCGGTCAAGCCCACGGCCATGACGGCAGCAAATGGATAAAATTAGTTCCCAGCCTTCACGTCGCGCGGCTGGCTGTCGCGCTGCAGGCGGTCGAGATGCATGCGGATGTGGGCGGCCTCTGCCGAGGTATTGGCCAGCGCAATGGCGCGGTCGAAGGCCACGGCGGCTTCGTCATTACGGCCGAGCTGCATCAGGAAGGCGCCGCGCACGCCGAAGAAATGAAAATAGTTCGACAGCCGCGACGCCACCAGCTCGATCATGTCGAGGGCTGCCTCCGGCCCCCGCACCTTGGAGACCGCGACCGCGCGGTTCAAGGTGACCACCGGCGACGGCTGCATGATTTCGAGCGCGCCGTACAGGAGATCGATCTGCGTCCAGTCGGTCTCCTCGGGCGTTGCGGCGCGGGCATGCAATGCCGCGATCGCGGCCTGGATCTGATAGGGCCCACTGCGGCGATGACGCATCGCCTTGTCGATCAGCGCCAGCCCCTCGGCGATCATCTTTTGGTTCCACAGCATGCGGTCCTGGTCGTCCAGCAAGATTACCGCGCCATCGCTATCAAACCTTGCCTCGGCACGAGCATGCTGCAGCAGCAACAGCGCCGTCAGCCCCATGATCTCCGCCTCGCTCTGGAACAGCCGCAGCAACAGCCGCGCCAGCCGGATCGCCTCCTCGCACAGCGGTTTGCGGATTTCGGCGGTATCGCCGCTGGCCGAATAGCCCTCGTTGAAGATGAGATAGATCATCGCTGCGACCGCCGCGAGCCGCTCCGAGCGCGCCACCGCATCCGGCGTCTCAAACGGCACATTGGCCTCGGCGACGCGCGCTTTCGCCCGCGTGATGCGCTGCTCCATCGCCGCTTCCGAGACCAGGAAGGCGCGCGCAATCTGTTTAACCGTCAGGCCGGAAACGACGCGGAGCGCCAGCGCGATCTGTTGCGTCGCCGGCAAATCCGGATGGCAGCAGATAAACAGCAGCCGCAAGATATCGTCGCGGTAATGCGAGCCGTCGAGCCGTTCGGCGAGCGCTTCCTCGGCGTCGTCGAGATCGGAGATCGCCTCGTCCTCGGGCAACGGCGCCTGCTTCTTGCTGCGCCTGATGTCGTCGATCGCGACATTGCGGCCGACCATGATCAGCCACGCCGCGGCATCGCGCGGCGGGCCGTTTTGCGGCCAGCTTTTCAGCGCGCGCAGGCAGGCGTTCTGAAAGGCTTCCTCGGCGGTGTCGAGGTTGCGAAAATAACGCAGCAGCGCGCCGACCGCCTGGGGACGCGCCGAGGTCAGCGCGTTGTCGATCCAGGCGGTGTCGGTCACGTCGGGATACTCCCCGGCGTGAACATGCCGACCGGGCGGATCTCGTAGGCGCCGCCTGGATTGACCTTGGCGAGATCGCGCGCGACGTCGAGCGCCTCGTCGAGGTTGTTGCAGTCGATGACATAGAAGCCGAGCAACTGTTCCTTGGTCTCGGCAAACGGGCCGTCGAGCACGATGGGCGGATCGTCCTTGCGCAAGGTGGTCGCCGCCGTGGTCGGCAGCAGCCGCGCCACCGGGCCCAGCCGGCCCTGTTTCGTGAGCTTGTCCTGCACGACGGCAAGCTTGGTCATGACCGCGGCGTCCTGCTCCTTGGTCCAGGAGCCGACATGGTCTTCGTCGTGATAGCAAAGAATGGCGTACAGCATGAGCCCAAGCATCCCCGTTGTCTTGATGACGAACGAGTATGCCCGGGGCCGACAGCGCTGTGAAAGAAATTTTGCAGTCGGTTCCGTGCCGTATCAGGGTCCGACGATCGTGGCCGGCGCCGGATTGAAATGCCGGTACGTGTGCATGACCGCCTTGGAACAAAGGCCGCACACACAGAGAATGAAGACGACGTTCTTGAACGTTTTCATGGGGTGCCTCGGCCCTGGATGGACCAACATCGCAGTGATGGTTCCGGCGCGAACGCCGGAACCGTACCGTAAGAAGTGATTACCAGTAGACGCCGTATTTGGCGGCGATCCGGTGGGCCTTCTGTTCGTCGGTCTCACGGCGGGCCTGGCGCTTCTTCTGGGGTTTCGAAGCCTGCTTCTTCGAGGTGTCAGTCGTGGTGGCTTCCGCGGGAGCCGTGGTCGCGGCCGGGGCCGCGGTTGTCGTCGCCGCCGGCGTGTCGTTGGCCGCCAGGATCAGGTTGCGGCTGTCGCCGGCCTGGGCCGAAATCGAACCGGAAATCGAAGCGAGGACGAAAGCGGAAATCAGGATCAGTTTGCGCATGTGAAGTCTCCTTTTGTCTGATGAAAGGAGACTAGGGGATTGGTTCGATCCTATATGTGATACAGCTCACGCTGAATAACGATCCGAAGGAAATGGCAATGAACAAGGGCGCGCTCGCGCTGCTGGTGCATGGCGGGACCGAAAACTGGTCGCCGGTGCGATGGAAAAACCGGTTTGACGTGGTCTGCCCGGACCGCCGCGTGCTGCAGTTGCCGGACGCAGCGTTCGATCCGGCCGAGGTGCACTACGCCGCGGTATGGAAACCGCATCCGGGTGAGCTCGCCGCCTTCCCCAACCTGCGCGTCATTTTCAATCTCGGCGCCGGCGTCGATGCGCTGACGGCGGACACGTCGTTGCCCGATGTGCCGCTGGTGCGCGTCGCGGTCAACGACCTGACCGAACGGATGACGGAATACGTCGTGCTGCACGTGCTGATGCACCATCGGCAGGAATTGTACTTGCGGGAGTCGCAGCGCGCCAAACGCTGGGCGCCGAAACCGCAATGGGCGGCCGGCGCGATCTCGGTCGGCGTCATGGGGCTGGGCGCGCTTGGGGCAGATGCCGCCGACGCGCTGAAGCGAATAGGCTTTCGTGTCGCCGGCTGGAGCCGGAGTGCCAAGCAGATCGCCGGCATCGATTGCTTTCACGGTGAGGCACAGATCGAGCCATTCCTGCGACGGACCGATATCCTGGTCTGCCTGCTGCCGCTGACGCCGGAGACGCGGCATGTCCTCAACCGTGACCTCTTCACGAAGCTCAACCGCTCCAGCCCTCTCGGTGCGCCGGTCCTGATCAATGCCGGCCGCGGCGGCCTGCAAAACGAGGCGGATATTTTGCAATGCCTCGACGACGGCACGCTCGGTGGCGCCTCGCTCGACGTCTACGCCACCGAACCACTGCCGGCAGACAGCCGGTTCTGGACCCACCCCAAGGTGGTGCTGACGCCGCACAATGCCGCCGACACCGATCCGGACGAAATTTCAAAATACGTCGCGCGCCAGATCGAAAGGTTTGAAGCCGGCGGCGCGCTGGAGAATGTGGTGGATCGCAAGCGGGGATATTAGGGCCACTGGCGCCGCCAAAGCGCCAGTCCGTGCCGGGCGAACGGCGCTCCGGCACGGACGGCTGATGGGAACGAAATGCATGACGCCGTACTTTTTACAGAATTGCCATTTATCCTGTTGACCCGTTCGCGCGAGTTCTACGCCGGCAAGTGTCTGCCTTGTGGTCGTATTTCGGCCCGGCTGGGAGCGTTCATCCAAAATTAGCTACGTTTTGCTATCCAGACGGGATGACCGCCGCAGCCAAAAGCCAACCTTCCCGACTCCTGAATTTCGGCCTGAGGACGCGGATCACTGCGGCATTGGCGCTGGCCTCGGCGGGAACCGCGATCTTCGTTCTGCTCGGCGCGATGTGGATCATCTCCGGCATCGTCGATCGTGCCGACGAGCGCGAATTGCGCAGCCATTATGACGCGCTGCTGTCGCGGCTCGGACAGGAATCCCGCCGGGCCGCCGCCATGAGCGCCGTGGTCGCCACCATGCCCGCGGTCCAGGAAGCGATGGCGCGCGACGACCGCGCCGGCCTGGTCAAGCTGTTCGGGCCGGGTTTTGCGGCGCTGAAGTCCGACTATGGCGTCGACCAGTTCCAGTTCCACACGCCGCCTGCGCTGTCCTATCTGCGGGTCCATCAGCCGGCCAAATTCGGCGACGACCTGTCCGGATTTCGCAAAACCGTGGTCGCCGCCAACGCCGACCGCAAGCCGATCGTCGGCCTCGAGGGCGGCGTCGCCGGCCTTGGCATTCGCGGCGTCGTGCCGGTGGCGCTCGACGGCAAGCATCTCGGCTCGGTCGAGTTCGGTCTGACTTTCGCTCAGCCGTTCTTCGACGAATTCAAGCGCACCCGCGGCGTCGACATCGCATTCCAGCTCGCGGCGAAAGACGAATTCAAGCTGTTCGGCGGAACGCTCGACGGCAAAAGCTTCTTCGGGCCGGCCGACTATCGCAGCGCCGCCGGCGGCGCGTTTATTATCCGCCAGGCGAAGTCTCATGCAACGCCGGTCGCAGCCCTGCTCGGCCCGATCAAGGATTTCTCCGGCACGTCGATCGGCGCCGTCGAGATCGCGATGGACAACAGCGAATACGTCGCCTCGCTCGACCGCGCCCGGCAGCTCGCGATCGGCATGGCGCTGCTGGGGCTGGCGATCGCCGCATGCGCGGGACTGCTGATTGCGCGCAGCATATCGCGCCCGATTCTGACGATCACGCGCGCGATGCGCGATCTCGCCGACGGAAACCTCGATGTGGAACTGCCGGCGGGCCGGCGCGCCGACGAAGTCGGCGAAATGGCCGCGGCCGTCACCGTATTCAAAGACAACGCCATCCGCGTTCATCGTCTGCAGGCCGATCAGGAACAGGCGGAGGCGAGATCCCGGCAAGAAAAGCAGCAGGCCTTCGCGGCGCTGGCCGACAGTTTCGAGGCGAGCGTCCGCGGCGTGGTCGACAGCGTCTCCTCGGCCGCGACCGAGATGCAGGCCACCGCGCAATCGATGTCCTCGACCGTGGAGCAATCGCGGCAACAGACGCTGGCGGTTTCGACCGCCTCAGAACATGCGTCTGACAACGTTCAGACCGTTGCCGCTGCGGCGGAACAACTTTCGGCCTCGATGAATGAAATCGGCCGCCAACTGGTGCAGGCCTCGGCCGTGGTCGGCAAGGCCGCCGACGACGGCAAGCAATCCAACGACCGGGTGCAGAGTCTCGCCGCCGCCGCGCAGAAGATCGGCGAAGTGGTGTCGCTGATCAACGAGATTGCAAGCCAGACCAACCTGCTGGCGCTCAATGCCACCATCGAGGCCGCCCGCGCCGGCGAGTCCGGCCGCGGGTTCGCGGTCGTCGCCAACGAGGTCAAGGCACTGGCGACGCAGACCGCGAAGGCGACCGAGGAAATCCGCTCGCAGATCGCCGCGGTGCAGGCCGAAACGTCAGGAGCGATCGACGGCATCCGATCGATCTGCGCTACCATCCAGCAGGTCGAGGAAATCTCCGCCTCGATCGCATCGGCGGTCGGACAACAAGGCACCGCCACCCAGGAGATCGCCCGCAATGTGCAGCAGGCCGCTGCCCGCACCGGCGAAGTCTCCCGCAATATTTCCGGCGTGACGTCAGGTGTCGCCTCGACCGGATCAGCCGCCACCGAAATGCTCGGCTCCGCCGCCGAACTGGCGCGCCAGTCGAGCACGCTTCGCGATGAAGTCGATCGCTTCCTCGCCCATATCCGGGCGGCGTAAACTAGCGGGTCACGCCTTCTTCCCCACCATCACATCGAGCGCGCCCTTCACGATCGCTTCCAGTTCCTTGCGCGGCACGCGGGCGCGGGCACGAATAGCAATGGTGTGGATGGTGGCGGAAGCCAGTTGCGCCAGCACCGCGGGATCGGCGCTGTCGGGTAACTCGCCCTTTTCCTTGGCGAGCCGGAAGCAGGCGGCAAAGGCCTTGTCGAGTTCGCCAAAGCCTTCCAGCACCATGGCGCGGATATCGGGATCGGCGACCGCTTCGGAGGCCGCGGTCATGACCGTGAAACAGCCGCGCGGACCGGATTCGCCGGACAGATAAATATCGAGCGCCACTTTATAGATGCGCTCGAGCCGCGCGCGGATCGGCGTTTCATCCTTGAAGATGTCGATCATCGCGGCGCGGGCGTCGGCGCGATAGCGCTGATAGCTCTTGATATACAGTTCGCGCTTGTCGCCGAACGCGCCGTACAGGCTCGGCCGGTTCATGCCGGTCGCGGCCGAGAGATCGTCCAGCGACGTCGCCGCAAACCCGTCCTGGCGAAACAGATCCAGCGCCTTGGCGAGCGCGATTTCCGGCTGATAGGCACGCGGACGGCCACGACGCTTGGGCGGCTCGGGGGCGTCGATCCTCGTTACGGGCGGCTTTTTACCTTTTTGTACCATTTCGCAATAAATTCCTTGACCGCAGTTATATTATGCGGAACAGTATAAAAATCAATCCCTGCCCGCGTTGCGCGCCGGCGCGATTGACCAACCGAAAAGACAGAACTGCCAAGGAGGCATTCATGGATCTGTATTTCTCGCCGCTCGCCTGCTCGCTGGCGACCCGGATTGCGCTGTACGAGGCCGGCGCTTCCGCCAACTATCTCGAGGTCGATCCCAAAACCAAGGTGGTGCAGAACGACGGCTCGAACTTTCGCGACGTCAATCCGCTCGGACTGGTGCCGACGCTGCGCACCGACGACGGGCTGGTGCTGACCGAGAACGCGGCGATCCTGCAATATGTCGCCGACCACTTCCCGCAGGCCGGCATCGCCACCGGCCCGGGCATGGAGCGTAGCCGCCTGCATCAATGGCTGTGCTTCATCGGCACCGAACTGCACAAGGGGCTGTTCGTTCCGATCCTCGACAAGACGGCGCCGCCGGAGATGAAGGCGCATGTCCTCGGCAAGGGTCTTTCGCGGCTCGACTATCTCGACAACTACCTGAAGGGCCGCGAATTCCTGCTCGACCATTTCAGCGTCGCCGACGCCTATCTCGTCACCGTCATCAACTGGACGATGGCGACGCCGCCGATCGAGCTGGCGAAGTGGCCGACCGTCAAAGCCTATTACGAACGGCTGCGCACCCGCCCCAGCATTGCCAAGGCGATCGCCGAGGAGTTCGAATTGTACAAGGCCGAACTGGCGCGGCAGAAGTCGGCGGCGTAAGGCGATATTTCACAACAGGTCGTCCCGGCGAACGCCGGGACCCATACTCCGGGGGATAAAGTTTTCGCTTAAAACGGACTCTCGCCCAATCCCGGCACATCGGTCGGCCGCGGGCCCGGCGCGGCCCAGTGAAAGCGGCGGTCCTTTTCCGCGATCGCGATGTCGTTGATGCTCGCTTCGCGCCGGCGCATCAGGCCGTGCTCGTCGAACTCCCACTGCTCGTTGCCGTAGGAGCGATACCACTGGCCGGCGCCGTCGTGCCATTCATACTGAAACCGGACCGCGATGCGGTTGCCGTCAAAACCCCAGAGATCCTTGATCAGGCGGTAGTCGTGCTCCTTCTCCCATTTGCGGGTCAGGAAGGTGACGATCGCGGGGCGGCCCTGAAACACGTCCGAGCGATTACGCCAGCGGCTGTCCTCGGTATAGGCCAGCGACACTTTTACCGGATCACGTGAATTCCAGGCGTCTTCCGCCATGCGCGCCTTCTGCGCGGCGGTCTCTTTCGTGAATGGCGGAAGCGGTGGACGCGACATGACGACCTCGGGGGTTGGTGTGGCTGACAGTCTATCGCCGCGTCTCGCAGAGTCGATGGCCTCGCACCTATCGCCCGATAGCTAGATCAAATCGGCCCTCATCAACAGCCGCAGCGATTTCGGGATCGGCCTGGCGCGGCCCTCGCAGATGAAGGCGACGCGCACCTCGGCCGTGACCAGCGCCTCGTCGCCACGCCGCACTTCCTGCGCCAGCGTGATCGAGGCGCCCTTCACCGCCACCGGCCAGGTCACGACGTCGAGCAGATCGTCCATCCGCGCCGGGCGCAGGAAGTCGAGCTGCATCGAGCGCACCACGAAGGCAAAGCCCGGCGTCTCCGCCTGCGCCTCGGCGAACAGCGCATGCTGGTCGGCCCCCATCAGCCGCAGATGGTTGGTGCGGCCGCGCTCCATGAAGCGCAGATAATTGGCGTGATAGACGATGCCGGAAAAATCGGTGTCCTCGTAATAGACACGGATCTGCATGTGATGGCGGCCGTCGCGGATTTCACCGTCGAGGGAGTGAGTCATTTCAAACGGTTTGCTTGCTCGTAAGCCATTTTGAGAAATTCTTTAAGATTCCAAGACACGACACGGCCCGCCTCTACGTCAGCCATTCTTTCTTCGATGGCGTTCTTGAGCGCGCGAAATTTCTCGGCATCTTTGACAGCTAAAATCATGTCGGAACGGTAGCAGCTTTAGCGTCGGATGCACAGATAAGTGCGCGCTACGATACCGCCGCCCCTGCCCCGCCGAGCGTCACCAGCACGATCTCCGGCGGCACGCCGAGGCGGAAGGGCATGATGCTGCAACCGAGGCCGCCGGACACGACGACGTCGCAGTTCAAGCGGACATGACCGTAGTTCAGCCGCTGGCCGGACGGCGAGACCGGCGACCAGCCCAGCATCCGCACCTGGCCGCCATGGGTATGGCCGGACAGTTGCAGCGCCACCCGCGACGGCACGCGCCTGGCGACATCGGGTTCATGCGCCAGCAGGATCAGTGGCGCGGCGTCGGTGACTTTCTTCAGCGTCGCGCCGAGATCGTCGACGCCGATCCGCCGCACCGGCCTGAATCGTCGCGCCGGAATATACGCCAGTTGATCGCCGAGACCTGCGAGCCAGAACGGCTGACCGCCCTTGCTGAGACGCTTGGCGTCGTTTTCGTAAACCGGGATACCGGCAGCCTCCAGCGCGCGTCGGGCATTGGTCGGCCCCTGCCCTTCGCGCTGCACCGTCTTGTCTTCCCACCAGTCGTGATTGCCGAGCACGGCGTGCACGCCGAGCGGCGCCTTCAGGCCCGCGAGCACCGGCGCCCACTCGCTGGCGGGAATGAAACGCGTGACATGGCGATGGCCGGCGACGTAGTCGCCGAGCAGCACGATGATGTCGGCGTTCAGCGCATTGGTGCGCTCGACAATTCCATGGATGCGATCGATCGACATCCAGGGATCGCAGACATGCAGGTCGGCGATGGCCGCGATCTTGAGCTGAAGGCCCGCCGGCCAGCGCGACGGCGTAAGCGCGTAGCGGGTGACGCCGAGTTGCAGCACGGGTTCGCTGAACCCGTAAGCGGTGGTGGAGACGCCGAATGCGCCCATCCCACCCATGGACTTCAAAAAATGACGACGTGAAAACATGTGAACCATTCGTGATACGCCACCAGAATCGTGGCGGATTGAGCCGGAATTGGGGTGGGTTTGTGCAGATCGTCAGCAGCGCAAAGCGTTTTCGAGCGAAGTGAATACCGGCTCTCGTGAAGAAAACGCGTCAAAAATATGCATCAAAGTTAAGCGCAATCACCACTTGTTGTCCCCAACCAGCGCATCAAGCCGTGCCTTTAGCTCATCGGACGCGCGGTAGTACCAGACCCCACCCAGGAGATCGTGAAAGCGCTTGTCGGCAGAAGCCTCACGCTCGATGCGGTCGATGGTCTGCATGCTGATGACGTCTTCGAGCGGGCCGGCCGCGAGCAGCGACAGCAGCACCGGATTGGTCTCGATCTTCAAAATCTCGACAATGAGATCGATCGCCCTATCCGGATCTTCCTCGCGCAGGTCGCTTTCATAATCCATCAGCGCGAACAGATTGTCGTCGCGGTCGCGATCGGATTTTGAATTCTGCTCGACCCAGGCACGCGCCAGTTCCGGCATCGACATTTTTTCGTAGTCGAGCGGATGCTTCGGTCTCCGACGCGCGGTCGCATCCGCCTGCCAGCTTTTGGCGTCTGCGATCGCGCTGATGCGGTCCTGGAACGGCTCGTCGGGACCGAAGTAAATTCCGCCAACCAGCCAGCGCAGCCGCGTATTGTGCTCCGCCTCCGCTTCGATGCGCTCGATCACCTCAGCGCCGTTCGCGTAGATCAGCGACAGCATGAACTTGTCGTTGAGCTCCATTACCGTCGGCTTGTCGGTTTCGACGCGCAGCACTTCCAGCGCCACATCGAACGTGCGGTCCGGCTGCCGGTGCGGCAGATGATCGAAATAGAGTTTCGCCGCCCAGGCGCCTGAAGTCTGGTCTCGGCGGCTCAGCCGCCGCAGCACGCACCAGATCGATGCGAGTTCGGCGACCGGCATGGCGTCGAAGAAGGACTCGGTGTCGTCAGGCGCGCCAAGCTGCGGCGCGGCCGCGATGACGGCCAGCACGTTTGCGTCTTCGGTCGACCCCATCTGGTTGCACTCCACGGCACAGCGGGCCGGCGACCGAGGGTGCCAGCCAATTCAGCATCTGCCGTTAGTGCGTGGCGGCGACGATCCGGTTCGAAAAAGTTACGCGTCGTCTTCGCCGCCGCCGAACAATCCGAACTGCGCCGGATCGCGCGCGGGCTCGGCGAGGCCGAGATGCTTGAACGCGTGTGAGGTCAGCAGCCGGCCGCGCGGCGTGCGTTGCAGGTAACCGCACTGGATCAGAAACGGCTCGATGATGTCCTCGATCGCGTCACGCGGCTCCGACAGCGCCGCCGCCATGGTCTCGACCCCAACAGGCCCGCCGCCGTAGTTCATCGCAATGGTGGTGAGGTAGCGCCGGTCCATGGCGTCAAGGCCGGCGGAATCGACTTCCAGCGCGCTCAGCGCGTGATCGGCGATGGCGCGGTCGACGGAATTCGCGTCCGCCGCGGAAGCAAAATCGCGCACCCGCCGTAGCAGGCGGCCGGCAATGCGCGGCGTGCCGCGGGCGCGGCGCGCGATCTCGTTGGCGCCGTCCGGCGACATGCCGATATTGAGCACGCGGGCGCCGCGGGTGACGATCTTTTCGAGTTCTTCCACGGTGTAGAAATTCAGCCGTACCGGAATGCCAAACCGGTCGCGCAGCGGATTGGTCAGCAGGCCCGCGCGCGTCGTGGCGCCGACCAGGGTGAACTTTGCGAGGTCAATCTTGACCGAACGCGCCGCCGGGCCCTCGCCGATGATGAGGTCGAGCTGAAAATCCTCCATCGCGGGATAGAGAACTTCCTCGACCGCCGGGCTCAAGCGATGGATTTCATCGATGAACAGGACGTCGCGCTCTTCGAGATTGGTCAGCAGGGCGGCGAGATCACCGGCCTTGGCGATCACGGGGCCAGAGGTGGCGCGAAAGCCGACGCCGAGTTCGCGCGCCACGATCTGCGCCAGCGTGGTCTTGCCCAAACCGGGCGGGCCGACGAACAGCACGTGATCCAGCGCCTCGTTCCGTTTGCGCGCGGCCTCGATGAAGATCGAGAGATTCTTGCGCGCCTGCGCTTGTCCTACGAATTCCGACAGCAGTTGCGGGCGCAGCGCGGTGTCGCCGACATCGTCGGAACGGCGCTCGGGGGTCACGATACGAGAGGGCGTGTTCATGGGGCGATGCTAGCACGGTGCAGGGGTTTCGCGAGCCACCAGCACAGCCCGGCCGGAATGATCGCAAGGACGCCGAGCATCGCCGAAAGCGTCATGGCCTGACGCACGGATCGGACATCCGGCAAAATCACGGCCGACGATTCCGACGGCACCACAAACATACCGAACGCGACGAAGCCGGCGACGGCAATGGCCACGGCGAGCCACGCCATCCAGATCATGTTGATGCCGCCATAGACCGCGGCCAGGGCGAAGATCAGTCCGGCGGCGATCGACGGCAGCAGTGACGCCAGCACCGTTACGAATACCAGCAGCCAAACCGCGACCGAGACCATCGTGCGCATCGCATCGAGCTCGATCAGCGCCAGAAACATTTGCAGCAGCGCCGCCCCGAACGCGACCGCGATCAGCGAAATCAACACCGCCATCGTCAGCGGTCCGACGACGGAAATATCAGGACGATACCGATCGCACGCACCAGACGCTGGAACACGGCGCCGGCGGAATAACCGCGGGACGCGCTCACTTCGCCAGTTCCTTCAGGCCCAATCTTATCAGTTGCGCGGTCTCGGCGTTCTCACCGGCGCTGCGCGAGGCCTGCGCGATGGCGGCGGCCGCCTGCGGCTGGCCGTAGCCGAGATTGACCAGCGCCGAGATCGCATCGGTCACCGGGCGCGGCGCGCGATCATTGTCGATCGCGCCGGACAGATGCACCAGCGCCGGATCGACGCTGGCAAACTGCGGCGCCTTGTCCTTCAACTCGGTGACGATGCGCTCCGCCACCTTCGGCCCGACGCCAGGCGTGCGCGTCACCGCAGCCTTGTCGCGCAGCGCGATCGCATTGGCGAGTTCGGCCGGCGGCAGCGTCGACAATACCGCCAGCGCCACCTTGGCGCCGACGCCCTGCACGGTCTGCAACAGGCGAAACCATTCGCGCTCAACATCGCTGCGAAAGCCGAACAGTTTTATCTGGTCCTCGCGAACATAGGTCTCGATCGACAACACCGCGGCCTCGCCCGGCGACGGCAGCGCCTGCAGCGTCCGCGACGAGCAGTGCACCTGATAGCCGACGCCGCCGACGTCGAGGATCACATAGTCCTCGCCGTAGCTGTCGATCAGACCCTTGAGTTTTCCGATCATAGGCTGGCCACCCTCAGCCGCAGCGCGGTGCTGGCGCGATGATGCGCGTGCGTGATCGCAATCGCCAGCGCGTCGGCGGCGTCGGCCGATTTCGGCTCGGCCTTCGGCAGCAAGATTTTCAGCATCACCGCGATCTGGTTCTTGTCGGCATGGCCGGCGCCGACGACGGCTTTCTTGACCTGGTTGGGGGCATATTCGGCGACGGCGATCCCGAACATCGCCGGCGCCAGCATGGCGACGCCGCGCGCCTGGCCGAGTTTCAGCGTCGCGACGCCGTCCTTGTTGACGAACGTCTGTTCGACCGCAGCCTCCGCCGGCCTGAAATCGCCGAGCACGGCGGCGAGCCCCTCATGGATCGCGAGCAGGCGGCTGGCCAGCGGCAGGGTATCCGGCGGCTCCACCGAGCCGCAGCCGATGAAGACGAGGCGATTGCCCTCGGTCTCGATCACGCCCCAGCCGGTGCGGCGCAGGCCGGGGTCGATACCGATAATCCGGACGGGTTGGCGAATCGGTGGGGATGTCATGGCGTAGTGATAACGCCAGAGCCGGGTGAACGAAACATAAACAAAGGCGTCATCCCCTGCCGGGGGCTGTCCTACCAGCGAAGGCCGGGATCCAGTACGCCGCGGCCATTCGGATCAAATATTGGTCTCTGGAATACTGGATCGCCCGGTCGAGCCGGGAGATGACAGCGGAATATGGAGCCAACGCTAACGCGCCCTATCCGCCCAGCTTGGCGACCAGCGCGTCCGAAATCTCGAAATTGGCGTAGACGTTCTGGACGTCGTCGTGCTCGTTCAACAGGTCCATCAGCTTCAGCAGCTTCTCGCCGACGTCGTCGTCGACTGCGATGGTGTTCTGCGGCTTCCAGGTCAGCGCCGCCTTGCGGGCTTCGCCGAACTTGGCTTCCAGCGCCTTGGCGACTTCGCGAAAGGTTTCCTGCGAAGCGTAGACCTCGTGGCCGTTCTCGCTGGAGAGTACGTCGTCAGCGCCGGCCTCGATCGCGGCGTCCAGCATGGCGTCGTCGGAGGCGACCTTGGCGTCAAATTCGATAATGC
Organism: Hyphomicrobiales bacterium; assembly: GCA_038244925.1. GTDB lineage: Bacteria > Pseudomonadota > Alphaproteobacteria > Rhizobiales > Xanthobacteraceae > Bradyrhizobium. The sequence goes on along the minus strand of JBBRSX010000015.1, from coordinate 39,823 downwards.
CGGTGCGATCGAACATGAAGGCGACCGAGCCGGTTTCGCCGAGATTGCCGCCGGATTTGGTGAAGTAGGTACGGATATCGGAAGCTGAGCGGTTGCGGTTGTCGGTCAGCGCCTCGACGATCACGGCGATCCCGCCGGGGCCGTAGCCCTCGTAGCGGATTTCGTCGTAGTTCTCGCTGTCGCCGCCGGTCGCCTTCTTGACCGCGCGCTCGATATTGTCCTTCGGCATGTTTTCCTGGCGCGCCGCGATGATGGCCGCGCGCAACCGCGGGTTCATGGCGGGGTCAGGTGTGCCCAGTTTCGCGGCCACGGTGATTTCCCGCGCCAGCTTGCCGAACACCTTCGACTTCTGGGCGTCCTGTTTGCCCTTCCGGTGCATGATGTTCTTGAATTGGGAATGGCCGGCCATGCGGGGTCTCTTGGATTCGTCCGGAGGGATTTGGGGTGAAAGCGCGGCGTTATAGGCCGGTGACCGGCCGAAATCAAAGATTTGCGTCAATTTCGCGCAGCCAAACCGGTGCCGCCTGCCGGAATATGAGGCAGTTGTTAACCATGACTTCATGCTCGGATGAGAGGATGACCCACCCATTCTCAACTTTTAAGAGTTCCCATGGCTTTCGGTCTGTTTGGAAAGCGAGTGCCGAAAGTGGCTGCGCCTGCCGAGAATCGCGAAGCTGCGGCTCCCACGCCTGTCGCCGAGGCGGCCGCCCCTGAGAGCGATTCGGCCAGGGAAATCCTTGAACTGCTGGAACTCGAACTCGGCGGCATGATCCGCCAGCTCGAGCGCGCCGCCCATTCGGTCGCCGGCGGCGCCGAGGCGACGGCCGCGACGCTCTCGACCATCCGCCAGCGCACCGACGCCCTGACCGGCCACGCCAGCGCCGCGCAGAGCACGGCGACGACCTTTTCGCAGTCCGCCGACAAGTTCACCCAATCGGCCCAGGGCATCGGCGCGCAGGTGCGCGACGCCGGCAAGCTCGCCGATCAGGCCAGCGCCGCGGCCCGCGAAGCCAGCGCCAATGTCGATCGCCTCCGGGAGAGTTCGGCCGCGATCGGCAACGTCGTCAACCTGATCGCGCAGATCGCGCGGCAAACCACCCTGCTGGCGCTCAACTCCACCATCGAGGCCGCGCGCGCCGGTGAAGCCGGCCGCGGTTTCGCCGTCGTCGCCACAGAAGTGAAGGCGCTCGCGGTGCAGACCCAGAACGCCACCGAGGAAATCAGCAAGAAGATCGAGGCGCTGCAGCGCGACGCCACCGGCTCGGCCGATGCCGTGCAGCGCATCTCGCAATCGATCGAGGCGATCCGCCCGGTGTTCGACAACGTCAACGGCGCGGTGGCCGAACAGAGCCAGACCACCGGCGAGATGTCCGACAATGCCGCCTCGACGTCGCGCTTCATTGTGTCGGTCGGCGACAGCGCGAGCGAGATCGACAGCGCGACCAAGGAGGCCGAAGCCCATGGCGAGAGCGTCGCCAAAGCGGGCCGCGCCGTCACCACCTTTGCCCAGAAGCTCAAATCACGTTGCGCCGTGCTGCTGCGCCAGAGCGACAGCTCCGACCGCCGCAAGCGCGAAAAGCTGCCCTGCAGTTTGAAGATTGAAATCCAGACGCCACGCGGCCTCATCACCGCCCCGGTTTACGAGATTTCAAACGAAGGCATTTTGATCAGCGGACCGGATGCCGGGCGGCTGTCACCCCATGAAACCTTCGGCGCCACGCTGCAGAACGTCGGCGCCTGCCAGATCCGGATTGGCGAACCCACCAAGGCCGGCACGCTGGCGCAGTTCGCGCGGCCGGATGCGGCGCTGAACGAAAAAATCGAAGACGCGCTGTGGTCGATCCACGACGAGAATACCGAGTTCGTCACCCGCGCCATGGAAGCAGGCGTCGCCCTGACGAAGATCTTCGAGAACGGCGTGGCGAGCGGCGCGATCTCGATCGAGGACATGTTCGATACCGACTATGTCGAGATATCAGGCAGCAAGCCGGTGCAGTACCATACCAAGGCCCTCGACTGGGCCGATCGCGCGCTGCCGCCGTTCCAGGAAGCGTTCCTGGCCAAGGATCCGCGCCTGGCATTCGCCGCGATGATCGATCGCAACGGCTACCTGCCCGTGCACAACAAGATCTATTCCCATCCGCAGCGGCCCGGCGACGTCACCTGGAACACCGCCAACAGCCGCAACCGGCGCATCTTCAACGATCCGGCGGGGCTTGCCGCTGGCCGCAACCAGCGCGCCTATATGGTTCAGAGCTACGCCCGCGACATGGGCAACGGCAACACCGTGATGATGCGCGAGATCGACGTGCCGATCCGCGTCAAGGGCCGCCACTGGGGCGGCTTCCGCACCGCGTACAAACTATGATCTTGATTTCAACCAGGGGGATGCCGTGATGCCGGCAGCTCAATTCACGGAACTAAACCTTGCCGCGGCGGCGCCGTCGGCCAGCGAACGGCTGGTCGATCAGCTCGCCAACCGGATCGGCGGCCTCGGCGTCGAACTCGCCGACGTCGCCGGCAACCTGCAGGAAGTGGCGGGGCGGGTTTCCGGCCAGTCCGACCGGTTCGGACATTTACAGAAGACCGCGGAGACGATGGTTTCCGCCAATCACGGTATCGCCTCGGCCTCGCAGGCGGTGCAGGCCGCGGCCACGGCCGCCGTCGGCGAAATCACGCAATCCCGCGCCGTCGTCGAGACCGCGGTCCAGCATATCGCCGAACTGATCGAGGCGGTCGACCGCATCGAGCAACGGCTGAGTTCGGTCGGCACGGCGCTGGCGGATGTCGCCAAGGTGTCGGGATCGATCGAGGCGATCGCGCGGCAGACCAATCTGCTGGCGCTGAATGCGACCATCGAGGCCGCGCGCGCGGGCGCTGCGGGGCGCGGCTTCGCCGTCGTCGCCAGCGAAGTGAAAAATCTCGCGGAAGCGACCCGGCAGGCGACGCAACTGATCGGCAACACCGTTCGCGGGCTCGACGGCCAGGTCAACAATCTGATCGGCGAGAGCGGCGACGCTTCGTTGCGGGCCAAGAATGCCGGCGCAGGTGCCGCCCAGATCCAGAGCATCATCGCCCGCGTCCAGGACGGTTTCACGGCGGTCGGCCACGAGATCGACGGCGTCGCCAAGGCGGCGACCTCCAACCTTGCGCATTGCGACCGGGTGATCGACGAACTCGGAAATCTCGCCAAGGGAGTCGACCTGTCGTCGACGGATCTGAAACATGCCGACGATCGCGTCGCCAAACTGCTCGAAGTGTCGGAAGGATTGATTGCGCTGATCGCCGACAGCGGCGTCGAGACATCGGACGCGCCGCTGATCCGGGTCGTGGTCGACACGGCAAAGCAGATCTCGGCCGCCTTCGAGGCAGCCGTCGCGCGCGGCGACATCACGCTCGACCAATTGATGGACGAGAAATATCGCGAAATCGCGGGCACCGATCCCAAGCAGTACTTGACGGACTACGTCGCCCTCACCGACCGCATCCTGCCCGCAATCCAGGACCCGGTTCAGAAGCTCGATCCGCGCATCGTGTTCTGCGTGGCCTGGGCCAAGGGCGGATACCTGCCGACCCATAACCCGAACTATCGCCATCCGCCCGGTCCGGACCCGGTCTGGAACAATGCGAACTGCCGCAACCGGCGCCTGTTCAGCGATCGCGCGGTGAAGAAGGTCGCTGCCAACACGCGGCCGTTCCTGCTTCAAACCTACCGCCGCGATATGGGCGGTGGTAATTTCGTGCTGATGAAGGACCTGTCCTCGCCGATCCACGTCCGCGGCCGGCATTGGGGCGCCTTCCGCATGGGGTTCCGGCAGTCCTGATTTCGGTCTGCCCCGCAGGCGTGCAATTGCCGGTGGAGCGAGCACGCCGGAACCAGACTTATCATCCATTCGTCTAACGCTGGCTCTGCTGTCGATGACAACACGACCGCGTGATGACCGATGGTCTGCTTCAGCGATACATCAGCATTGCGAAAAACTTCTTCCCTTCATAACTGACCTCAGCGCGATATAGTCGAGAGACGATTTCGCCAACGTGTCCGCTGCCCGCGGCCGTTTTTTCTGGGGGTGCTTATGGCAACGACTCTCACCATCAACGGCGAGGCGAAACCCTTTGACGCGCCGGCGGACATGCCGCTGCTCTGGGTGCTTCGCGATATCCTCGGCATGACCGGAACCAAATTCGGCTGCGGCATCGCGCAATGCGGCGCCTGCACGGTGCATATCGACGGCAAGCCGGTGCGATCCTGCGTGCTGCCGGTCAGCGCGGTGCGCGACCGGCCGGTGACCACCATCGAAGGTGTCGGCGCCTCGGCCGCCGGCGCCAAGGTACAGAAAGCCTGGCTCGATCTCGAAGTGATCCAGTGCGGCTACTGCCAGTCCGGACAGATCATGGCGGCGGCGGCGCTGCTCACCTCAACGCCCAATCCGGATGATTCCGACATCGACGCCGCGATGGCCGGAAACATCTGCCGCTGCGGCACCTATGTGCGCATTCGCGAGGCCATCAAGCAGGCCGCGACCGGACGCCAGTCTTAGGAGCGCGCCATGAAATCGCAAAACATCACTTCGACCCAAAAAATCGCCGTGGAAACTTCCACCGATGGCGTTTCACGCCGTGCGCTGCTGACCGGCGGGCTGGCCGGCGGCTTCCTGCTCGCGTTCCACCTGCCGCTGCGTGCCGCCGTCAACGAGCCGGTGCAGCCGCCCGATGTGACCGAGGGCCGGTTCGCACCCAACGCCTTCATCCGCATCGACGCTGATGGAGCGACCACGCTGGTCATGCCGCAGGTCGAGATGGGACAGGGAATCTATACTTCCATTTCGATGATTCTGGCTGAAGAGCTCGACGCCGATTGGTCGCAAGTGAAGCTGCTGCATGCGCCGGCGAACGAGAAACTTTACGGCAATCCCATTTTCATCATTCAGGCGACCGGAGGTTCCACGTCGGTCCGGGCGTTCTGGAAGCCGCTGCGCGAAGCAGGCGCCAGCGCGCGCGCCATGCTGGTGCAGGCTGCGGCGGCACAGTGGGAGGTCGATCCGGCAAGCTGCACGACATCGAAAGGCGTAGTGACGCACAAAGCGAGCGGCCGGACGCTCGCCTATGGCGCGCTGGCGCAAGCCGCGGGCGGCCAGACGCCGCCCAAGGATGTCCCGCTCAAGAACCCCAAGGATTTCGTCTATATCGGCCAGCCGCTGAAACGGCTCGACACACCCGACAAGGTCAATGGGAAAGCCGTCTACGGCATCGACGCCATGCTGCCGGGGATGAAATTCGCGACGCTGGCGCAATCTCCGGTTTTCGGCGGCAAGGTCGGCAAGGTCGACGACAGCGCCGCCAGGAAGATTCCGGGCGTGCGGCAGATCGTGGTGCTGGACGATCTCGTCGCCGTGGTCGGCGACCACATGTGGGCGGCCAAGAAAGGCCTCGACGCGCTCAAGGTCGAGTGGAACGAAGGACCGAATGCCCGCCTCAGTTCAAAGGACATCTGGCAGGATCTGCGCGCCGCCAGCGAAAAGGACGGCGTGATCGCCAAGTCGGAGGGCGATATCGTCAAGGGCCTCGCCAGCGGCGAAAAATTCGAGGCATCGTTCGAGTTGCCGTTTCTCGCGCATGCGACGATGGAACCGCTGAACGCCACGGTTCATTTCAAGTCTGACTCCTGCGAAATCTGGACCGGGACGCAGATCATGGCGCGCGTCCAGTCGGAAGCGGCAAAGGCGGCCGGGCTGCCGGTCGAGAAAGTGATCGTCAACAACCATCTGCTGGGCGGCGGCTTCGGCCGAAAGCTCGAGCCCGACATGGTGGTCGCGGCGGTGCGCATCGCCAAGCAGGTCGACGGGCCGGTGAAAGTGGTGTGGACCCGCGAGGAAGACATTCAGCACGATATCTATCGCCCGGTCTATCGTGACACCATCGCAGCGACCCTGTCCGGCGGCAAGATCGTCGGCTGGAAATACAAGATCGCAGGCGCTGCGATCCTGGCGCGCTGGCTACCGCCGGCCTTCCAGAAGGGCATCGACATCGACGCCATCGATAGCGCGACCGACGTGCCCTACGAGATCCCGAATGTCCACGTCGAATACGTGCGGGCCGAACCGCCGGCGGTGCCGACCGGGTTCTGGCGCGGCGTCGGCCCCAACAACAATGTGTTTGCCGTCGAATGCTTCATGGACGAACTGGCGCGCAAGGCGGGCAAAGACCCGGTCGAGTTTCGCCGCGGGATGCTTGCAAACCAGCCGCGCTTCCTGTCGGTACTCAATCTCGCTGCGGAAAAGGCCGGATGGGGTCAGCCGCTGCCGCCTCGCGTCGGGCGCGGCGTGTGTCTACAGCCGTCGTTCGCGAGTTTCATCGCCACCGTGGTGGAAGCGGAGGTCGACGAGCAGGGCGAGATCAAGTTGCGCCGCGTGACCTCGGTGGTGGATACCGGCATTGCCGTCAATCCCGACACCATCATGGCGCAGGTCGAAGGTGGACTGATCTTCGGCCTCACCGCCGCGCTCTACGGCGAGATCACCATCGAAAAAGGCCGAGTCCAGCAATCCAACTTCAACGACTACCGGATGCTGCGGATCGATCAGGCACCTAAAATCCAGGTTCATGTGGTCAAAAGCGGCGAAATGCCCGGCGGTATCGGCGAGACCGGCACGACGGCGGGACCGCCCGCCTTGCGTAACGCGATCTATGCCGCGACCGGCGTCGCCCTGCGCAGACTGCCGATCGATCGCTCCCTGATAGCAGCGGGGAAAAAAGCATGAGCCCGGGCACGCGTCGCATTCTCACCAGCATCGTCGGCATCGTGGTGGCCGCGGGCCTGATCGCCGTCTGGGTCATTCGTGGCCCCGATCCGATGGCGTTTGCCGGCGGCCCGCGGGTCGAACTGAAAGACTACAAGGACGCCAATCCGACCGGGGTTCCGAAGGCGCTCGCACAGGCGAGCCTGGTCGAGCGCGGCGAATATCTGGCGAAGGTCGCGGACTGCATGGTCTGCCACACCACCCAGGGCGGCAAGGAATTTACCGGCGGTCTCGGCTTCAAGCTGCCGTTCGGCACGCTCTATTCGACCAACATCACGCCGGACAAGGAAACCGGCATCGGCAATTACAGCGACCAGGATTTCCTCAACGCGATACACAGCGGCAAGCGCCGCGACGGCGCGCGACTTTATCCGGCGATGCCGTATACATCTTACACCTATATCACCGACGCCGACGCGCTGGCGATCAAGGCCTATCTGTTCAGCCTGCCGCCGGTACGCGCGACGCCGCCCGTCAATACACTGGCATTTCCGTTCAACCAGCGCTGGGCGATGATGTTCTGGTCGGAGATTTTCAATCCTGACACGCGATACGAGCCTGACACCTCGAAGAGCGCGGAATGGAACCGGGGCGCCTATCTCGCGGAAGCGCTCGCCCATTGCGGCGAGTGCCATACGCCGCGCAATCTGGCTTTCGCGCTCAACAACCGCAAAAAATTCGCCGGCGCCGTAACCGCGGGCTGGCGCGCCTTCAACATTTCGTCCGACAAGGCCACCGGCGTCGGCGGCTGGCGTGACGACGACCTGATTTCCTATCTCTCGCTCGGCCATGCCGCCGGCCACGGCACTGCTTCAGGGCCGATGGGCGAAGCGGTCGACCACAGCTTTAGCCAGATGGCGCCGGAAGACATCCGCGCCATCGTCACCTATCTGCGCAGCGTACCTGCAACCGCCTCGAACGATCTGCCGGCCACCCTGGCGCCGCCGGCATCTCCTTCGCACAAGGACGGCTCGCAGGAGGCCCGTGGCAAGATGGTGTTCCAGGGCGCCTGCGTCAGTTGCCATAGCTGGACCGGCGAAAGCGCTGTTACGCCAATGGCGACGCTGACCGGCGCGTGGGCGGTCAACGATCCCGGCGCCACCAACGTGGCGCAGATCGTGATCTCCGGCACCAAACGCCACACGCCCGACGGTGCGCTCTCGATGCCGGCGTTCGGCAACGCCTATTCCGACGACGAAATCGCCGCCGTCGCCAACTACGTCACCGCGCGTTTCGGCAGCAAGGGCTCGAAGCTGACGGCGAATGACGTGGCGGAGTTGCGCAAGCAGACGGCGGAGTAACAGCTATTCCGGCAGCCCGGCGTCGCGGAGTGCCGCGGCGATTTCATCGCGGCGGCGGGCCAGACGCACCGGGTAAGCCTCAGTCACATGCGAGGTTCGAAACCCCGGCTGAATCTTCAACAGCCGGCCGACCGCCTTCTGGGTCTCGCCGGGACGTCCGGCGCGCACCGCATTGATGATGAACGCGCCCAGCGAGTGCGCGTTGACATTGAACTGGATCGATTTCAGTGCCGCGGCACAGCCCTCCTCGTAGCGCGCCAGCGAAAAGAACGCATGCGAGGTGCCGTTCCAGGCGCTGACCCGCAGCGGATCCAGCGGGCTAAGCCGCAGCATGCGATCGAAACTCTCGATCGCGCGCTCGGTCTCGTCGCACATCAGCGAGACCCAGCCGCGCGAAAACCACACGATCGCGAGATTCGGGTTGAGATCGATCGCCTGCTCGATCATGGCAACGCCGAGATCGTATTCGTGGGCGAGATAGGCCATGACGTGACCGCCCGTCGCCAGCACGAATGCATCCTCATCAGCGAGCCGGGTGGCGAGCCGCGCATGCCGGATGGCTTCGGTGCGCTGCGCGGCATCGAGCGGCAAGCCGTTGATGGCCTGTCGCGCCATCCACATCCAGCCGACCATGGCATGCGCCGCCGCATATTCCGGATCGAGCTCTATCGCCTTCTCGAAAAACGCCTGCGCATTGGTCAGCGACGACCACTGATGCAACAGCGCCGCGCCACGCAAATAGAAATCGTAGCTGTCGAGTTTTTCCGTCGGCTTTCGCCGCGCCCGCTCGATCTCGGCCTGCTCCAGTCTCGGCGCGATCAACCCGACCACGCCGGTCGCAATCCGATCCTGCAAACCGAAGATATCCTCCAGCACGCCGTCGAACCGGTCGGCCCAGATGTGATTGCCGGTCGCCGCCTCGATCAACTGACCGCTGATGCGAACCTTTTGACCGACCTTGCGGACGCTGCCCTCCAGCACATAGCGCACACCGAGTTCGCGCCCGATCAGTTTGATATCGACGGCCCTGCCCTTGTAGGCGAAGCTCGAATTGCGCGCGATGACGAACAGCGACTTGAACCGCGACAGCGCGGTGATGATCTCCTCGACCATGCCGTCGGCGAAATATTCCTGCTCGCGATCGCCGCTGAGGTTGTCGAACGGCAGCACCGCGATCGACGGCTTGTCGGGCAAGGGCGGCAGCTGGCTGTGTGGCAACTCCGGGGCTTTGGCAGCGCTGTCGGCGACTTTCCGCGGAGGCATCGACGCCGGCTCGCCGCCGACGCGAACCTGCCAGACCCGCATCGGCTCCGCGATGTTCTTCAGCGCCTGCGAACCGAGATCGCCGAAGTCGATATCGACCTTGCCGCGGATCTGCCGGTGCGCGTCGTCGGAGATGCAGATGCCGCCGGGTTCGGCCATGCCTTCAAGCCGCGCGGCGATGTTGACGCCGTCGCCGAAAATATCGTCGTCGTCGATGATGATGTCGCCGACATGAATGCCGATGCGGAATTCCAGCCGGATGTCGCGGGGCACCGTGACGTTTCGCTCCGCCATCGCACGCTGGACTTCAACCGCGCAACGCGCCGCATCGACGGCACTGGCGAACTCGACCAGCAGCCCGTCGCCGGAAGTCTTGACGATGCGGCCGCGATGATCCGCAATGGCCGGATCGATCAGTGTCGCCCTGACATGTTTGAGATCGGCCAGCGTCCGCTCTTCGTCGCCACCCATCAAGCGGCTGTAGCCGGCGACATCCGCCGCGACCACCGCCGCCAAACGACGTTCCACGTGCTTGATCGCCAAGGTTCTCACCGGGTCGAGCCCAATTCCCGGCGCATCAAAGCACGGCAAAGAGTCGCAGGCTAGCTCAACCAGAAACTGGGCACTGCCGGCTCCAGCCTGCCGCCGGCCCGGACCGGCGCGATCCGCAGTGCCAGCCCGGTCGCATCGTCGGTTTCCACCGCGACGCCGGAAAGGGTCGCGACGCCGAAGGCCGGTTCGAAGCGGCCGGAGGGGATGCCGGTGGTGAAACGATGCAGCGGCTCTTCCTTCTGCATGCCGATGATCGAATCGTAGTCGCCGGTCATGCCGGCATCGCTCATATAGGCGGTGCCGCCGGGCAGTACCTGGTGATCGGCGGTCGGGACATGGGTGTGGGTACCGACCACGAGGCTGACGCGGCCGTCGCAGAAAAATCCCATGCCCTGCTTTTCACTGGTGGCCTCGCCGTGGAAGTCGAGCACGATGGCATCCGCCGCCTCGCGCAGCGGACAGGCCTCAAGTTCCTTGGCCACCGCGTTGAAGGGATCGTTCAAGGGCTCCATGAAGACGCGGCCCATGGCGTTGATGACCAGCGCGCGCTTGCCGTTCTTGGTGTCGATCAGGGCGGCACCCCGGCCCGGCGTATGGCGTGGAAAATTCAGCGGCCGGATCAGCCGCGGCGCGCGCTCGATGAACACCAGCGCCTCCTTCTGATTCCAGGCGTGGTTGCCGAGCGTGATCGCGTCGGCGCCGGCGTCGAGAAAATCCTGATAGATCGCCTCGGTGATGCCGAAGCCGCCGGCGGAATTCTCGCCGTTGATGATGACGAGATCGAGCGACCAGTCCTTCACCATATCAGGCAGATGTTCGGATATTGCGGTACGGCCGGTCTTGCCGACGACGTCACCGATAAAGAGGATACGCAAAGTTCAGCTCCGGAAATCGAACACTTTCTTTTCCGTTAGCACATAATCCAGCGCCACGTCGTGCGGCTGGGCCAAAACGGCTTTTATTTCCTGCACCGAGAAGGCTGTGCCGATGGCGACGATGGCCTTGGCCTTGCGCAGGTGCTCCAGCGTAAAATCATAATGCCCGGCGCCATAGCCGATGCGGTGCCCCTGCCGGTCGAACGCCGCCAGCGGCACCAGCATGATGTCGGGAATGACCTCAGCGGCGGCCGGCGACGGCTCGGGAATGCCGAGCGGCCCCAGCATCAGCCGGTCGTCGGGCGACCAGGCGCGAAAGACCAGCGACTTGCCGCGCGCCAGCACCACCGGCAGCGCCAGCTTGCCGCCTTGCGCGGCGAGCTTGCGCAGCAACGGGACCGGATCGATCTCGTTGCGGATCGGCGAGTAGCCGGAAACAACCATCCCCGGAGCGATCTCGAACGGCAACGCGCGTTTGGCCATGGCTTGTGCGGCAGCGGCACGCTGCTCATCGCTCAACGCATCGCGCCTGGCGAGCGCGGCGGAGCGGAGGTCAGCCTTCGAAAGGGTTGTCGTCATGCGACATCATTTTCGGGGTCATCACCCGCGAATGCGGGCGATCCAGAATTCCAGAGCCGTTCGCGATCAAATCCACAAGCCGCGGCGTACTGGATACTCCGCTCCAGTGCGCAATTGCGCACAAGGCGGAGTATGACGGCAATGCCCCGACGGACTTCAGAAGCAAACTCACCGACAAACAAAAGTGCGAAGCCGCGAACGCCGTTGAAGCACTCGATCCCGGAGTTCCCTACGAAAGTAGGTGGGCACCATATGACCGGATCCACGGACCCGGCCAGGGACAGTTCCCGGAAGGATCGATAAGGCCCCGGGGATATTATGGCTCCTGACGCACGACGCAGCTTCGCCCCGCCAATGTAGGCATTATGCGCACGCTCCGCCAGCGGTAACGGACGGCTGTACATGACGGGCAAGCGCTTTCTTACCTCCCTTGGAGGGTAAGAAGCGCCGCGCACGATCCCGAAATCACCCGATCGCGACGCCGCCGCCGATGGTTCGGTTCAGCACCTGCGTGGTCTTTTCAATCCGGTCGGCGGCGGCGTTGAGCGCGTTGGCGACCGCGATCTGGGTGGTCCGGGCACGATCGGTCGCCGCAGCCCGAACGTTGCGCAGGTTATCGAGTTCTTCTTCCAGCGCCCGCATCCTCTGGTTGGCGTCGAGCAATTCGTCACACACCGTCAGCGCCGCCATCACGGTGAGGCGCGCATCGCCGATCTCGCCGAACTTGCCACGCAGCTCTCCGACCCGCGATTCCAGGCTTTCGGCGAGCTTGAGCAGCCGCACCTCCTGGCCTTCTTCGCAGGCCATGCGGTATTGCCGGCCATTGATGGTGACGTTGATGTGGCTCATTCGATCTCTCCGGCATCGGCATCGAGCACCGAGCGGATGGTGCCGATCGCCGCGTCCAGCCTGTCGGCGATCTCGCGATTGGTGCGCTCCAGACGCCGCGTCTTTACCAGCGAGCCGTCGAGTTCGTCGGCCAGCCGCGATCGATCGGCGCCGAGCGCCTGGATCCGGCTTGCCAGTTCGTTCTCGTCGCGGTCGGCGTCGCGCCGCCGCTCGGCCGCGGATTCCAGGGCATCGAGCGCCGCCATCAGCCGCCGCGTCGCGGTGTCGATGTCGGCAAAGATCGGCTCGGCGGCGCCGGGCCCGTTGGCGGAACGATCGCTCATGAGAGACAGCGCACACTTTCGATCGGCTGGCCGAGCAGCAAAATTGGCGGTTCGGCAAGCGGTTAGACGGCGAAATTTACGTGGCAAGCGAGGCCAGCGCAACGCCGACGCGAAGCTATGCACCGCTAAGCAACTTTTCGCACCGCAAGCGCGTTCCCTTGCCTTGGACTCACGGGATTGAGGTGCTATCCAGCCCTTCAGTTTCTGTTGCCACAGGGCACAATGTCGCTGCAATTCGCCGGCGGGCGGATCACCATCAACCTCCTCATTTCAAGCGGATTTTTATCATGACGCAGGTCGATCATTCTCGTATGGCCAATGCGATCCGTGGCCTTGCCATGGACGCCGTCGAGAAGGCGAAATCGGGCCATCCCGGTCTGCCAATGGGCGCCGCCGACGTCGCCACCGTGCTGTTCACCCAGTTCCTGAAATACGACGCCGCCGAGCCGAACTGGCCGGACCGCGACCGCTTCGTGCTGTCGGCCGGACACGGTTCGATGCTGCTCTATGCGTTGCTGTATTTGACCGGCAACAAGGACATGACGCTCGACCAGATCAAGAATTTCCGCCAGCTCGGTTCGCTGACGCCGGGACACCCCGAGAACTTCCACACCAAGGGCATCGAGACCACCACCGGCCCGCTCGGCCAGGGCATTGCCACCGCGGTCGGAATGGCGCTGGCGGAAAAAATGCTCGCCGCCGAGTTCGGCAAGAAGGTGGTCGGCCACCACACCTATGTGCTGGCCTCCGACGGCGACCTGATGGAAGGCGTGTCGCAGGAAGCGATCGCGATGGCCGGGCACTGGAAGCTCAGCAAGATGATCGTGCTGTACGACGACAACGGCATCTCGATCGACGGCCCGACCTCGATCGCCGATTCGGTCGACCAGGTGAAGCGTTTCAAGTCCGCCGGCTGGGCCGCTGAACTGATTGACGGTCACGATCAGAAGGCCATCGCGGCCGCCATTACCCGCGCACAAAAATCCAGCAAGCCGACGCTGATCGCCTGCAAGACCACGATCGGCTTCGGCGCACCGACCCGCGCCGGCACCGCGAAAGCCCATGGCGAGGCGCTCGGCGCCGAGGAACTCAAGGGCGCCAAGGAAAAGCTCGGCATTTCGCTGGAGCCGTTCTCGGTGCCTGAAGATGTGTTGAAAGCCTGGCGCGAAGCCGGTTCGCGCGGCGCGGTTGAGCGCAAGGCCTGGGAAGGCCGTTTCGCCGAGCTCGGCAACCGCAAGCGCGCCGAGTTCGAACGCCGGATGCGGCACGAGCGGCCGGCCTCGCTGGCGAAGGCGCTCAAGGCGCACAAGAAGGGACTGCTGGAAACGCCGCAGAACATTGCGACCCGAAAATCGTCGGAATCCGCGATCGAGGCGATCTTCGCCGCGATGCCGATGGAATTCCTAGCCGGCTCAGCGGATCTCACCGGCTCCAACAACAACAAGGCGAAGGCAGCCACAGGCTTTTCCGCCAAGACCCCGAAGGGCCGCTTCATCCATTACGGCATTCGCGAGCACGGCATGTGTGCGGCCATGAACGGCGTGTTCCTGCATGGCGGCTTCGCGCCGAACGGCGCCACCTTCCTGGTGTTCACTGATTACGCTCGGCCGGCGATGCGGCTGGCGGCACTGATGGGCGCCGGCGTGGTTTACGTCATGACCCATGATTCGATCGGGCTCGGTGAAGACGGCCCGACGCATCAGCCGGTCGAGCATCTCTCGGCACTACGCGCCATTCCCAACATGCGCGTGTTCCGGCCCTGCGACGCCATGGAAACCACCGAGTGCTGGGAACTGGCGCTCAACCGGATCGACGGCCCCACCGTGCTGGCGCTGACCCGCCAGAACCTGCCGCAACTGCGCACCTCGGCTCCCTCGGATAATCCCTGCAGCCATGGCGGCTACGAGCTGGTCGCAGCGCAAGGCGAAGCCAAGGTGTCGCTGTTCGCCTCCGGCTCCGAGGTCGAGATCGCGGTCGCCGCCCAGAAGCAGCTGGCCGAGCGCGGCATCGCGTCGCGGGTGGTTTCGGTGCCCTCACTCGAACTGCTGCTGGCGCAGCCGGCGGACCTCCAGAAGGCCATCATCGGCAATGCGCCGGTCAAGATCGCGATCGAGGCGGCGATCCGCTGGGGCTGGGACGCCGTGATCGGCCAGGATGGTGAATTCGTGGGCATGCACGGTTTCGGCGCCAGCGCGCCGGCCAAGGACCTTTACAAGCACTTCGGCATTACCGCCGAGGCTGCGGTTAACGCGGCCCTGAAGCGCTTGGGCTGACGGTTGAGATTGTTGGGAAAAAGGGCTAGCTAAGTTCCCATCTTGACCGTTCTCGCCCGGCAGAACCGGGCGATCCGCCGTAAGCCCCTCGTGGAACGTTCCCTTCCTGGAACGCCTCCGCGGGGACGGCGCCAGCTATTAAGGGAGAAAAAAGCATGGCAATTCGGGTCGCGATCAATGGATTTGGCCGCATCGGCCGCAACATCTTGCGGGCCATCGCGGAATCCGGCCGCAGGGATATCGAAGTGGTCGGCATTAACGATCTCGGCCCGGTCGAGACCAACGCTCATTTGCTGCGCTTCGACTCCGTGCATGGCCGGTTCCCCGGCACCGTGACCGTCGATGGCGACTCGATCGACCTCGGCATGGGCAAGATCAAGGTTTCCGCCGAACGCGATCCATCAAAGCTGCCGTGGAAAGAACTCGGCGTCGATATCGCGATGGAATGCACCGGCATCTTCAGCGCCAAGGCCAAGGCGTCAGCGCATCTGACCGCCGGCGCCAAGCGCGTGCTGGTTTCGGCCCCCTCCGACGGTGCAGACGCCACCATCGTCTACGGCGTCAACCACGACAAGCTGACCAAGGAACATCTGGTCGTCTCCAACGGCTCCTGCACCACCAACTGCCTGGCCCCGATCGCCAAGGTCCTGAACGACACCGTCGGCATCGAGACCGGCTTCATGACCACGATCCACGCCTATACCGGTGACCAGCCGACGCTCGACACCCTGCACAGCGATCTCTACCGCGGCCGGGCTGCCGCGTTGTCGATGATCCCGACCTCCACCGGTGCCGCCAAGGCCATCGGCCTCGTACTCCCCGAACTGCTGGGCAAGCTCGACGGCGTCGCGATCCGGGTGCCGACCCCGAACGTCTCGGTGGTCGATCTCAAGATCGTCGCCAAGCGCGCCACCGACGTAAAGGAAATCAACGCGGCGATGAAGCGCGCCTCGGAGCAGGAAATGAAGGGCATCCTCGGCTACACCACCGCGCCCAACGTCTCGATCGACTTCAATCACGATCCGCACTCGTCCACCCTCCACATGGACCAGACCAAGGTGCAGAACGGCACGCTGGTGCGGGTGATGTCCTGGTACGACAATGAATGGGGTTTCTCCAACCGCATGGGCGACACCGCCGTTGCGATGGGCAAGCTGCTGTAAGTATCTCACCGTCATCCTGAGGTGCGCGCCGCTTGGCGCGCCTCGAAGGATGGCGGCTCCCACCACCCTTCGAGGCTCGCGGCTGCGCCGCTCGCTCCTCAGGGTGACGATCCGGAGTGATGCATGCCTAATTTCCGCACCCTCGACGACGTCGACGTAAAGGGCAAACGCGTCCTGCTGCGCGTTGACCTCAACGTGCCCATGGACAACGGCCGCGTCAGCGACGCGACCCGGCTCGAGCGCGTCGCACCGACCATCACCGAAATCGCGAACAAAGGCGGCAAGGTCATCCTGCTCGCGCATTTCGGCCGGCCGAAGGGACGCGACGCCAAGAATTCGCTGAAGCCGGTTGCCGCCGCACTCGCCGAAGTGATCAAGAAGCCGGTCGCTTTCGCCGACGACTGCATCGGCGAGCCCGCCGCGAAAGCCGTGGCTGCGATGAAGGATGGCGACATCCTGTGCCTGGAAAACACCCGCTTCCATAAAGAGGAAGAAAAGAACGATCCGGCCTTCGTGACCGAGCTGGCAAAGCTCGGCGACATCTGGGTCAACGACGCGTTCTCGGCCGCGCACCGCGCCCACGCCACCACCGAAGGCCTCGGCCACAAGCTGCCCGCCTATGCCGGCCGCACCATGCAGGCCGAACTCGACGCGCTGGGCAAGGCGCTGGAAGCGCCGACCAAGCCGGTCATCGCGATCATCGGCGGCGCCAAGGTCTCGACCAAGATCGATCTGCTGGAAAACCTCGTCAGCAAGGTTGACGCGCTGGTGATCGGCGGCGGCATGGCCAACACCTTCCTGCACGCGCAGGGCATCGGCGTCGGCAAGTCGCTGGCGGAAAAGGACCTCGCCGCCACCGCGCTGCGGATCATGGAAAAGGCCGAGGCCGCCAACTGCGCCATCATCCTGCCCGTCGATGCCGTGGTCGCCTATCATTTCGCGGCCAATTCGCCCTCTCATGCCTATGGGCTGGATGCGATCCCGGCCGACGGCATGATCCTCGACGTCGGCCCGCAATCGACCGCGCGGATTCGCGCCGCCATCGACGACGCCAGGACACTGGTCTGGAACGGCCCGCTGGGCGCGTTCGAAATGACCCCGTTCGACCGTGGCACCATGGTGGCGGCGAGGCACGCGGCAGAGCGAACCAAAGCCAAGAAGCTGGTTTCGGTCGCCGGCGGCGGCGACACCGTCGCGGCCCTGAACCAGGCCGGGGTTGCCCATGATTTCAGCTATGTTTCGACCGCAGGCGGCGCGTTTCTTGAATGGATGGAGGGGAAACCTCTGCCCGGTGTCGAAGTTCTAAAATTGCGGTAGATTAAAGCCAGATT
This sequence comes from Hyphomicrobiales bacterium, assembly GCA_038244925.1. Taxonomy (GTDB): domain Bacteria; phylum Pseudomonadota; class Alphaproteobacteria; order Rhizobiales; family Xanthobacteraceae; genus Bradyrhizobium. The sequence continues at coordinate 22,514 of JBBRSX010000015.1, read as the reverse complement.
GGGCGCCCGGGGCGCCGCAAAGACAGGGAGAATAAGGATGGCTCGCATTACGTTACGTCAATTGCTCGACCACGCGGCGGAGCATGATTACGGCGTGCCGGCCTTCAACATCAACAATATGGAGCAGGCGCTGGCCATCATGGAGGCCGCCTCCAGCCTCGACGCCCCCGTCATCATCCAGGCTTCGCGCGGCGCGCGCTCCTATGCCAACGACATCATGCTGAAACACATGATGGACGCGGTCACCGAAATCCATCCGCAGATCCCGGTCTGCGTGCATCTCGATCACGGCAACGGGCCGGACACCTGCATGACCGCGATCCAGGCCGGGTTCACCTCGGTCATGATGGACGGTTCGCTGAAGGCCGACGGCAAGAGCCCGGCCGACTGGACCTACAATGTCGGCGTAACCAAGACCGTCACCGACATGGCCCATCTCGGCGGCATCTCGGTGGAAGGCGAACTCGGCGTGCTCGGCTCGCTCGAGACCGGCATGGGCGACAAGGAAGACGGCCACGGCGCCGAGGGTAAACTCTCGCACGACCAGTTGCTGACCAATCCCGACGAAGCCGTGAAGTTCGTCCAGCAGACCCGTGTCGACGCGCTGGCGATCGCGATGGGCACCTCGCACGGCGCCTACAAGTTCACCCGAAAGCCGGACGGCGACATCCTCGCCATGAACGTGATCGAGGAAATCCATCGCAAGCTGCCGAACACCCATCTGGTGATGCACGGCTCGTCCTCGGTGCCGCAGGACCTGCAGGACATCATCAACGCCAATGGCGGCAAGATGAAGCCGACCTGGGGCGTGCCGGTGTCCGAAATCCAGCGCGGCATCAAGCACGGCGTCCGCAAGATCAACATCGACACCGACAACCGGATGGCGATGACCGGCCAGATCCGGAAAGTCCTGAAGGACAATCCGGAAGAGTTCGATCCGCGCAAATATCTCAAGCCGGCGATGGACGCGATGACCAAGCTGTGCAAACAGCGGCTGCAGGAATTCAACACCGCGGGTCAGGCCAGCAAGATCAAGAAGGTGCTGACGACGGCCGAAATGGCCAGGCGTTACGCCAGCGGCGAGCTCGATCCGAAAGTCGCATGAACCGGGACGGCCGGACGCATTGACGGCCTCTCATGATGAATTGACTAATTTGAAGCGGCGGGTCCTTCCCCGCCCCTTTTTTGGCCGCAGTTCGGGGGCATCGAGCCGACATCATGGCCACTAAAACTCCTCCGCCGCGCCCGGTGCCGCGCCTCTATCTCGCAACGCCCGAATTGGACGATCCGTCGCCATTCGCGGCAAGTCTTCCGGACCTGCTAGCGGCGACCGACGTCGCGGCCGTGCTGGTGCGGCTTCGCGAGACCGACCAGAAGACCATGATCTCGCGCATCAAGGCGCTGGCGCCGGCCGTGCAGAACGGCGGCGCCGCGCTGCTGCTGGACGGCCATGTCGAACTGGTGGCGCGCGCCGGTGCCGACGGCGCGCATCTGCGCAGCCTGGCAGCGATGGAAGACGCCCTGCCGTCGCTGAAACCCGACCGCATCGCCGGTGTCGGCGGCCTTGCCACGCGCCACGATTCGATGGCCGCGGGCGAAGCCGGCGCGGACTACGTGCTGTTCGGGGAGCCCGACAACAACGGCCAGCGCCCCTCGGTCGAGGCCATCGCCGAGCGGCTGCAATGGTGGGAAGAACTTTTCGAGCCGCCTTGCGTCGGCTTTGCGGTTTCGCGCGAGGAAGCTTTCGAATTCGCCGCCGCCGGTGCGGACTTTATTCTGGTCGGCGATTTCATCTGGGCCGATCCGCGCGGCGCCAAGGCGGCCCTGATTGATATCGAACAGGTGATCCAGCAAGCGCACGCGACGTCCCCCGGAAAAGCCGAAGCCGGGCACGGATAGACCGGGACATGAAACTCCTGCGTCCCATATCGATTTTCGCGTGCCTCTCGATGGCTGCTACGGCTGCGTCCGCGCAGATATCGCTGACGCCGCCGGCGACGCAAGCGCCCGAGAGCAAGCCGGCAGCGAAGAAAGCGACCGCCAAAGAAACCGCCAAGGAAGCAGCGAAGCCGAAAGCACCGGCCGCGGCGAAGAAGCCTGCGGCGCCGCCCAAACCTGCGGCGACGCCGACACCGACGCCAGCGCCCACCTCGCCGCCCTCACCGACGGCCGCGTTCGAGGATCCCAATGTCGACCTCGTCTACGGCGCCTATCAGCGCGGCCTCTACAAGACCGCGTTCGATCTCGCGACCACGCGCGCGATGTTTACCAACGACCCGAAGGCGATGACGATGCTGGGCGAGCTCTACGCCAACGCCATGGGCGTCAAGCGCGACTATGCGAAGGCCGCCGACTGGTACCAGCGCGCAGCCGATGGCGGTGATCGCGAGGGCATGTTCGCGCTGGCGATGATGAAACTGTCCGGCCGCGGCGGCAAGGTCGACCGCGAGCAGGCCGTCAAGCTGCTGGCCTCCTCGGCCAAGCTCGGCGAGCCCAAGGCGGCCTATAATCTGGCGCTGCTCTATCTCGACGGGCAGACGCTGCCGCAGGACCTCAAACGTTCCGCCGAATTGCTGCGCGTGGCGGCCGATGCAGGGAACCCGGAGGCGCAATACGCGCTCGCGACCTTCTACAAGGAGGGTACCGGCGTCCCGAAGGACATCGACAAGGCGGTGCGCCTGCTGCAGGCCGCCTCGCTGGCCGACAACGTCGATGCCGAGGTCGAATATGCCATCGCGATGTATAACGGCACCGGCACGCCTAAGAACCAGGCCGCCGCCATCGCGCTGCTGCGCAAGGCGGCGAGGCAAAACAGCCCGATCGCGCAAAACCGGCTCGCCCGCGTGCTGGTCGGCGGCATGGGCGCACCGGTGGACAAGGTCGAGGGCCTGAAATGGCACATTGTCGCCAAAACCGCGGGGAAAGGCGACCCGGAGCTGGACGAGGCGCTGGCGGGCGTCAGCCCCGAGGACCGCACCAAGGCCCAGGACGCGGCGCGCAAATGGCTCGGCAACACCAATAAATGACGCCTTGACGGCGGCACATCAGCAGGGCACCCAGTCCCTGACTTCTGACGGCAACGGCCCGTTTCCTCGCACCTCATAAGCCTCGCATCATGCTGCATTCAGCCCTTATCAACGTCATGGTGAAAGCCGCGCGCAATGCCGGCCGTGGCCTGAAGCGCGACCTCGGCGAGATCGAGCATCTGCAGGTGTCGCTGAAGGGGCCGGCGAACTTCGTGAGCCTGGCCGACAAGCGCGCCGAGGAAGTTCTCTACAAGGATCTCGCCAAGGCACGGCCCGGTTACGGCTTCATCGGCGAGGAAGGCGGCGCCCGCGAAGGCGCCGACAAGAGCCACACCTGGATCGTCGATCCGCTGGACGGCACCACCAATTTCCTGCACGGCATTCCGCAATTCGCGATCTCGATTGGCCTGCAGCGCGAGGGCGTCATCATCGCCGGCGTGATCTACAATCCCGCCAACGACGAACTCTACATCGCCGAAAAGGGCAAGGGCGCGTTCCTCAACGACCAGCGGCTGCGCGTCGCCGGCCGCCGCCGGCTGGAAGAATGCGTGATCGCCTGCGGCCTGCCGCATATCGGACGCGGCGACCACGAACTGGCGCTGCGGGAGATGGCCGCGCTGCAGAGCAAGGTCGCAGGCTTCCGCCGCTTCGGCGCCGCCTCGCTCGACATGGCCTTCGTCGCCGCCGGCCGCCTCGACGGCTACTGGGAGCGCAACCTGCAGCCGTGGGACATGGCCGCCGGACAGATCATGATCCGCGAAGCCGGCGGCACCGTCAGCTGCGTTGACGGCGCCAGCGACCCACTGAAGACCGGGCACGTGCTCTGCGGCAACGAATATGTGCACGCCGAGCTGGTGAAGGTCATCAAGGGGCTGGGGAAGTAGGCGGCGACCGCTACAGGCCACGCGACGTCGTCATCATCCAAGCCCGGGTGAAGGAGCGCAGCCTCCCAACCAAAATATCGAAAACAACCCCATGCAAAGTAGCCGGCACACACCGCGTGCCGACGCACGTATTGACACGTCGGGCAAATCGGCGGCATACGCCTATCATGCGGCCAGGAGCGATGCCCTCCGCACAACGCTCGCTATCTCCACACCTGCCTGCGACGATGACGATCGTGAGCGGCATGTGGGCGATGCACCGGGTACGCGGGTGCATCTGCGACCTCCGTCGGAACGCAGCCTGCAATGCGACGGCAAAAATGGCCCACATTGCGATCGCCCCAAAGGGGGACGTGCCAAGAGGGGACGTGCCAAGGCTCCGGCACAATCCCGGGGAAACGCGGGAAAGGAGCACCGCGGTGAGTGGTTATCCTAGAGCGGCTATTTTAGGAGGGTGACCAGCAACTCGGCGATGTTCTTCAATCCCAGCTTGTGCGTGATATTGGAGCGGTGATCTTCGACAGTCCGATAGCTGATACCGAGATTCTCGGCGATTTCCTTGTTGGAGGATCCGGTCACCGCAAGTTGAAGTACGTCTCGTTCCCGCCGTGTCAGCGGTTCCCGTCCGGGGAAGTTCAGCGACGATATTTTTTGCTGAAGGGTCGTATTGCGATTGCCCGAGAAGCCGGCGACGATTTTTTCAAGGCGCCCCAGAATGTCTTCGTACTTGAAAGGCTTTTCGATGAAGTCCAGCGCTCCGTTCTTCATTGCTTCCACGACAGTCGGTATGTCGCCATGGCCGGAGATCATAACGGCGGGGACGGTGTAAGTCGCAACGCCCTTCAAAATTTCAAGTCCCGACCTACCCGGCAGATTGACATCGAGCAGAATGGCCAAGGGACAGCGCTGCCGTATCGCTTGCAGCAGACCCGTCTCGTCGGCGAAACAAACTGCCTTGTATCCGCCAAACTCGAGGATCGTTCGCAACGCTTCCCGAACGCTGACATCGTCGTCGAGTATAAAAAATGTTTTTTCCATATTGAATTGAACTCAGCATCGGTCCATCGCGAATATTCAGAGCATCGTGCAGGAAATCGGGACGCAGCCGTTGATCTATCACAAGGAACGACGGCCATAATCCAGCGCCAATCTCCGTGTTTCTACGGGAAAGCGGGATATCCAAGGAGCCGAATGCAGTTCAGGCCTTCTCGCCATCGAACTCTGCAACGTCAAGCGATCGTCGCGCCGAAGGCCGCAATCTGTCAGCAAGTTTTGTGAGAGCCCGTGTTTGCACGGATTGATAATTTAACAGCGGCACAAACTATCTCGCATAATTTTGCCGAAGCGAACGGGCGCCATGTCGTTCGGACATGTGGCAGCCTCGATTGCCGTTCGAACTTTTTCGGGGACCGCTGCAATGCGCACCAATCTTCCGGTGACCACGACCGAATTTCCCATTACCGACAGCACCCTCATCGTATCGAAGACCGATACCAAGGGACGACTTACCTTTTTCAACGATCAATTTATCGAAGCCGCGGGCTTCACCGAGGCTGAACTCATGGGTCAGCCGCACAATATCATCCGCCATCCCGATATGCCGCCGGAAGCGTTCGAGAATCTCTGGGATACGCTGAAGGCCGGAAAACCCTGGGTCGGTGCGGTGAAGAACCGGCGCAAGAACGGCGATTTCTACTGGGTGCTGGCAACGGCATCGCCGATCCGCGAGAATGGTCAGGTGGTCGGCTTCACCTCGATTCGCACGAAGCTGCCAGCAGACCAGCGCGCGGAAGCCGAGAAAGTCTACGCCGCGCTGCGCGAGAAGAAGTCGCACGGATACAAGATCGATGCAGGCATCGTTCGCCGCCGCTCGCTGGCGGACTACTTTTCGCTCTTCAACGGTACGCTGAAAGCCCGCTTGATCACGCTGATCGCGGTACAGGCGACGTTCTTCGTCGGCGTTGGCCTATTCGCTCAATTCGGCTTCGCGACCAACGGGATTTCACTCGCGGCTTCGCTGTTCGGCGCTCTCGTTGCCAGCCTGATCGGCGTGCAGGCGCTTCGCGCGATCAACGGACCAATGCGGCATCTGATCGGAGAGATGCTGAACATCTCGGAAGGCAAGCTCGACAACCGGTTGTTTGTCGCGCGGGATGACGAAGTCGGCGAAGCGTTGCGCAATCTGCAAACGCTGCAGACCCTCGTTCGTTTCAACGCGGAGGAGCTGAAGGCCAGCGAGAGGCGCGCGGCGGTGCAGAGGAAAGCCGACATGACCAAACTCGCCGACGGCTTCGAAAGTGCGGTCGGAGAAATCATCGAGACGGTGTCCTCCGCGGCAACAGAATTGGAAGCCTCGGCCGGCACGCTCTCGTCGACTGCCGTTCGTGCGCAGGAACTTGCGACGACGGTCGCCGCAGCTTCGGAGGAAGCTTCCACCAACGTGCAGTCGGTGGCTTCCGCGACCGAGGAGTTGACGTCATCCGTCAACGAAATAAGCCGCCAAGTGCAGGAATCGGCACGCATAGCCAACGAGGCGGTCCATCAGGCTCGCAGAACCAACGACAGAGTAGGCGAATTGTCGTCAGCAGCGGCTCGGATCGGCGATGTGGTCGATCTCATCAATACCATCGCAGGTCAAACCAACCTGTTGGCGCTCAATGCCACCATTGAAGCTGCACGCGCGGGAGAAGCCGGCCGCGGGTTCGCGGTGGTGGCTTCGGAGGTCAAAGCCTTGGCCGAGCAGACAGCAAAGGCGACTGGTGAAATTGGGCAACAGATAAACGGCATTCAAGCGGCCACCCGGGACTCGGTCGGGGCGATCAAGGAAATCAGCGGCACCATCGAAAGATTGTCCGAAATATCGGCAACCATCGCTTCGGCGGTCGAAGAGCAGGGCGCAGCGACGCAAGAAATTTCCCGTAATGTGCAGCAGGCCGCGCAAGGCACCCAGGAGGTTTCCTCCCATATCGGGGATGTGCAGCATGGTGCCACCGAGACCGGATCGGCCTCGTCACAAGTCCTTTCGGCCGCGCAATCCCTCTCTGGAGACAGCAATCGCCTAAAGCTGGAAGTTGGCAAATTTCTCGATACGGTACGTGCCGCCTGACGAAAGGCGCCCCGGCTCGCGCTTCGCGCCGGGGAGTACATCGCGGCCTGCCGCGTCAATCGCACCTTCTCTGACCTGCCGGGTCATCCGCCTTCGCGGGTGACGACGGCATACGAATGCGGTTCCTGCGGAGCCGCTACCTTCGGCTCCCGGTCCCCCGCAAAGAACCGCTGCACGCTGACGAAAAACACCGGCACCATCAGCAGCGCTAGGACCACCACCGCGATCATGCCGCCCATGACGCTGGTGCCGAGTGCCTGCTGGCTGGCGCCGCCGGCGCCGGTCGCGACCACCATCGGCAGCACGCCGCAGACGAACGCCAGACCCGTCATCAGGATCGGGCGGAAGCGCAACGTACAGGCTTCCACCGTTGCCTCGATCAGCGGTTTGCCCTGCGCGCGCAGATCCTTGGCGAATTCGATGATCAGGATCGCGTCTTTCGCCGCCAGCCCAATGATGGTGATCAGGCCGACGGTGAAATAGACATCGTTCGGCAGGCCGCGCAACGACGCCGCCAGCACCGCGCCGCAGATGCCGAGCGGCACCGTCAGCAACACCGCGAGCGGAATGGTCCAGCTTTCATAGAGTGCTGCCAGACACAAGAACACCACCAGCGCCGACAGCCCGAGCAGGAACGGCGCCTGCGAGCCCGAGAGTTTTTCCTGCAGCGACTGCCCGGTCCATTCGAAGCCAAAACCGCGCGGCAGTTTTCCGGCGAGCCGCTCCATCTCGGCGATGGCGTCGCCGGAGGTGTAACCGGGTCTGGCCTCGCCGCTGATGCGCACCGCCGGATAATAGTTGAAGCCGGCAATTTGCGTTGGCCCCTTCTGCCACTCGACCGTCGCGAAGGAGGACAGCGGCACCAGTTGGCCGCGGCTGTTCTTGACATTGTAATTGAGAATGTCGTCGGCGTTCATGCGGCTGCCGCGGTCGGCCTGCACGATCACGCGCTGCATGCGGCCGCGGTTCGGAAAATCGTTGATGTAGTTCGACCCGAGATTGGTCGAGATGGTGCTGTTGATGTCCTCGAAGGTGACGCCGAACGCGCCGGCTTTTTCGCGGTCGATCGTCAGGTTGACCTGCGGCGCCGGCGGCAAGCCCTCGACATAGACCTTCTGCAAAACCGGGCTGGCATTGGCTTCAACGATCAGCTGGTCGGCGGCGGCGGTCAACGCCACAAAACCCTTCTGTCCACGGTCCTGCAGGCGGAACGAAAAGCCCGAGGAGTTGCCGAGATTGTCGATCGGCGGCGGCTGCAGCGCGGTGATCCTGGCGTCGCGGATCGACGACAGCTCGCGGTTGATGTCGGCGACGATGGCAGCGGCGGAATCCCGCGCCGGCCGGTCCGACCAGTCTTTCAGCGAGATGAAGGCCTGGGCGGTGTTGACGCCTTGCCCCAGGAAGCTGAAGCCGGTCAGGAACGTCACGTTCTCGACACCGGCGCGCCCCTTCAGATATTTTTCAACCTTCTCGACCGCTGCCTCGGTGCGGGCGTAGGACGCGTCCGACGGCGTCTGCACGTCGGTGGTGATGAAGCCCTGGTCGTCGACCGGCAGGAAGCCGCCGGGGAGACGGATGAAGGCCCAGCTCAATCCAACCAGCAGCGCTGCGTAAATCAGCATCAAGCGTCCGGTGCGCTTCAGCGAGCCCTTCACCGTGCGCGCATAGCCGTCGCGGCTGGAATCGAGCACGCGGTTGAACCAGCCGAATACGCCCTTGCGCGCGTGCGCATGGCCGGCCGCGACCGGCTTCAGCAGGGTGGCGCACAGCGCAGGCGTCAGCGACATCGCGAGCAGCGCGGAGAACGCGATTGCCGTGACCATGGTGACGGAGAACTGGCGGTAGATGATGCCGACCGAGCCCGGGAAGAACGCCATCGGCACGAATACCGCGACCAGAACCAGCGTGATGCCGATGATGGCGCCCGAGATCTGCGACATGGCCTTGCGGGTGGCTTCCTTCGGCGGCAGGCCTTCCTCCGCCATGATGCGCTCGACGTTCTCGACCACGACAATGGCGTCGTCGACGAGGATGCCGACCGCCAGCACCATACCGAACATGGTCAGCATGTTGATGGAGTAACCGGCGACCAGGAGCGACGCGCAGGTGCCGAGCAGCGCCACCGGCACCACGATGGTCGGAATGATGGTGTAGCGGATATTCTGCAGGAACAGGAACATCACGATGAAGACCAGCACGACCGCTTCGACCAGCGTCGACAGCACCTTTTCAATCGAGGCCTTCACCACCGGCGTGATGTTGTAGGGGATTTCGTAGGCGATGTTGGCCGGGAAGAAGCGCGACAGCTCCTTCATCTTGGCTTCCACCGCGCTCGCGGTCGCCAGCGCGTTGCCGGTCGGCGACAGCAGCACCGAGAGGCCCGCCGTCGGCTTGCCGTTGAGGCGGGTGTTGAACTGATAGCTCATTCCGCCGATTTCAACGCGGGCGACGTCGCGCAACCGCACCGTCGAGCCGTCGGCATTGGCGCGCAGGATGATGGCGCCGACTTCGTCGGGCGATGAGAGTTGGCCTTTCACCAGCACCAGTGCCGAAATCTTCTGGTCCGCCGTGCTCGGCTCGGCGCCGACGCTGCCGGAAGCGACCTGGGCATTCTGTGCCGTGATCGCCTTGTTGACGTCATCGGCGGTCAAACCGTAGCCAACGAGCTTGGCCGGATCGACCCAGATGCGCAGCGAGCGCTCGGTCGAATACAGCGTGGCGCGGCCGACGCCGGGGATGCGCCTGATTTCGCCGAGCACGTTGCGGATCATGAAATCGCCGAGGCCGACCTCGTCGAGGCTGCCGTCGGTCGAGGTGAGCGTGATAATCTGAAGCACCGCGGCGGAAGCCTCCTCCACGAGGATACCTTCCTTCAGAACGGCGCGCGGAAGCCGCGACTCAATCCGCTTGATGCGATTCTGGACATCGACCGACGCCAGGCCGATGTCGGTGCCGGGCACGAAGTTCGCGGTGATCTCGACCTGCCCCAGCGAATCACTGGTGGATTCGAAGTTGAGAATGCCGGCAGCGCCGTTGAGCTCCTGCTCGATCAGCCGTGTGACGCTGTTATAGAGATTTTCCGGCGAGGCGCCTGGATAATTGGTCGAGACCGAGATCGAGGGCGGCGCGATGATCGGATATTGCGCGACCGCCAGCAGCGGAATCGCGATCGTCCCGATCAGGCAGATGAACAGCGCGACTACCCAGGCGAAAATCGGCCTGTCGATGAAGAAACTTGGCATCCGTCAGGCTCAGCGCGTTGCCGACGCGCTGGAAAGTGCGCCGGTCGATGCGTCGGCGTCGATCCAGGTCTTGGCCTTGACCTTGTCGCCTGCGGCAAACTTCTGAAATCCCTCAACGATCACCTGATCGCCATCCTTCAATCCCTCGCTGACGAGCCAAACACCGTCCTGGATCGCACCGGTGCGGACCGCCTGCTTCGCGACGCGGCCGTCGTCCTTGACCACGAACACCTCGCTGCCGCCGCCGGCGTCACGCTGGATCGCCTGCTGCGGCACCGCCATCGCATCGGCGTCGATGCCCTGTTCGATCAGCACACGAACATACATGCCGGGCAGCAATTCGCGCTTCGGATTGGGAAACTGGCCACGCAACGTGACCTGCCCGGTATAGGCATCCACCTTGGCTTCCGAAAACAGAAGCTTGCCGGCAATGGGATAAATCGTGCCGTCGTCCAGCACCAGACGAACCTTGGCCGCGTCAGGCGCAATCCGGTCGAGATCGCCATTGTCGAAGGCCCGACGCAGCTTGTTCATCTCCGAGACCGATTGGGTGAAGTCGGCGTAGATCGGATCGAGTTGCTGGATCGTCGCCAGACTCGTCGTATCGTTCTGCACAACAAGCGCGCCTTCGCTGACGAGTGCCGCGCCAACCACGCCGCTGATCGGCGCACGAACGGTCGCGTAATCGAGATTGAGCCTGGCGCGCGCCACATCGGCCTTGCGACTGCCGACTTCGGCTTCAGCCTGACGCTGGGCCGCAATGGCTTTTTCGTTTTCGGCTTCAGGCGCCGCGCGCTGACTGGTCAGCGTCGCAATGCGCCGCGCGTGCTGAGTGGCCAGATCGAGCGCCGCCGCCGCCTTGTCCAGCGCGGCTTCGCTGGCCTGCAACTCGACGTCGAAGGGCCTCGGGTCAATCCGATACAGCGGATCGCCCGCTTTCACTTCGGTGCCTTGCTGGAACAGCCGCTCGACGACGATACCCGAAACGCGCGCGCGAACGTCCGACACGCGGGTCGGCGAGATCCGGCCCGGCAACTCGCGCGTGATGGCGCGTGGATGTGGCGTTACCGTGAAGATTCCGACTTCCGGCTCGACCGGTGTCGCCGCGACCGCGGCCATCGGTTCATTGCAGCCGGCAAGCAGCGGCGCCATCGCGGCCAACATCAATGCGATGCATGCCGATTGCGTACGAAGTTCAGACATTGGAAGTATCGCCCCAAGTTCGAATGGAAGCGCGAGCAAGAAAACCCACGCGACGTCGCGGTGACTGATCACTGTTGACGCAATCAGGATAAAGCGAGCTTGCTGCAACGCAATACGTTTCGCGGCGGCCCAATGTCACACGATGCTATCGCTCTGATTTTACAGAAACTTTCCCGGACTCACTCGATTGTGAGCCGGTTCCATCTAAACGATTGGAACCGAGCCCGGAACAACCGCTCGAAACCCCATCATTTAGTTGCAAGAGGAGGCAGCAACCGCAATTTTTTGAGGCGCCCAGCACGAATCGGTAAAGGCTTCGTTAGTCGTCGTTTTCATCGGGCCTCGGCCGGCAACGAACCTGGACCAAAAGCGGCGATCGCCGGCGCTTCGAGATGACAGGCAATCATGCGTAATCCGGTTGGACATCCGGACGAAATACGTTTCGGGATCCAGTTCCACTTTGGTTGACCCCAAAATCCGGACTTTCCCAGCTTCATTCTCCGGCGCGCTGTGCCATATTGGTTCCCAGCGCGGCTTTTCCAACGGATGACACTCGCAATGCCCTCAGGCCCCTCCTCCCGCTCCGACATGGAGATCGAACTGAGCAAATTGTCCTCGCCCCGGATTTTTCTGGTGCGGATGCTGGTGTTTCTGGTGCTGTGCGCGCTGGTCATGGTCGTTCTCTACAAGCAGATCATCACCGCCTTCTTCGCCAATCCCGGCCTCAATGCCTTGATCGGCGCGGTACTGTTTATCGGCATCATCCTGTCATTCCGGCAGGTGATCCGGCTGTATCCCGAAGTCTCCTGGGTCAACAATTTCCGCATCGCCGATCCCGGTCTCGCAATCGAGCAGCGCCCGAAATTGTTGGCACCGATGGCGGCGATACTCGGCGGCGAGCGCACCGGGCGGATGACGATCTCGCAACAGACCATGCGGCATCTGCTGGACTCGATCGCGACCCGGCTGGACGAAGCCCGCGACATCTCCCGCTACATGACCGGCTTGCTGGTGTTTCTCGGCCTGCTCGGCACCTTCTGGGGCCTGATCGAGACCGTCGGCTCCGTCGGCAAGGTGATCGACGGGCTCAAGGTCGGCGGCGACGCCGGCGCGCTGTTCGACACCCTGAAGGAGGGACTGGCCGCGCCGCTCGGCGGCATGGGCATTTCGTTCTCGTCCTCGCTGTTCGGCCTCGCCGGCTCGCTGATCCTGGGGTTTCTCGACCTGCAGTCGAGTCAGGCGCAGAACCGCTTCTATACCGATCTCGAAGACTGGCTTGCCTCCACGGTGCGCGAATATGCCGGTGAGGGTGCGTCCGGCGGCAGTGGCGAATTGCATAACGCGATGGAACGGCTGCGCACCGTAGTCGAGGAAGGCGGCGGCAGCCGCAACACCACGGCGGCGATGGCCAACCTCGCCGAGGCCATTCAGGGCCTGGTCGCACATATGCGCACCGAGCAGCAGATGATCCGCGAATGGGCCGACGGCCAGGGCGAGCAGAATCGCGAGATCAAGAAGCTGCTGGAGCGGATCGCCCGGCAGCCCGAGAAGAGCTAACCTGATTTATCAGCAAGAGAGAAGCCGATGGCCCTCGCCCGTAGCCGCCGCAACGAATCCGGATTCAACTATTGGCCGGGATTCGTCGACGCGCTGTCGACGCTGGTGCTGTCGATCGTGTTCCTGCTGTCGGTGTTCCTGGTGGTGCAGTTCTTCCTGTCGCAGGAAGTCACCGGCAAGGACAAGGCGCTGGAGCAGCTCAACGCCAAGCTCGCGCAGTTGAACGACCTGCTGTCGCTGGAAAAACTCACCGGGCTCAGCCTCAACGACCAGCTCGCGCAGGCGCGCGCAGGGCTGGCCTCCGTGGAAGCCGACCGGGATCGCATCAAGGGGCTTTATGACGGCCTCGCCGGCGCCGGCAGCAACGCCGAAGGCCGCGCCACCGAACTCAACAAGGCGCTCGATTCCGAAAAGCAGGTTTCGTCGCGCGCGCTGGCCCAGATCGAGGTGCTGAACCAGCAGATCAGCGCGCTGCGCCGCCAGCTCGCCGCACTCGAAGAAGCGCTCGAAGCCTCGGAGAAGCGCGACAAGGAATCGCAGGGCCGCATCGCCGATCTCGGCTCGCGGCTGAACGTGGCGCTGGCGCAGCGGGTGCAGGAATTGTCGCGTTACCGCTCGGAGTTCTTCGGCCGGCTGCGCGCCATTCTCGGCAACCGGCCGGATGTCCGCATCGTCGGCGACCGCTTCGTGTTCCAGTCGGAAGTGTTCTTCGATACCGGCCAGGCTTTGCTGTTGCCCGAAGGCAAGGCCGAACTCGACAAGCTCGCCACCGCGCTGGTCGAACTCGACAGGCAGATCCCGAGCGAGATCGCCTGGGTGCTGCGGGTCGACGGCCACACCGACGTGCGGCCGATTCTAAACAGCCCGGTGTTCAAGTCGAACTGGGAATTGTCGTCGGCCCGCGCCATCTCGGTGGTGCAATATCTGGTCTCGCTCGGCGTACCCGCACAGCGGCTGGTCGCCGCCGGCTTTGCCGAATTCCAGCCGCTGGACACCGCGCCGACCGAAGAAGCCTACAAGCGCAACCGCCGCATCGAGCTGAAGCTGACGGAACGCTAGTGGCGACTGCGTTTCAATTGCGCCCCTATCGCGCTGAAGACGAAGACGCGACCATCGACTTATGGCTGCGGACCTGGCAGTTGGCCTATCCCTCGATCGACTTTGCCGCGCGCGTGGCGTGGTGGCGCGAGCGCTGGCGCAACGAGCTGGTGCCGAATGCCGCCATTGTCGTCGCCGAACAGGCGCAGGACCTGATCGGATTCGTCACCATCGATCCATCGGGCTATCTCGACCAACTCGTGGTCAGCCCGGAACATTGGGGCTCCAAACTCGCAACCGTGCTGGTCGATGAAGCCAAGCGCCTGTCACCTGCCGGCGTCACGCTGAAGGTCAACGCCGACAACAACCGGGCGATCCGCTTCTACGAACGCAACGGCTTCGTGCACACGGGCGAGGACGTGAACCCGGGGTCAAAACGACTGGTGCTGAAAATGGCCTGGAAGCGTGATTCCGGTCACAGGCCGCTGCAATCGACGGTGCTCTAATCCGCAGGAGACGTAGCCCGATCCGGCTAGAGCATGATCCGGAAAAGTGGGCACCGGTTGTCCGAAAAGATCATGTTCAAAAGCATGCTCTAGAATAGCTCATTTGCGGAGGCACGACGATGCGGTCCGAATTTACAAAGCGCGCGGCAACCTTCCTGGCGATGGTCGTTGCCGGATATTTTCTCGGAACCTACCTGGACCAGCGCTTCACGTCCGATGACGCTTACTATCAGGTGGCATCGAGCAATGAAGCCACGGCGATAACGCCAGCAGCTGCGGCATGCGTCGTAAAAGACGGCTCCTGGAAAAACTGGTCGTGGCCAAATGTCCCTACGCTGTCGCCCAAATGTGACGACGACGGCTAGAGCCTCATCGGTTCTGATTGAATCAGAACCGGGCTCCAGCACTTTGTTTTGACGCGTTTTCTTCACGCGAACCTGTACCCACTTCGCTCGAAAACGCTCTACGATCGTTCGCGGGCATCCCGCAACGTCAGACACCCCGAAACAGCACGCCGATCATCAGTACGACATAGGCGATCGCCAGCACGTCGAATACCCGGGCCGAACTGACGATCGGAACGGAAACATGCGCGTAGTGGACGAGGAAAGCGGCCGCGGCGAGCACCAGCGAAATCACGAAGATCACGACGGAGGGCGGCGTCAGCGCAAAACCTGCGCGGCGGAACGGCATATGACCATCTCCTGTTCGATTGAACTTCGCTCTCAAGCTAGAGCGAGGTTGCAACAGACAGGCGACGATCTGGTTCCCGCTTTCGCCGCTCAAATCCCCTCGAACTGCAGCCGGGCCAACCTTGCATAGAGGCCGTTGGCCGCAACCAGTTCCGCGTGCGTGCCCTGCTCGACAATGCGGCCCTGGTCCATCACCATGATGCGGTCACAGGACAATACGGTGGCGAGACGGTGCGCGATCACCAGCGTGGTGCGATGACGCATCAATTCTTCGAGTGCGGTCTGCACCAGGGTTTCGCTCTCCGCGTCGAGCGCGGAAGTGGCCTCGTCGAGCAGCAACAGCGGCGCATCGCGCAGGATCGCGCGTGCGATCGCGATGCGCTGGCGCTGGCCACCGGACAGCGTCACGCCGCGCTCGCCGAGTTGCGCCTCGAATCCGCCGGGCAGCCGGCGCAGGAATTCGGTGGCATGCGCGAGGTCGGCCGCGCGCTCGACCTCGGCATCGCTGGCATCAGGCCGGCCGAAGCGGATATTTTCGCGCGCGGTGGCCGCGAACACGACGGAATCCTGCGGCACCAGCGCGATACGTGCCCGCAACGCCTGCGGTTCGGCCGACTTGATCGCGACACCGTCGAGCGAAATCACACCGCTTGCCGGATCGTAAAACCGCAGCAGCAGATGAAACAGCGTGCTCTTGCCGGCGCCCGAAGGACCGACGATCGCGACCTTTTCGCCGGCTCGTACAGATAGTTTGACACCATCGATCGCCAGCGTGTCCGGCCGGGTCGGATAGGCAAAACTGACGTTGTCAAACCCGACGTCGCCGCGGGCCGGCACCGGCAGCGCCACCGGCCGTGCGGGCGCCGTGATCTGGGATTTGACGCGCAGAATCTCGAACAGCCGCTCGGCGGCGCCGGAGGCGGCCGAGACTTCGCCCCAGACCTCGCTGAGTTGCCCGAGCGAGCTCGCAGCGAACGCCGCGTACAGCACGAACTGGCCGAGCCGGCCCGGGGAGATCGCGCCGGTCAGCACGTCATGCGAGCCGACCCAGAGAATGGCGACGACGCTGGAGAACACGATAAAGATGATGATCAGTGTCAGGATCGAGCGGGCCCGGGTCGAGGTCCGTGCCGCCTCGTAGGCCTGCTCGACCCCGCCGCCGAAGCGGGTGTTGGCCATCCCCTCGCTGGTAAAGGCCTGCACCGTCCGGATGGCGCCGAGCAGTTCCGACGCATAGGACGTCGCATCCGCCAGCGTGTCCTGGGCGTTGCGCGACAGCCGCCGCACCCAGCGCCCGAACGCGACCAGCGGGATCACGATCACCGGGATCGCCAGCAGCACGAAGCCGGACAGTTTTGGGCTCGTGATCACCATCATGGTGGCCGCGCCGATGAACAGCATCACGTTGCGCAGCGCGATCGATACCGAGGCCCCGACCGCGGACTTGATCTGGGTGGTATCGGCGGTCAGCCGCGACACCAGTTCGCCCGAGCGCGCGGAATCGAAAAAGGCCGGCGACAGCGAAATCAGGTGCGCGAACACGTCGCGCCGGAGGTCGGCGACGATGCGCTCGCCGATCGTCATCACCAGATAGAACCGCGAGGCACTGGCGCTGGCCAGCACCGCGACGACGGCGATCATGACGCTGAAATAGCTGTTGATCAGGGCGATGCCTTCGGGGGTAAAGCCGAAGTCGATCATGCGCCGCGCCGCGATCGGCACGACCAGAGTGGTGATCGCCGCCACCGTCAGCGAAATGAACGCCAGAAAGGCCCTGCCCCGGTAGCGCGCCACATAGGGCGCCAGCGCCAGCAGCGGGCGAAGCTTGGCGCCGGTCCTCGCCGGCGGCTCCGTCAGCCGGGCTTCGATGAAGGCCTCTTCCTCGAGCAGCGCATCGCGCGGCGGCGGCAGCTTGCCGCCGACGTCTTCAAGCTGTTCCGCTGCGCTCATGAAATTCGACCCGTTGTGCCGCCCTCAGATAGGCTCCACGGCCCCCTCTGGCAAATCCGGGAGATTCCCAATCAGGTCATCTACGTAGCTTGTTTTGATGGCTTGACTGCGTTATAGAGCCGCCAAATCCCGTATCTCCTGACATTAGAGCCGGGCGCCGGCGCGCCAAAGGATATGCCATGAAAGCCGAAATTCACCCGAATTATCATACGATTACGGTCGTTATGACCGACGGGACCGAGTACCAGACCCGCTCCACCTGGGGCAAGGAAGGCGACAAGCTGAACCTGGACATCGACTCCAAGTCGCACCCGGCCTGGACCGGCGGCTCGCAGCAGCTGCTGGACCGCGGTGGCCGCGTGTCGCGCTTCCAGAAGAAGTTTTCGGGCTTCCTCAAGAAGGATTGAGGGTTTTTCGACCCCGCTTTTTGCGGCCCAGAAATGCAAAACGCCCCGGTTATTCCGGGGCGTTTTTTTGTGTCGTCATTCCGGGGCAATGCGAAGCATCGAACCCGTAATCTCGCGATTCCGGGTCTGGTGCTAACGCACCATCCCGGAATGACGACCTTCAAAACTTACCGCTCGAACGCGGCCTTCAGCCGGTTGAGCTGCGGCACCAGCGGATTGCCGATCGGCGCGCGTTCGGAAGGCGTGGCGTGGATGGTGATATCGAGCCGGCGTACCCGGGCCTGCAGGTTCATCGAGCGCGTAATCAGATCCTGCAGTTGCTGCGGCAGTTTCGCGATCATGTCGTCCGGGCCGGGATCGGCTGCCGAGAGCTTGACCTTGGTCTTTTCGCGGTTGGCCTGGGTCAGCGTCATCTCGCCTTCCTTGACCGCACGATGCAGCAGCAGCCATGACGCAAGCTGCATCAGGCGGGTGGTGAGCCGCATGCTTTCGGTGGCGTAAGTGAGGCTTACGGCACGCTCAAGCGACTTGGCGTCGGTGCGGCCGTCACCGTCGAGATAGGCGGCGGTCTCCTCGACCAGGTCCATGCCCTCCCGGAACAGGGTTCCGAATGCCGCCGAATTAGTCAGCCGCTCGCTGAATTGAACGAGCGCGGATTCGCTATGCGAACGGTCCGCCATGGTTAACGCCCTCACGCCACAGTTACTCTGCCGGCCTGTGAAAGCCGCCGGCTTATGATGAACAAATCATTGCGCTTGTGTGGGCGGGAGTCCAGCAGCAACCGGATTTATGGTTTCCAGCACATGCTCCGGACAAAAAAGAGCCGCCGTTTCCGGCGGCTTTTGAAGTTGATAACAGGGAGGCGTCAAACAGAGTGGACAGGAGCCACTCGGTGTCCAAACGAGGACAGGCATAGTCATAATCGAGAAAGCTTAATTGATCGTAAACGAACGATTTTCTTTAAAGATTGTTTGCCATGTCGGCCATTGGCCGAGTTTCGGAATTGACTCAGTCGTCGTCCCCGCCGAGCCCGCAATGGGGGCTGGGACAACAGCAGCTACGACTTGAAGAAACTGTTCGCGGCGTCCTTGGACGCGCGCTTTTTGGTGGCGGCCTGCTGCAGCCGTTCGATTTCCGAATTCATCAGCGCGATACGCTCGGTCAACTCCTCGACCGACAGCAGCGACAGATCCTGGCCGATCTCGTGGCTGATTTTCTTGCGCGGCTTGTCGTCGTCCTCGGTGGCCATGCGTTCCTCCGGCAATAGCTCGGCGGTCCGGCGATCCCTGGGGCGGTTGCCAGCCGCAGCCGGGCTGGCTAATCAGGGGCCGCCATTTAAAATTATCCGCGTTTCGCAAGGACAAATCATGGAAAAGCTGCCCGCGCAAATGACCGTCGTCGGCATCAGCAAGCCCGGTGGTCCCGAGGTGCTGTTGCCGGAAACCCGGAAGCTTCCGGTGCCCGGCCCGGGCGAAATCCTGGTCAAGGTGATGGCCGCCGGCGTCAACCGTCCCGACGTCGCGCAGCGCTCCGGCGCCTATCCGCCGCCGCCCGGCGCCAGCGACCTGCCCGGTCTTGAAATCGCCGGCGAAGTGGTCGCGCTCGGCGCGGGCGCCACGAAGCACAAGCTCGGCGACAAGGTGATGTCGCTGGTGGCCGGTGGCGGCTACGCGCAATATTGCATCGCGCAAGACGCGCAGGCGATGACGGTGCCGCCGTCACTGTCGATCCTGGAAGCCGGCGCGACCCCCGAAACCCTGATGACGGTCTGGCACAATGTGTTCGAACGCGGCGGTCTCAAGCCCGGTGAAACCCTGCTGATCCATGGCGGCTCGTCCGGCATCGGCACCATGGCGATCCAGTTGGCCAAGGCGTTCGGCTCCAAGGTGATCGTCACCGTCGGCTCGCAGGACAAGGTCGATGCTTGCCTCAAGCTCGGTGCCGACCGCGCCATCAATTACAAGACCGAGGATTTTGTCGCCGAGACCAAGACAGCGACCGATGGCACGGGTGCCAACGTGATCCTCGACATGGTCGCCGGCGACTACGTCGATCGCAACTACGATGCCGCCGCGGTCGACGGCCGTATCGTGCAGATCGCCACCCTCAACAGCCCCAAGGTCACCGTCAACATCGCCAAGGTGATGGTGAAACGGCTGACCCATACCGGGTCGACGTTACGCCCCCGTAGCAATGCGGATAAGGCGGCCATGGTCGCGGCGATCGAGGCCAAGGTGATGCCGCTGTTGCGCGAGGGCCGGGTAAAGCCCCTGATGGACAGCACATTCCCGCTGGAAAAGGCCGCCGACGCGCACCGGCGGATGGAGACCTCCCAACATATTGGCAAAATTGTGTTGGCGGTTTAACGATCTCGAGCGGAGCGTGGGTGGAAACCCTTTGATTCGCTTCGCTTTCATGTCATTTATCGCGGCAACGTGGGGCGACGCGCCGGCCCCGGGAAATCGTTGATCGCGGAGTACTGACATTGCGTCTGATCAGGTGCCTTGCGCCGCTCCTTGCGCTGGGCCTCATGATTTTTGCGGCCGCGACCCCGGCGCGCGCCATCGACGCGGTCAGCGTCCGCGGTGACGCGCCTGCGATCGACCTCACCGCCGTGCTCGACCATCAGCGCAGCGACACCGACCGTATCCAGGTTTCGACCGCCCCGGGCACCGACGGCATCGTCCGCCGCATCGAGGTCCGGGCCCGCGAAGGCGGACAGAACTGGGTGGTGTTCGCGCTTGCCAACAACACCGACGACCAGCTCGACCGTCTGATCGTGGCGCCGCATTACCGCATCGTGTCGTCGGGCCTGCTGTGGCCCGATCTCGGCCTGTCGCGTGTCGCAACGATCACGCCCTCGACCGGCGACCGTCCGGAGCGCCAGGAGAGCGCCACCGCCGACATCTTCCGCATCACGCTCGACCCCGGCGCCGTCGTCACCTTTGTCGCGGAACTTCGCACCGATAAATTGCCGCAGCTCTATCTGTGGGAACCGGACGCCTACAAGGACAAGGTCAACTCGTTCACGCTCTACCAGGGCATCGTGATCGGCATTTCCGGACTCCTGGCCCTCGTGCTCACCATTCTGTTCGTGGTCAAGGGCAGCATCATGTTCCCGGCCGCCGCCGCACTGGCCTGGGCGGTGCTGGTCTATATCGGTGTCGACTTCGGCTTCTGGGGCAAGGTGCTCGACATGTCGAACAACGCCGAGCGCGTCTGGCGCGCGGCGGGCGAAGCGATTTTGGCCGCGACGCTACTGGTGTTTTTGTTCGCCTATCTCAATCTCAGCCGCTGGCATGTGCGCTATTCCCACATCACCGTCGGCTGGCTGGCCTTTCTGGGCTCGCTGGTGGCGCTGGCGCTGTTCGATCCGGCCGTCGCCTCCGGCATCGCGCGCATCTCGCTGGTGCTGATCGCCTTCGCCGGCTTCGCGCTGATCGTCTATCTATCGACCCACGGTTTCGATCGCGCGGTACTGTTGATCCCGACCTGGTTCCTGCTGGTGGTCTGGGTGATCGCCGCCGGCATGACGGTGGCGGGCAGCGTCACCAACGACATCGTCGGCCCGGCGCTGCTCGGCGGCCTGGTGCTGATCGTGATGCTGATCGGATTTACGGTCATGCAGCACGCGTTTGCCGGCGGCGGCGCCACCACCGGCGTGGTCTCCGACGTCGAACGCCGCGCGCTGGCGCTGACCGGCTCCGGTGATTTGATCTGGGACTGGGACGTCTCCGCCGACAAGGTTTTCACCAGCCCCGAGACCGAAAGCCTGCTCGGCCTCAAACGCGGCACGCTGGAAGGCCCGGCGGCAAAATGGCTCGAAGTGCTGCACCCGCTCGACCAGGATCGATTCAGAGCGGCCCTCGACAGCGTGCTCGACCAGCGCCGCGGCCGGCTGGTGCAGGATTTTCGGCTTCGCACCCCCGACGGCCACTTCATGTGGTTCGCGCTGAAGGCGCGCCCGGTGGTCGGCTCCGACGGTGAAGTCTCGCGCGTGGTCGGCACGCTGACCGACGTCACCGACGCCAAGAACGCCGAAGAGCGGATGTTGCACGACAGCGTGCATGACAACCTCACTGGTTTACCGAACCGCAAATTGTTCATCGACCGGCTCGGCGCGGTTGCCAATTTCGCCAAATCGATGCCGAACCTGCGGCCGACACTGATGGTGATCGACCTCGACCGCTTCAAGCAGGTCAACGATTCCGTCGGCATCGCGGTCGGCGACTCGATCCTGCTGACGCTGGCGCGGCGGCTGACCCGCATCCTGAAACCGCAGGACACCCTGGCCCGGCTCTCCGGCGACCAATTCGGCCTGATCCTGATGTCGGAACAGGACCCGGCGCGCATCACGGCCTTTGCCGAAACCATCCGCAAGACCATCCGGGCGCCGATCGCCTTCAACGACCGCGAGATTTTCCTCACCGCTTCGATCGGACTAGCGCTCTCCGATCCGCAGACCCAACTCTCCGAGGAGATCATCAAGGACGCCGAGCTTGCGATGTATCATTCCAAGCGCATCGGCGGTGATCGCATCGACGTCTACAAACCCGCGATGCGCGCCCGCAAGACCGATCGCCTGACGCTGGAAAGCGAATTGCGCCGCGCCATCGAGCGCCAGGAAATCACCATCCTGTACCAGCCGATCGTGCGGCTGGAGGATCGCTCGATCGCCGGCTTCGAGGCGCTGGCGCGCTGGGACCATCCCAAGCTCGGCCGCATGTCGCCGGTGGAATTCATCACCATTGCCGAGGAGATCGGCCTGATCGTCGATCTCGGCATGTTCGTGCTGGATCAGACCGCCAAGCAACGCGCGCTCTGGCAGCGCGCGCTGCGCTCGCGCGAACCGATTTTGGCGAGTGTCAATGTCTCTTCACGTCAGTTGTTGCGGCACGATTTG